>CAZRKU010000212.1:0-1052 GCA_964600685.1 uncultured Frigidibacter sp. | reverse complement strand
CTAGAGCGTTTCAGATTTTGACGGAAGCATATCCTGCGTTGCTGAGGTAGTTTTGGCATTCTTTGGGTGTGAACTGCGAGAGCAAGTCGCCGATCTTTCGCCAGAGGGTTTCCTGTGAGCGGGTTGCGGCCTTGCGCAGCAGGTGTTTGAGCTTTGCAAAGACCTGTTCGATGGGGTTCAGATCAGGGGAATAGGGCGGCAGGAAGAACAGCCTTGCCCCCGCGGCGCGGACGGCAGCCCGAATGGCGGGGGCCTTGTGGCTGCCGAGGTTGTCCAGAACAACGATGTCGCCGGGGCGCAGGGTTGGGACCAGCACCTTCTCGACATAGGTGCGGAAGATTTCCGCGTTGATCGGGCCGTCGAAGACCCAAGGTGCGTCGATGCGGTCATGGCGCAGGGCGGCAAGGAAGGTCATCGTATTCCAATGCCCGAACGGGGCCTTGGCCTGCACGCGGTGACCACGCCTGCCCCACCCCCGCAATGGGGCCATGTTGGTCTTGGTCCAGGTCTCGTCAATGAACACCAGCCGATGGGGGTCGATCAGGCCCTGATGGCGTTGCCAGCGTTCGCGCTTGCGCGCCACATCGGGGCGGTCCTGCTCACTGGCCAGCACGCTTTTTTTTGAAGCTGAGGCCCGCCCCGCGCAGAGAGCGCCAGACCGTATCATGAGAAACCTGCACCCCCTTGGCCCGCAACTCGTCGCGCAGCATGAACAGCGTCACTTCCGAACATGCCTGCACCCGCGCCATCAGCCAGTCGTGATGCGGTGCAAGGATCGGCTTGCGATGCCCGCCCGTTCGGCCAGCAACAACCCCACCTGTCCGGGCTTCCAACTGTGACCACTTCACCACGCTGGAAACCGCAACCCCGAACCGTTCGGCCACAGCCCGGCAGGTCGAACCCGAACGAACCGCAGCCACCACACGCTCTCGAAGATCAGTTGAATACGCCCGCGTCATCCTCAATACCCCCCCTGTCTGACTAGAACAGGGAATCACGAAAATCAGCGCAGGGGAATCCCCGGCGATTCAGTCAAACGCTGAACTGCTCTA
>CAZRKU010000211.1:0-1121 GCA_964600685.1 uncultured Frigidibacter sp. | reverse complement strand
CTAGATTTTCCGAGGAGAATAGAATGCGTGACACTCTGCTGAAAACCTGGATCCGCTTCCGCCACTGCGACGAGGGCGTGACGCTGGTCGAATATGGAATTGCTCTTTCGCTAGCAATCGTGGTCGGCACTACTGCTCTGACACTTCTGGGCAACGATGTCACTGCCTACATGGCCAGGGCCGGCGCGCTGATGCCGTGACTGAAGTGGCCGGGGCGCCCGACGGGCGCTCCGGCTTCTTTCCCGACGTCGGCGCTGCAACCGTCGACCAAGTTCAAAGACAGGAGAGACACCGTGGCACTCCGCTCGATCTTCGTCGCAATCCTTGGCGTCGCCGTGGCCGGCGGATCGGCCTACGCGGCGCGCGAATATATTCTCGGCGCCAGCGCGGCGGCGGTCGATCCTGCCTCCAGCCTCGTGCAGGTGGTGGTGGCCGGACGCGACATTCCGTTCGGGCAGGCCATCCAGCCGCAGATGCTGAGCGTCATTGCCTGGCCGAAGACCGCCTTGCCGCCGGGCGCAGTCACCGACATCGGCCTTCTCGTCACCGATCCCGGCGGCGCGCCGCGGCGCGCGACCCACGCGATCGCCCAGGGCGAGCTGGTCCTGGTATCCAACGTGTCCGACTTCGGCGAGAAAGTCACGATCGTGCAAAGCCTGGGTCCGAACACCCGTGCCGTGGCCATCAAGGTCGAGGCCGAGACCGCTGTTGGCGGTTTCGTCACGCCGGGCGATTTTGTCGATGTCGTGCTGACCCAGGGCAAGGACGAAACCCTGCGCGCCGTGACGATCCTGCAGAACGTCCGCGTCGTGGGCGTCGATCAGGACGCCGACCAGAATTCCGAGATGCCCGAGGTGGCGCGCACCGTCACCGTCGAAGTGACGGCCGAACAGGGGCAGAAGCTGGCGCTGGCACAGAAGGCCGGCACGCTGAGCCTCAGCCTGCGCACGCTCGACAGCGCCGAAAATGTCGAACTTGAAGCCATCCGGCTGAGCGACATCCTGCTTGCGGAACCGGAGGTCGCGCCGGTCGAGGCCACCGAACCGGTGCGCCGCACCGTGCGGATCCGCAAAGCCAACGTCGTCGAAACCGTCGAAGTGAACTGATCCGACTGGCAAGGA
>CAZRKU010000210.1:0-1128 GCA_964600685.1 uncultured Frigidibacter sp. | reverse complement strand
TTGCGCGGTCGACGACCAGCGCGGGTTCACCAAGCTCGATTTCCTGTGCCTTCGCCGGATTTATCGCGAGGCACGCCTGCACGACAAGTGCGGCGACAATGATGCCAGGATGCATATGTGTCGTGAGATTCTGCAGGCGGTTGCCGGCACGTTCCGTTCTTCCCACCCGCTTCATCGACACCTCTTCCCAAAGATTTGTTGCGCGCGAGCCTAGCCTAGCGAGCTCGAGGTGGTGGCCAGTGCTATCTTTCGGCGAGCAAACTTATCGAAAGTATGGACTCTTCCCAACCCCGTAACCTGCGCCTACCACTTGATCCGCACATTCTCTATCCTGCGTCGACTCAGGCCCGCGCGCGAGAGGCGGACCCGAAGCCTAAAGACGGATAATTTATGCAATTTGCGCCTTCCACCCCAATTTCGGTCCTTATCGCGGATGATCATCAGCTTGTCGCCGAAATCCTGGCGGCACATCTGGACCGGCAGGAAGGTTTCACGGCCGAGATTGCTGAGTCACTTGCGACTGCCAAGACCAGGATTGCCTCACACGGCAGTTACGATCTGGTGCTGCTCGACCTTCACATGCCGGGGATGAGCGGCCTCGCCGGCCTGAGCGAGATAGTCGCCGCCAATGCCGGGAAGCCCGTGGTGCTGCTGTCGGGGAACCTGTTGTCTGCAACTGTTGACGAAGCGATGCGCCTCGGCGCGGCCAGCTGTTTTCCCAAGACCATGCCTGCCCGGAGTCTGATCAATGCGATCCGCTTTGTCGTAGCCGGCGAAAAGTATCTTCCCGTCGACCATCTGGTGCCGGGCACGGTGAACGGTGAGCCGCAGCAGACTCTATCGCGCAAGGAGTTGCTGGTGCTGAAGGGAATCAGCGCCGGATTAACCAACAAGGAAATCGGACGCGAGATGAAACTCAGCGACGTGACCATCAAGATGCACGTCCGGTCAATCTGCGCCAAGCTTGGAGCCCGGAATCGAACCCAAGCCGCGATGATCGGCAACCAGAAGCAGATCGTGTGATTCCAGGGCTTCGCCGCTGCGCATCGACCGAACGGCGAGGTGTGGCCTGCTAGTGCACATAACTGGGCGCGGGACCTGACCGGCCACGGGCACAGGGTCCGGCTG
>CAZRKU010000209.1:0-1292 GCA_964600685.1 uncultured Frigidibacter sp. | reverse complement strand
ACAGCTTCGACTTCGGCTTCCGTCAGCATCCGGTGTCCTTCAGTTTGTCGCTCACTTGTTCCACACAACGCATTTTGTCGTTCACTTTTGCCGCGAATGTGACACGCAAAACGGTTTGATGCCAACAAGTGATCCTCAAAACGCCGTCCGCCCTTCGCAGATATTCAACAGTTCGGGGAACGCAAGCACGGCAGGCCGCTGACCACTCGCGGGCCTTATCTCCCGCAGCAACCCGTTTTCACGCACCAGACGCAGGATACGCCGTGCAGTCGGCGTTGGAATGTCCACCTGCGCGACAAAGTCAGACGCCACAAAAATCGGGCGGCTGAAGAACCAGTCGAGCGCACGCACCCCGTACTGCGACCGCGTGGCATCGACCATCCAGTCCTTGCGCGCCGTGTACAGCGCATGGATCGCCTGAGCCTTGGCCTGGTTCGTACCGGCTTGGTCGATAATCGCCCGCAGGAAAAATCCACACCAACCCGTCCAGTCACCATCCCGCGATACCGCCAGCAGGCGGTCGTAATATTCCTCGCGGTGGCTTTCGAGATATTCTGACAGGTAGAAGTTCGGCGCCGACAACAGGCCCTTCGACTTCAGAAAAAGCGGAATGATCAGCCGCCCCAGCCGCCCGTTGCCATCCAGAAACGGGTGGATCGCCTCGAATTCGGCATGCAGCACGGCAAGCTGGATCAGCGCATCCGGGGCCGGAGCGTGGATATAGGCCTCCCACGCGCTCATCGCACTGGGCAGGGCCTCGGCCGAGCAGGGGATAAAACGCGCCTGTTCGATGGTGCAGCCTTCGGGGCCGATCCAGTTGGGGATGCGGCGATACTCGCCCGGCGCCTTGTTGCGACCGCGCACGCCCTGCATCAGGCGTTCGTGGGTCAACCGGATCAGGCGCTGCGACAGCGGCAACTCCTCCAGCAACCGTGACGCCTCGGCCAGCGCGGCGCGATAGTTCAGCACCTCGTGGATATCGGCCTTCTTGGCGGTGCTCTCGTCGCCCGGCTCGCCCTCGGCCTCGAACTCCAGCACCTCGCCGATCGTGGCCTGCGTGCCCTCGATCCGGCTGGACAGCACGGCTTCCTGCGTGGTCAGCGGCGAGAGCAGGACATTGGGATTGGGAATGCCGTGCAGCACGCCCTCATAGCGCGCGACGGCGGCATTGGCCGGGCCGATCAGCGGCAGAAGCTGCGGCCAGTCGAGCCCCTCGGGCGGAAACCGGCCCTGATGATAGGCAACCGCCATCACGCCACCGCCCTTGCGCGGCGCTCCGCCTCGGCCAGCCG
>CAZRKU010000208.1:0-1314 GCA_964600685.1 uncultured Frigidibacter sp. | reverse complement strand
AACTCCCGCAAACTCAATTGCAGGAAGGCATGCCCGAAGTCACATCAAGCCGAAATGGACTTGTCGCGGTTTGGTGCCGCTCCTTTGATTTTTTATACTTAAGTATTTGATTTTGCTTATGTAAGTGGTGGGTGATGAGAGGCTCGAACTCCCGACATCTTCGGTGTAAACGAAGCGCTCTACCAACTGAGCTAATCACCCGCGCGGCCGCTCATAGACTTTGCGCGTCCAGCGGGCAAGGGGTTTTGCCATTCCCCTTCCGGGAGCGATGTCCGCAGGCGCTGGCAAAGCGGCGGTCATCCCATGCAGTCCCTTCCTTCCCTTGTGCCGGTCAACGACAGTTGCCCGGCGGCTCCATCCGGTCGGGCGCAGATCGGAATGGCTTAAACGAAAAAGCGCGCCAGAGGGCGCGCTTTCGGAAGCATGGTGGGTGATAAGAGATTTGAACTCCTGACATCTTCGATGTGAACGAAGCGCTCTACCACTGAGCTAATCACCCGTTGGCGGGGTCTCTAGCCTTATTCGCCATCCTCCGCAAGACCTTGCCGCGCAGGTTTTGCCGCAGGTTTGCCACCGCCGGACCGCTTCAGCTTTACCGTCAACATGTCGCCCGACGCGGTGCCCCTGGCCTTGTTCACGCGCAGGCGGCCAAGGGGCTGCAGGATCAGGGACTCACCCGCCTCAAGCGCGTCGCCCAGATGTTTCAGCGTCGCTTCGATGACGGGTTTGGCGTCCTTCTTCTTCACGCCGACCGTGGCCACGATCCGGTCGATGAGTTCTTTCAGGCGAAGGGCCACCTTCGCCTCCGCACCTTCGGCTGAAGCCTTTGCCGGATCCTTGGCCACTGCCTTTGCACGGCCTTTCGGCGCCGCAGCCTTGACAGCAACCGCAGGCTTGGTGGCGGTCCGGGGTTTTGCAGTCGTCTTTTTCGCGGCAGGTGCAGGAGAAACGTTCCTGGAGGATTTGGGTGACATTGGAACGACCCTTCGACTGATTTTGCCGGCACTCTAGTCCGGGTGCCGGACATGCTGCAAGGCGGCGTTGGAAGGCGGAAGGGCGCCCCTTCGGCGCGCCCTTCCGATCTGATCAGGATCAGTGCGCGGTCGCCCCTGCCCCCTCGCCCTTGTCCACTGCCGCCTTGGCCGCCAGTTCCTCGGCAGCCTCGTCCCAGATGATCGGATCAGGTCGGCGCACCAAGGCACGGGCCAGGACTTCACGGACATGGGTGACGGGGATGATTTCAAGCCCCGCTTTCACATTGTCCGGGATCTCGGTCAGATCCTTGGCGTTCTCCTCGGGGATCAGCACCGTCTT
>CAZRKU010000207.1:0-1351 GCA_964600685.1 uncultured Frigidibacter sp. | reverse complement strand
TCCCATCCGGTTCGGCCAGCCGAGGAGACGCATCACCAAGACGAAGATGACGAGGGTGAGGAGCGAGATCAGATAGGAAATCCCGGCGGCGGTGCGCACCAGCACCACATGGCTGGCGGGCACGTCGGCGGGCAGCATTTCGACGACCAGCCGCACCGGGCTGTAGGGCACGTCGATGGCACTGCCCAGCTTTTGGCCCAGAACCTCGATGAACGCGGTCAGGGTCGTCGGTTGGGTCTGGCCGCGCACGATGGCCGACAGAAGGAGGACCGTGGCCAGAAGCGAAAGATAGCGCAGGCGGTTGAAGGGCGGCGCGTCGCGAAACTCGACCAGGCCGGGGTAGACGGAGGCATATTCGAAAAAGGTGAGCGCGGCGGCGAAAAGCGCGATCAGCACGACGATCTCGGTCGTGTCGTTGTTGACGCCGGGCAGCATGAGCGAAGGAATGGCCAAGAGCACCATCACCAGTATGCCGCGCACGAATGCGCCTGTGATCTGCGACACCACTCTCATGCCCTCATTGCGTGCGGCCGCGGTGCATTGCCGCGGTCCTGCCGTTCGGCAGTCCGGCCAATTGTGGCAGGGTGCCTTATTCTTGCCGCAGTTTTGCCCATGTTGGTTTCCCCGCGCAACCTTTGGTTAAGGTTAAAGCGGCGGAATCCGCCGAATTGATGGTGAAACTGGTGCGGCTTTGCATCAAAAGCCCGCCCGGAATGCGTCAGGATTGCGGCAAGAAAAAGGCCGCCCCACAGGGCGGCCGCAAGATGTTGTGGTGGCCACGCGCATCAAACCCAAGGGCGGCTCTGTGCGGCAGCCTTTTCGAACCCCTCGATTGCGGCAGACTTTTCCAGTGTCAGGCCGATATCGTCGAGTCCGTTCAGCAGACAGTGCTTCTTGAACGGGTCCACATCGAACCCGAAACGCGTCCCGTCGGAGGCGGTGACGGTCTGGCTTTCCAGATCGACGGTGAGGCGGGCGTTGGCGCCCTTGCGCGCGTCGTCCATCAGATGGTCGACCGCGGCCTGCGGCAGGACCACCGGCAGGATGCCGTTCTTGAAGCAGTTCGAGTAGAAGATGTCGGCGAACGAGGTCGAGATGACGCAGCGGATGCCGAAATCGAGCAGCGCCCAGGGGGCGTGCTCGCGCGACGAGCCGCAGCCGAAATTGTCGCCGGCGACCAGGATTTCCGCCTTGCGCCAGGCGGGCTGGTTCAGGACGAAATCGGGAATTTCCCTGCCGTCCTGGGTATAGCGCATCTCGTCAAACAGGTTCACCCCCAGCCCCGACCGTTTGATGGTCTTCAGGAACTGCTTGGGGATGATCATGTCGGTGTCGATGTTGACCAGCGGCA
>CAZRKU010000206.1:0-1386 GCA_964600685.1 uncultured Frigidibacter sp. | reverse complement strand
TCGCCTTGGCATATTCGAAGGGCATCGGCCATTCGAGGAAATAGGCGACGGTGATTTCTTCGAGCGCCTGTGCCGCCTGTACCCCGGCCAGCAAGGCAAGGGACGCAACAGCTCCGGTCAGTCTTCCGATCTTCATGGATGGTCTCCCCGTTTTCATGAATTTATTCTTCATTTTGTCTGAAAGAGTATGCGGCAGGGGTTTGGGCCGGTATAGGTCCAGTTTCCGCAATCCCGATAAGTCCAGCGACGATTGCGGCGAGCCACCTGGACCTAACCCATGACCTCAACTGGCCCTACGCCTTCGCGGGCGGACATGGTCTTCTTCCGGTATATCTCTTTGCCCCCCTGCCCGGAAAGGCCAGCCATGGACACGCTTCTTTCACCCAACGACATCTCCGCCGTCGTCGAAGCCGACCGCGCGCATGTCTGGCATCATCTGTCCCAGCACAAGCAGTATGAAACCGTCGATCCCCGGGTGATCATCGAGGGGCGCGGGCTGCGCGTCTGGGATGCGCGGGGCCGCGAATATCTCGACGCCGTGTCGGGCGGGGTCTGGACGGTCAACGTGGGTTACGGCCGCGAAAGCATCGCCGACGCGGTGCGCGACCAGCTGGTGAGGATGAACTATTTCGCCGGCTCCGCCGGATCGGTGCCGGGCGCCCGCTTCGCGGAACGGCTGATCGCGAAAATGCCGGGGATGAGCCGGGTCTATTACTCGAACTCCGGCTCCGAGGCGAACGAGAAGGTCTACAAGATGGTGCGCCAGATCGCGCACAAGCATCACGGCGGCAGGAAATGGAAGATCCTCTATCGCGAGCGCGACTATCACGGCACGACCATCGCGGCACTGGCCAGTGGCGGGCAGCCGGAACGGGCGCTGCAATATGGCCCCTTCCCGGACGGGTTCGTGCGGGTGCCGCATTGCCTGGAATACCGCAAGCAGTGGGATGTCGAGAATTACGGCGAACGGGCCGCCGATGCGATCGAGGAAGTGATCCTGCGCGAAGGCCCCGATACGGTCGGCGCCATCGTGCTGGAACCGATCACCGCGGGCGGCGGAGTGATCGTGCCCCCGCAGGGCTACTGGGAGCGGGTGCAGGCGATCTGCCGGAAATACAATATCTTGCTGCATATCGACGAAGTGGTCTGTGGCGTCGGCCGCACCGGCACCTGGTTCGGCTATCAGCACTACGGGATCCGGCCGGATTTCGTGACCATGGCGAAGGGCGTGGCGTCCGGCTATGCGGCAATTTCCTGCACGGTGACGACGGAAGCCGTCTTTGAACTGTTCAAGGACGACCCCAGCGACCCGATGAGCTATTTCCGCGATATCTCCACCTTCGGCGGCTGCACCGCAGGCCCGGCGGCGGCGCTGGAGAACATGCG
>CAZRKU010000205.1:0-1461 GCA_964600685.1 uncultured Frigidibacter sp. | reverse complement strand
TGGTGGAGCAGAGGGGGATCGAACCCCTGACCTTATCATTGCGAACGATACGCTCTCCCAACTGAGCTACTGCCCCGCCGCGGGGGGTATTTGACCCTTCGGCGCCGGGTTGTCAAGGGACAGGTCCGCGCCCCGGCTGGCCCGTGGCGCGGGTATGATCGCGGACGAAGGCCATGATATCGGCGGCGGGGCGCGCACCGGCAAGGCGGGCGACCTCGCGTCCTCCGGCGTGCAGGATGAGGAGCGGAATGCCGCGGATCGCCAGACGTCCGGCGACCTCGGGATGATCCTGGGTGTTGAGCTTGGCGAGCCGCGCCCTGGTCGCCAGCGTCCGGGCGGCCTTGGCAAACTCCGGGGCCATGGCGCGGCAGGGACCACACCAGGGCGCCCAGTAGTCGACGAGAAGCGGCAGATCATCGGCCCGGGCTGCCTTGTCGTGGGTCGCGGGGTCGAGCGCCGCCACCCGCCCGTCGGCCAGTGCCGCGCCGCATGTGCCGCACCTCGGCGCCGATGCCAGCCGATCCCCCGGCACCCGGTTGATCTGTCCGCAGCTCAGGCAGGTCATCTTCATGGATCGCGCGCCCCCGAACGCATGTTCCCGTCCCGGATCATATCGGGAGGCATAGCTTCGGGCGCAAGGTCAGAGCAGGTCTTCCTCCTCGCCGGTCACGTCGATGCCGAGCGCCTCAAGCCCCGCCTCCAGATTCTCGGCCAGATGCGGCATGCCCATCAGGTAGTCCTCAGTCGGGATCGTGGCCCCGGTGATGGCGGCCTGAACCGCCAGATCGAACTCCTCCGGCTCGAATGCGCCGCGGCCGACCCAGGCAACAGCAGTCAGTTGCGCCTGTTCGTCGTCATTCAGACCCGCGATGAAGCTGTGCAGCTCCGCATCGCCGGTCGCGCCTTCACGGGCCAGCAGAATGACCTGCACGACGGTTGCGGGAGTGATGTCAAACATGGTCCTGTTCCTTGATCGGCGCGGATGGGATGAGCATACGCCTGTTGCGCCGCTCTGCCTTTGTCGAAGATCAAACGAATCAGAAAACCTCGCGCGCCCCCGGCGTCCCCGGGCAGGAGCGGAAGCACCGGGCCCGAAGGCCCGGCGCGAAGGGTTCACTCTGCCGCCTCCATATAGCTTTCAACGGGCGGACAGATGCAGATCAGGTTGCGGTCGCCATAGACATTGTCGACCCGGCCCACCGGCGGCCAGTATTTGTCCACCCGGAAAGCGCCGGGCGGGAAACAGCCCTGTTCGCGCGTGTAGGGACGGTTCCACTCGCCGACAAGCGCATTGACCGTGTGCGGCGCGTGTTTCAGCGGGTTGTTTTCGGGATCCATCTCGCCCTTTTCGATCGCCGCGATTTCGGCGCGGATCGACAGCATCGCGGTCACGAACCGGTCAAGCTCGGCCTTCGTCTCCGATTCGGTCGGCTCGACCATCAGCGTGCCCGCGACCGGCCA
>CAZRKU010000204.1:0-1500 GCA_964600685.1 uncultured Frigidibacter sp. | reverse complement strand
TCTGGGTGAAGAAGAAGGTCATCAGCAGCGAGGCGATGTGGGCGCCGTCGACGTCCGCGTCGGTCATGATGATGATCTTTTCATAGCGCAGATCATCGACGTTGAACTTGGTGCCCATCGACACGCCAAGGGCTTCGCAGATGTCGCGGATCTCGGCATTGTCGGACAGTTTGTTCGACGCGGCCCCCAGGACGTTCAGGATCTTGCCCTTCAGGGGCAGCAGCGCCTGCGTCTCGCGCGAGCGCGCGCCCTTGGCGCTGCCGCCGGCGCTGTCGCCTTCGACGATGAACAGTTCCGTCCCCTCGCGGCCTTTCGCGGTGCAGTCGGTCAGCTTGCCGGGCAGGCGCAGGCGCTTGGTCGCCGACTTGCGCGCCGTTTCCTTCTCCTGCCGCCGCCGCAGGCGTTCCTCGGCCCGCAGGACCAGAAAGTCGAGGATCGCGCCCGCCGATTTGGTGTCCGCCGCCAGCCAGTTGTCGAAATGGTCCTTGACCGCGCCTTCGACCAGACGCGCCGCCTCGGTCGTCGCCAGCCGGTCCTTGGTCTGGCCGACAAACTCCGGTTCGCGGATGAAACAACTGACCAGCGCGCAGCCGCCCGCCAGCATGTCGTCCCGGGTGATCAGCTCCGCCTTGCGGTTCCTGGTCAGTTCGCCATAGGCGCGCACGCCCTTCAGGATCGCCGACCAGAAGCCCGCCTCATGCGTGCCGCCTTCGGGCGTGGGCACGGTGTTGCAGTAGGAATGCAGGAAGCCGTCGATGGAGGGGGTCCAGTTGATCGCCCATTCCACCTGGCCCGGCACCCCGAATTTTTCCTGAAAGCCGACCTTTCCCGCGAAAGGCCGGTCGGCATAGGTCGTGGACTTGTGCAGCAACTCGCCCAGATAGTCGGCAAGGCCACCGGGGAAATGGAAGGTGGCTTCCAGGGCCGTATCGCCATCGGGGATCGCCGATTTCCAGCGGATCTCGACGCCGGAGAAGAGATAGGCCTTCGACCGCACCATCTTCATCAGCCGCGCCGGCTTGAAGCGGTGATGGCCGAAGATCTGCGCGTCGGCGTGGAAGGTCACGCTGGTGCCGCGCCGGTTCTGGGTGGGGCCGATCTTCTGCACCGGGCCCAGCGGCAGCCCGCGCGAAAAGCGCTGTTCGTAAAGCTCCTTGTTGCGCGCCACCTCGACCACCATGCTGTCGGAAAGCGCGTTCACCACCGACGCGCCGACGCCGTGCAGCCCGCCCGAGGTCTGATAGGCATCGCCGCCGAACTTGCCGCCCGCGTGCAGGGTGCAGAGGATCACCTCCAACGCGCTTTTCCCCGGAAACTTCGGGTGCGGGTCGACCGGGATGCCGCGCCCGTTGTCGCGGATGGTGACGGAATGGTCGGCGTGCAGTTCGACCTCGATCCGGTTGGCATGTCCGGCCACCGCCTCGTCCATCGAATTGTCGAGGATTTCGGCGACCAGATGATGCAGCGCCCGCTCGTCGGTGCCGCCGATATACATGCCGG
>CAZRKU010000203.1:0-1502 GCA_964600685.1 uncultured Frigidibacter sp. | reverse complement strand
CCCCCCCCCCCCCCCCCCCCCCCCCCCCCCCCCCCCCCCCCCCCGCCCCCGCGCCGCCAGCAAAAGCCCGATGTCATCCATCTTCACGATCAGCGCCACCGAGCCATAGACGGCGATCGTGATCCCGGCGCCGACCACGGCGAGGGTCATCGCCTGCATCCAGAACGAAGTGGACGGGATTGCCGCCAGCGCGATGGTCATGATTTCCGCCGACAGGATGAAATCGGTCTTGATCGCGCCCCGGACCTTTTCCTCCTCCAGATGCGCGGGATCGGCCGGATCGAAATCTCCATCCACCGCTTGGTCGGCATGGGGGAAAAGCATATGGAACAGCTTCTCCGCCCCTTCAAAACACAGATAGGCCCCGCCGATCATCAGCAGGGGTGTGATCGCGGAGGGCAGAAAGGCGGACAGGCCGAGAGCGGCCGGCAAGAGAATCAGAAGCTTGTTCTTCAGCGACCCGAGCGCGATCCTCCGGATGATCGGCAATTCGCGTTTGGCTTCGAACCCGTGGACATACTTCGGGGTCACGGCTGTGTCGTCGATCACGACGCCCGCCGCCTTGCTTCCCGCCTTCACCGCCTGTGCCGCGACATCGTCCAGCGACGCCGCCGCGACCTTGGCAATCGCTGCGACATCGTCGAGCAGCGCAAGTAGTCCACTCATTCAGTACCCCCAATGTTTCGGGCAAACTTAGTCTGCCCACCCGACATGGCAAGGGCCTGACCGATTGTCCACAGTCTCCCTGCGGCATGCAGATTGTCGCCACTGGTTCCGCTAACAGGATATGTTTTCGCTAACATACTGAAAAAACGTCGCTTTTGGGTTCCGAGCCACCGGATTATTGTGTAAAGAGCACCAAGTCCTTCGCCCAGCGGGCCCCGCGGTTTTCAGGAGAGTTCGATGACGGTCACTATCGGTATCAATGGTTTTGGCCGGATCGGTCGTTGCACGCTTGCGCACATCGCCGAAGCGACGCGCAATGACGTGCAGGTGGTCAAGATCAACGCCACCGGCCCGATCGAGACCAACGCCCATCTCTTGAAATACGATTCCGTCCATGGCCGGTTCGGCGGACCGGTGAAGGTCGCGGGCAACATGCTCGACCTCGGGCGCGGCCCGATCGAGGTCATGTCGACCTACAATCCAGAGGAACTGGACTGGGACGGGGTCGATGTCGTTCTGGAATGCACCGGCAATTTCAATGACCGCGACAAGGCCGCCGTCCACCTGACCCGGGGGGCCAAACGTGTGTTGGTGTCTGCCCCGGCCAAGCGCGCCGACAAGACCGTGGTTTATGGCGTCAATCATCGCCAACTGACCCTTGACCATCTGGTCGTCTCCAACGGCTCCTGCACCACCAACTGCCTCGCGCCATTGGCCAAGGTTCTGAATGACGCGATCGGAATCGAGTCGGGCATAATGACCACGATCCACAGCTACACCGGCGACCAGCCGACGCTCGACCGCCGCCACAAGGATCTCTACCGCGCCCGCGCCGC
>CAZRKU010000202.1:0-1582 GCA_964600685.1 uncultured Frigidibacter sp. | reverse complement strand
CGCGTTCGAACAGCACCTCGAACCAGCCCGTCCCCGAGAACTGCCAGTATTTCACGTCGCCATAGTCGCCCTTCACCATCACCGAATAGAGCACGACGACGAACAGGGGGCCGACGGCGGCGAGAGCGATGATGGTCAGCGCCGGGGCCGACAGCCACCAGCGGTTGCGGATGTCGCGGCGGGCGGCGGCCCGGATGATGTCTTGCGCCTGGGTCATGGTCAGTCCCGCAGCACCTGGGCCGCGCCGTCCCGGATCCGCACGCCCACCGGCATGCCGGGCGCGAACCCGGACTCGGCACAGCGGCCGTTCTGGCGGCGCACGACAAAGTTCGTCCCGTCGTCCAGCCGGATGTTGAGATGCGTGTCGGTGCCGAAGTAGACCGCGCTGTCCAGCGTGCCGCTGAGGGTTGCATCGGCGGGCTCGGTGATCTCGGCATGTTCGGGGCGCACCATCACGGTGATCTGCCCGTCTGGCCTGCTGCCATGCGGCAGGCCGGCCAGAATCTCGGCCCCGGTGCCCAAGGTGACTTTCGCCCGGTCGTCCATCGAGGACAGCACCCGTGCCGGCAGGAAGTTCGCCTCGCCGATGAAATCGGCGACAAAGCGTTTGTCGGGCCGGTCGTAGACGTCGCGCGGCGTGCCGACCTGCAGGATGCTGCCGCCCGACATCACCGCGATGCGGTCGGACATGGTCAGCGCCTCTTCCTGATCGTGCGTCACGAAGATAAAGGTGATGCCGGTCTCGTGCTGCAACCGCTTCAGCTCGATCTGCATTTCCTTGCGCAGCTTGTAGTCCAGCGCCGACAGCGGCTCGTCGAGCAAGAGTACCTTCGGCTGCGGCGCAAGCGCGCGCGCCAAGGCCACGCGCTGCTGCTGGCCACCGGAAATCTGGCTGGTCCGGCGGTCTTTCAGCGCCTCCATCCGCACCAGCCGCAGCATTTCGTCGGTCCGCGAAGCGATTTCGGCCCGGGGCCTGCCCAGCATTTCAAGACCGAAGCCGATATTCTGGCCGACCGTCATGTGCGGAAAAAGCGCGTAGCTTTGGAAGACGGTGTTCACCGGCCGCTGATGCGGCGCCAGAAGTGCGATATCCTTGCCGTCCAGCAGGATTTCGCCCTCGTCGGGGTATTCGAAACCGGCGATCAGCCGCAGAAGCGTGGTCTTGCCGCAGCCTGACGGGCCAAGCAGCGTGAAGAACTCATTCTCGCGGATTGCCACGGACACCCGGTCCAGCGCCTTGAAGCTGCTGCCGCCCGCGCCGTGGAAGACCTTGGTGATACTTCTCGCCTCGATGGCGAGATTGCCTTCTGGCATCGTCTTGCCCCCCCATGTCCGCCCCCTTTCGCGCCTCTGTGGGCACTTCTGGGGCGCGATTCTGGGTGTCAGATTAATTAGACTAAATATTCAGTCAATAATATTTTGAGGCCCTGACCATTTTTTGACCAGCGGCTGCGGCGCTGGAAAGCGCGGTCGCAAGCACGGGGCGAGATACGATGAAAAGCCTTTCCACCGGACCGCGCGCGTCGGCTAGGCGGCATTACCGGCGACACAATGCCTGACGATGGCCTGCGCAAAGGCCTGC
>CAZRKU010000201.1:0-1675 GCA_964600685.1 uncultured Frigidibacter sp. | reverse complement strand
TGCGGATGTGGCGGAATTGGTAGACGCGCAGCGTTGAGGTCGCTGTTCCTTAACCGGAGTGAAGGTTCGAGTCCTTTCATCCGCACCACCCTTCCCCAAAACATGCGAGATGCGCCGCCCCAAAACATGCGAGATGCGCCGCGCACGATTTGAGCGCCACGGCGAGATACGGCGAGATAATGCACAATCAGCGGCGGTTTTGTGCCGCGAAGCGTCGCAAACCGCTTGCCGCTCGCGCAACTTTGTTTCTAGAGCAGCTTTGGTATACCAAAAATATGTTGAAGACTCGCATGCGTTCCGGTTAGGTCGCGAGTCAGTGACCGTAAGTCAATCCGTCGGGGGCCTCCATTTGACCGCATCTACCGCCGCAGCAGACGCTGCCTTTGTCGAGTTCGATCGGGTTCAGAAAAGTTATGACGGTGTCTCGCTCGTCGTGAAGGACATGAACCTGAAGATGCCGAAGGGCGAGTTCCTGACGATGCTCGGGCCGTCGGGGTCGGGCAAGACGACATGTCTGATGATGCTGGCCGGGTTCGAGACGGCGACGAACGGCGAGATCCGGCTGAACGGGCGCAACATCAACCAGGTGCCGCCGCACAAGCGCGGGATCGGCATGGTCTTCCAGAATTACGCGCTGTTCCCGCACATGACCGTGGGCGAGAACCTGTCTTTCCCGCTGGAAGTGCGCGGCATGGCCAAGCCTGAACGCGAGGCGAAGGTGATGCGCGCGCTCGACATGGTGCAGATGGGCAAGTTCGTGAACCGGCGGCCGGCGCAGCTTTCGGGTGGCCAGCAGCAGCGGATCGCCCGGGCCCGCGCGCTGGTGTTCGATCCCGAACTGATCTTGATGGACGAACCGCTCGGCGCGCTCGACAAGCAGTTGCGCGAACATATGCAGTTCGAGATCAAGGCCCTGCATGACCGGCTGGGGATCACGGTCGTCTATGTGACCCATGACCAGGGCGAAGCCTTGACGATGAGCGACCGGGTGGCGGTGTTCAACGATGGCGTGATCCAGCAGCTCGATGCGCCCGACGAGCTTTACGAGCGACCGAAGAACAGTTTCGTGGCGCAGTTCATCGGAGAAAACAACAAGCTGCCGGGGGTCGTCGAGGAGCTGGACGGGCAGAAGTGCCTTGTCCGCCTGGGCACGGGCGAACTGATCGATGCGACGCCGGTGAACGTGCGCGAGAAGGGGCAGAAAACCCTCGTGTCGATCCGCCCGGAACGGGTGGAGTTCAAGCCGGAGATGATGCCGGCGGGCGCCCACATGATCGACGCCGATGTCCTTGATGTGATCTACATGGGGGATATTCTGCGTGCGGTCCTGCGGGTGGCGGGCAACGACAACTTCGTGATGAAGATGCGCAACACGCTGGGGCAGACCCGCCTCAGCCCCGGACAGAAGATCAAGGTGGGCTGGCATCCGCAGGATGCCCGCGCGCTTGATCCGATGTGATCCCCGCCAAGGGGAGCGCCCTTGCGCGAGCGGGGCGGAAAGAACGGGCCGGAAAATGGCCTTCCAAGCAACCAGGGAGATACGAATGAAGAAACTTCTCGTTCTGACCACCGCGCTGACGGCGATCGGTTTCGCCGCCAGTGCGGAGGTCACGGTCATGTCGTGGGGCGGCGCCTATGGCGAAGCCCAGACCGAAGCCTTCGTGAAGCCGTTCAT
>CAZRKU010000200.1:0-1709 GCA_964600685.1 uncultured Frigidibacter sp. | reverse complement strand
AGTAGCGATCTCGACCGCAGGCGAGCGGGCGGAAGCTTTCGTCCCACCCCAGCTTCCGCCGCAACCGCCGATCCGAATGGCGCGTCTCTATCGTTTGCTCGACGAGGCGAACCGGGCAATCGGGCGGCTGGACGGCGTGACCTCGATCCTGCCAGACACGCCGCTCTTCCTCTATATGTACGTCCGAAAAGAAGCGCTTCTGTCGTCACAGATCGAAGGAACCCAGTTGTCGCTCTCCGACCTGTTGATGTTCGAGAGCGAGGAAGCGCCCGGCGTACCGCTCGATGACGTTCGGGAAGTGTCCAATTACGTCGCCGGCATGAACCACGGCCTCGGCCGGATCCGTGCGGGTTTTCCTCTGTCGCTGCGCCTGATCCGAGAGATCCACAACGTCCTCCTCGAGAAGGGTCGTGGCAGCACAAAGCAGCCGGGCGAGTTTCGGCGCACGCAGAACTGGATTGGAGGAACACGGCCGGGAAACGCGCTCTTCGTGCCGCCACCGCCGGAACAAGTCCTTGAGCTCATGTCGGACCTCGAGGCGTTCATTCATGCCGACACGCCCGAAATCCCGACCCTGATCAAGGCAGGCCTCGTGCACGTCCAGTTCGAGACGATCCATCCTTTCCTCGACGGGAACGGCCGTCTCGGGCGACTGCTGATCACCTTCCTGCTCTGCACGCAGGGGATCCTGAAGGAGCCGATCCTTTACCTCAGCCTCTACTTCAAGACACATCGCCGCCAGTATTACGACCTGCTTCAACAGGTCAGAGAACAGGGCGACTGGGAGACCTGGCTGGAGTTCTTCCTCGAAGGCATCGCCGAGACCTCGCTGCAGGCGACCGAAGCCGCGCGCGAAATTCTGGCCCTGTTCGAAGCCGACCGGCAGCGGATCGAAAGCCTCGGCCGTCCGGCCGCGTCGGCGCTTCGGGTCCATCAATTGCTGCAACAAAAGCCGATCATCGGCATCCCTGCGGCAGCGCAAAGACTTGGCATCTCGCCGCCAACCATTGCGAAATCGGTCCAGCATCTGGTGGACCTCGGCATCGCTCGCGAGGTCACTGGAAAGCAGCGTGGCCGGATGTTCGTCTATGGCGACTACCTGAGCATTCTCAGCAGGGGGACGGAACCACTTTGACGAAGATGCGGTGGCCTCAATGTTGGCGCTCCATGGCCCATCGCCTCGTCATGTCTTTCGTCGGTCCAGAGGGTTGAGTGGTATGGGCAACGTATTGGTCATGTTTCTTTCTGGACCAAGAAAACATGATGGAGAATAGCGTCAGGATGCCACGAGGTTCAGGTCGGGGGGGGTTGTTTTTGACCCGCGCGGCGCAGCAACAAGTGAGCTGCTCCCCATCTCTTGGACAGTTTTCGGGGAAAGTTAAGCTACTTTTTGGACCTGCTGATCGGTTTCGCTGCTGTTGAAGTAGACCACGGCGGGCGGTTGCCCCCGGTGAAAGCGTGACGCTGATGCCGGGCGACTGGCATGCCTTTTGGGGCGAGGGCGGCGATGTGCTGATCGGTGAAGTGTCGACGGTGAACGATGATCTGACCGACAATATCTTCCGCTCCGCCAAGATCGGTCGTTTCTCGCAGGTCGAGGAGGACGAAGCCCCGACCCATCTTCTGGTCAGCGACTACCCGAACTGCTTGCCTGACCCTTCCCCTTCATTCTGGCCCAAATATCCCGGGAGGGTTTGGGAGGGTGGAAC
>CAZRKU010000199.1:0-1918 GCA_964600685.1 uncultured Frigidibacter sp. | reverse complement strand
AAAGCGGCAGTCCCACCAGAAGGATCAACAGCGCCAGTCGCTTGCGCGCTTTGTAGTATCCGTTGTCAGCAAGGGGCATTCGGTGTCCATTTCCTGTTGTCGCGCAGCAGCGCATTGGCGAGGACGATCAGCTTTCGCATGATCGCGGTGAGGGCGATTTTCGCGGCTTTTCCGCTCGCGATCAGCTTCTGGTACTTTTCCCGGAGCGGCGCGTTGTAGCGGGTGGCGACAAGGGCAGGCATGTAGAGGGACCGTCGCAGGCCGGCCCGACCACCTTGGATGTGGGCATGCCCTTTCCATTTTCCGGATTCCCGAGTGACCGGCGCGAGACCGGCAAGAGCCGCCGCCTGTCGGGCTTCCATCTGGCCAAGTTCGGGCATCTCGATCAGCATGGCGCAGGCGGCGATCTGGCCGATGCCTGGAATGCTGATCAGGATGTCGAAGCGTTGCGACAGGGCCTCGTCCGCCCTGATGGCATCAAGCATGGCGGCGTCGATTTCAGCCAGATGCGTGTCGACCTGACGGATGCGCAGCCGGAGCTGGCGCTTTATCAGTGCGAGAGTGGCGTGCCGCAGACGGTGCGTCAGGGCGATGCGGTCCTTCATCTGGCCTTGGCGGGCAACCTGCAACTCCCTCAGATCATGGAGCATTTCGCTTTTCGGTGGGCGCGCCTCGAGTTCCAGCGTCGCCCCAAGCCGGGCAAGCATCGCCGCATCGACCCGATCGGTCTTTGCAAGCTTGCCGATGGCCTCGGCAAACCGTCGCGCCTGGCGGGGGTTCACCTTGACCATGGTGACGTCCGCGGCTGCCAGCGTCTTTTCCAGCAACCGGTGATAGGGGCCGGTCGGCTCAAAGACGACACGCAGCGCCGCGTCGTTGCCCAGCCAGCGCAGAAGCGTGGTCAGCCCGGCCTTGTCATTCGTGACCTCGAGCGGCGCCTTGTCCGGGAGGCGGTGAATGACCAGAGTATCTTTTCCGATGTCGATTCCGATTGTAGAGTTCATTTGCCTTTTCATCCCCTGTGCTTCTCATGCGGGGCTTTCCCCCAGGTATCCGTTCAGGCCACATGAAAAGGCGGGGGTGA
The DNA here is from genome assembly GCA_964600685.1 of uncultured Frigidibacter sp. GTDB lineage: Bacteria > Pseudomonadota > Alphaproteobacteria > Rhodobacterales > Rhodobacteraceae > TMP-24. Next base: position 834 of record CAZRKU010000199.1, on the reverse strand, counting down.
TCCAACTACTGAACGGCCCTGCAAGGCCCAACTCACTTCGATCCAGCCCCCGCCGCTGCCCGGCATAAATGCCGTGCCGGGCAGCGGCTCCCGTATCGCACGGAAGCCGAGGTTCTTCTTAAGAGAAGCTCACAACAGTGTTGACGAGGACGGCGGTGCACATGCGGGCTGGGCTGACGGCCTTGGCGGCCTGCCAGTCGAAGGTGGCCTGGATGCCTTGCGGGCCCGGGATCTCGATGCGCGGGCGTGGCAAATAGACGGCATGCGCGGTGAAGGTGAAGCTGGCGTTGGCGCCGAGGCTCCAGGCGAAGACCAACTCACACGGCGTGCCGTCGATGGCCTGCGTGATCAGCGTGCTGTCAGCGAAACGCACCTCCACCCGGCCGGTCAGCGCGGCCATGCCGGGATCGGCCCCCTCAATGCGTCCGTCCGAGCGGATGGTTTCGATCCGGTCGATGCCGTTGGAATAGGTCACTTCGGCCGAGATGACGTTGCCGAGCGGCGAGCCGTTGCGCGTGATCGCTCCGTTGAAATGCCCGAACCGCTGCAGGGCCAGCGAGGTGGGCGTGCCTGCGGCCGTAGTCGCCGCGACGCTTTCCCCCTGCGCCACCAGCCGGGCCGTAGCGGTCAGCAGCCCCGACCGCGCCATCTGCCAGGAAAGCTGATCGCAGACGCAGCCCGTGTACATCGCATAACGCGGCACCTCGGGCATCGCCGTCTCGATGGCCATGCTCGGCAGCGTCCAGTTGCCGGACTGGAAGGTGTGGGTCTTGGGCGTGGTGCCGGACGTGACAGGCGCACCAAAGGCCGCCTTCAGCCAGAGGCCGAGGTTCT
>CAZRKU010000198.1:0-1988 GCA_964600685.1 uncultured Frigidibacter sp. | reverse complement strand
GCGACCCGGTCAAGGGCACCGAATTCATCGACGTGCTGGAGCTGTTCCTCGCCGAACCCAAGACCACCTCGATCATCATGATCGGCGAAATCGGCGGTTCGGCCGAAGAAGAGGCCGCGCAGTTCCTGGCGGACGAGAAAAAGCGCGGCCGTTGGAAGCCGACCGCAGGTTTCATCGCCGGCCGCACCGCCCCCAAGGGCCGCCGCATGGGCCACGCCGGCGCCATCGTCGCCGGCGGCAAAGGCGACGCGGAATCGAAGATCGAAGCCATGCGCAGCGCCGGCATCATCGTCGCCGACAGCCCGGCCACGCTGGGCGAGGCGGTGATGAAGGCGATCCAGGGCTGATGCAGACCCCGCACCAAATGCTTGCCCGATCCCACAGCGAAGTGGCGCGGGCAAGTGCCTGCCCCGGCAGGCGCTGCCCGTGCTGGCACACGGGCAAAGAAACACTCCCCCTGTTCCAACGCGCCTTTCCCGGTCCCAACCCCCTTGAGGTGACCCCATGACCGACCATCCCCAGAACGACCAGTTCCACGCCTCCTCCTTCCTGCAAGGGGCGAACAGCGGATATGTCGAACAGATGTATGCCCGCTTCGCCGCCGATCCGCAGTCGGTCGATGCGACCTGGGCCACCTTCTTCCGCTCGCTCGGCGATCAGGAACTGGATGTGAAGAAGGAAGCGGCAGGCGCCTCCTGGGGCCGGGCCGACTGGCCGCCACAGCCCGCCGACGATCTGACGGCGGCGCTGACCGGCGAATGGCCGACTGATCCGAAGGCCGTGGGCGAGAAAATCCGCGCCAAGACGGCGGAGGCCGGCGTCAAGATCACCGACGACCAGCTGAAGCGCGCCGTCCTCGACAGCTTGCGCGCCCTCATGCTGATCCGTGCCTACCGGATCCGCGGCCATCTCGCCGCCGACCTCGACCCCCTGGGGCTGGCAGACCGCACTCACCAGCCCGAGCTTGACCCCGCCTCCTATGGCTTCACCGAAGCCGACATGGACCGGCCGATCTTCATCGACAATGTGCTGGGCCTCGAACATGCCTCGATGCGCGAGATTCTCGACATGGTGCGCCGCACCTACTGCGGCACCTTCGCGCTGCAATACATGCACATCTCCGACCCGGAACAGTCGGCCTGGCTGAAGGAACGGATCGAAGGCTACGGCAAGGAAATCACCTTCACGCGCGAGGGGCGCCGCGCCATCCTGAACAAGCTGGTGGAGGCGGAAGGGTTCGAGAAGTTCCTCCATGTCAAATACACCGGCACCAAACGTTTCGGTCTGGATGGCGCCGAAAGCCTGATCCCGGCGATGGAGGCGATCGTCAAGCGCGGCGGCGCGCTGGGGGTGAAAGAGGTCATCGTCGGCATGCCACATCGTGGCCGCCTGTCGGTTCTGGCCAACGTGATGATGAAACCCTACCGGGCGATCTTCAACGAGTTTCAGGGCGGCAGCTTCAAGCCCGATTCCGTGGACGGCTCGGGCGACGTCAAATATCACCTCGGCGCCTCCTCCGACCGGACCTTCGACGACAAAACCGTCCACCTTTCCCTGACCGCGAACCCCAGCCATCTGGAGGCGGTGAACCCCGTCGTCCTCGGCAAGGTCCGCGCCAAGCAGGATCACCTGAACGATCAGCTCGAACGCAGCGCCGTCCTGCCGATCCTCCTGCATGGCGACGCGGCCTTCGCCGGCCAGGGCGTCGTCGCGGAATGTTTCGGCCTCTCGGGACTGAAAGGCCACCGCACCGGCGGCACGATCCATATCATTGTGAACAACCAGATCGGCTTCACCACCGCGCCCGCCTTCTCGCGGTCGTCCCCCTACCCGACCGACATCGCGCTGATGGTCGAAGCGCCGATCTTCCACGTCAATGGCGACGACCCGGAGGCGGTCGTCCATGCCGCCAAGGTCGCCACCGAGTTCCGCCAGAAGTTCCACAAGGACGCGGTCATCGACATCTTCTGCTATCGCCGCTTCGGCCA
>CAZRKU010000197.1:0-2097 GCA_964600685.1 uncultured Frigidibacter sp. | reverse complement strand
CAGGGCGCGCATCCGTTCCAGATCCATCTCAGTCCCTCATGAAGTTCGGTGTGTAGGCCCGGCGTTTTCGCCGTGGCGTGGTCGGTGTTCCGGCCTTGGGCGCTGCGGGCGTGGCCGGTTCTGCTGGCGCCGCAACCTGCGCAGCCGGTCGGGTTTCCACCCCGGCCTGCGCTTCCAGCCGTCGCCATGTCGCCTCATCCCAGCGATCCGCGCCCATGATCCACGCCGCCGCCCTGGCATAGACGCGGGTGTCGAGCGCCTCGTTGCGTTCCCGCATTTTCTGCCATTCGGGGTGGGCATAACCGCGCTTGTTGCGCACGGTGACCAGCTGCTCGGCCACCAGCTGCTTCAGCCATTCGGTGTCGATCCAGTCGGGCAGATGCACGGTGCCGGGGGCGTCCAGGACGCCCAGCGCCCGGTTTTCGTCACTGGGCCTTTCCAGCCGCAGGAAGCGATACGTCTCGGTCTTGAAGGTGGCGGTCGCGACCGACCACAGGCGCGCGCCCCGGCGCAGACGTTTGCCGCCGATGGTGGCGTCGACGAAGGTCGGCCCCGACACCGGCGTGGCGCGGTTGAAGCCTTCGAGGCCCTTGATAGGCGCGACCTGGTCAAAGCCCTGTTTCCGCGCCCATGCGTAAACCGCCGGGGCTTCATAGCCGGTGTCGATGGCGAGCTTGCCGATCACCATCACTGCGCCATTGGCGCAGGCCCATGTGCGCCCCAATAGGGCCGTCAGCTTGTCCCAGCAGGCCGGATCGTCGGGGCCGCCCGCGATCACGATGTGATCGACCAGCCAGGACTCCAAGCTGCGGCCCCAGGCCCAGACATCGACCTCGATGCGATCCTTCTGCACATCGACACCGGCTATCAGGAACAAACCGCCCACGGGGATTTGCACCCCGCCATAGGCTTCGCGCCGTTCCGCCAGCCGTTGCCATTCGGGCGCATCGCCCGACTCCACCCAAGTCTCGCCCAACAGAGTGTTGCGGGCCGCGCGCAGCATCTCCTCCGAGCCTTGCGCTGACAGCCACTCGCGGGCGATCTGCTGCCAGCTTTTCCAGCCCAGCGGCGAATAGAGCGCCGAGATATGGAAGCCGATGGAGTGCGGATCAGCAGAAACGGCGGTCGCGCGCCATTCGCCATTCTCCAGCATCTGCGTTTTGTGATGCTCGGCGATGGGCTTCTCGCAGCCCTCGCAGTGGTAGGCGGCAGTGTCAGGCCGCCCCTTGTCCCAGCGAAGGCGTTCGAACTGCAGCCACTGCATCGCGCCGCAATGTGGGCAGGGCACGAAGTAGCGGCGCTGGTCACTCGCCTCGAACTCCCGCTCGATCCGGCTCAAACCCCGGATTGTCGGGGTGGACACCATGAACACCTTGCGCCGGTGCGAGAAGGTGGTGGTCCGCGCCTCGGCCAGCGTGACCGGGTCGCCTTCCTCGTCGGCTGAGGGCGGATAGGCATCGACCTCGTCGAGAAAGATGTAGCGTGCGGGCATCGAGCGCAGGCCGGTCGCAGAATTCGCGCCGGTCAGCACCAGGATGCCGCCGGGGAATTCCTTCGACAGCATCGAATTGCCTGCATCGCGCGACCGGGCCGGGTTGACCCGTTCGCGCAGGGCAGGTGACTCAGAAATCAGGGGGTCCAGCCGCCCGCGTGACGTGCGCTTCGCCAGTTCCAGGGATGGCAAGACCGCCAGCATCGGCCCCGGCGCGTGATGGATGACAAAGCCGATCCAGTTGTTGCCAGCCTCGGTCGCACCGACCTGCGCCGCCTTCATGAACGAAATCCGCTGTGCCGGGTGCCGCGGCGACAGCGCGTCCATGATTTCACGCAGGTAAGGCGCGCGGGCAGTGCGATAGCGCCCCGGTTCGGCCGCACCGCGCGACGATAGCCAGCGATGTTGATCCGCCCATTCCGATACCGTCAGGTCCGGGTCGGGTCGCATCCCCTTGCGCCAGCTGCGCAAGATGTCCTCGGCCCCGTCAAACTCGAGGTCGAGATCGTCGGTCAGGTCGTGTTCTTCTCCTTCATCCAAGCGAGACCCTGAGATCGGCGAGGTCGTCGAGGTGCTGTCTGACATGGGCTTCCAACACCCTCTGC
>CAZRKU010000196.1:0-2157 GCA_964600685.1 uncultured Frigidibacter sp. | reverse complement strand
CGGCATCTGCCTGCGCGGCAAGGCCGGCTGGGGCGAGAACATGGCCTTCCTGACCGCCATGTCCAATTCCTTCGGCGCCCGCTGGTTCGACGAGAACTGGAAGCCCCAGTTCGACCAGCCGGAATGGAAGGCGACGCTCGACTTCTATCTGAACCTGATGACCAACTACGGCCCGCCCGGCGCCTCGAACAACGGTTTCAACGAAAACCTGACGCTGTTCCAGCAGGGCAAGTGCGGCATGTGGATCGACGCCACCGTCGCGGCCTCCTTCGTCACCGGCAAGGATTCGACCGTGGCCGACAAGGTGGGCTTCGCTCTCGCCCCCGACAACGGGCTTGGCAAGCGCGGCAACTGGCTCTGGGCCTGGTCGCTCGCGATTCCGACCTCGTCGCAGAAGCAGGACGCGGCCAAGGCCTTCATCAACTGGGCCACGAACAAGGACTATCTTGCGCTCGTCGCCTCCAAGGAAGGCTGGGCCAACGTGCCTCCGGGAACCCGCACCTCGCTCTATACGAACGAGGAATATGCCAAGGTGCCGTTCGCCAAGATGACGCTCGACTCGATCAACGCGGCTGATCCGACCGCGCCGAGCGTCAAGCCCGTGCCTTACGTCGGCGTGCAGTTCGTGGCGATCCCCGAGTTCCAGGGCCTCGGCACCACCGTGGGTGAGCTCTTCTCGGCCGCCCTGGCCGGCCAGTCCTCGGCAGACGACGCGCTGGCCGCCGCCCAGGCCGCCGTCACCGACGAAATGACTGCGGCAGGCTACATCAAGTAACCTGCGAACCGGGGCCGGCTTTCCCGTGGCCGGCCCCGCGTTTCCCTGCCCTGATGTCTTCGGCTCCGCGGCCTTGTCGCCGCCCGGCCACTTCCTCACCCGGCCCTTGCCCGCCCGACCGGTTGGTCCCTGACCCGGAGAGAAGCCCATGTCCACGCAATCCACCCGCCTCGCCGCGCGCCTGATGGTCGCGCCCTCGGTCCTCCTCCTGTTCGTCTGGATGATCGTCCCCCTGGCGATGACGCTCTACTTCTCCTTCCGGCTTTACCGCCTGCTGACGCCGGATCGCACCGGCTGGGTCGGGCTGGCGAACTACACCTGGTTCTTCAAGTCGCCCGACTTCTGGCTGGCCATCTACAATACGCTCGCCCTCGTCGGCGGCGTGCTGTTCCTGACCGTGATCCTCGGCACGCTGATCGCCCTCCTGATCGACCAGCCGGTCAAGGGCCAGGGCGTCTTGCGCATCCTGGTCATCGCGCCCTTCTTCGTGATGCCGCCGGTCGCGGCCTCGATCTGGGAAAACCTGTTCATGCATCCCCAGAACGGTCTCTTTGCCGCGGTTGCCCGCGGACTGGGTACCCAGCCGATCCTGTTCCTGGAACAGTACCCGATGATGTCGGTCATCGGCATCGTCGCCTGGGAATGGCTGCCTTTCGCGACGCTGATCCTGCTGACGGCGCTGCAATCGCTGTCCTCCGAACAGCTCGAGGCCGCCGAAATGGACGGCGCACCGGCGCTTTCGCGCTTCCGCTACATCATCCTGCCGCACCTGACGCGCGCCATCACCGTCGTCATCCTGATCGAGACGATCTTCCTTCTGGGCATCTTCGGTGAAATCTTCACCACCACCCAGGGTGGTCCCGGCTCCGCCTCCACCACCCTGCCCTACATGATCTACAAGCAGGCGCTGGTGGCCAAGGACATCGGCCGCGCCGCCGCCGGCGGGATCATTGCCGTCATCCTCGCCAACATCGTCGCCGTCTTCCTGATGCGTGGCATCGGCAAGAACCTCGACGCCTGAGCCGGAGAACCCCCATGGCCCGCGCTGCATCACCCCGTCGCATCCTCGTCACCACCGCCGCCGCCTGGAGCGTCGCGCTGCTGATCTTCTTTCCCGTCCTGTGGATGATCCTGACCAGCTTCAAGACCGAAGCCTCCGCCGTCGCCTCGCCGCCGGAACTCCTCTCGGCCGACTGGACGCTGGAGAACTACGCCGAAGTCTGGGCGCGATCCGACTATCCGCGGTTCTTCTGGAACTCGGTCGTCATCTCGGGCGGCTCGACGCTTTTGGGCCTGCTGGTGGCGATCCCCGCCGCCTGGTCCATGGCCTTCGTCCCCGGCCGCAAGACCAAGGATCTTCTGATTTGGATGCTGTCCACCAA
>CAZRKU010000195.1:0-2166 GCA_964600685.1 uncultured Frigidibacter sp. | reverse complement strand
GCCAGCGCCGCCAATGCGGCGAGGCCACATTGCGGATGTTGGTTACACCGGGATCAGTGCGCTTGCCCTCCAGAAACACTTGCGGTGTGGGCATGCCCCAGCGGGCCTTGGTCACCTGCCAGCCCTGCGGGGCGCCACCTGCAATTCGGGGCCGGATGATCGGTGCAGGATAGTCGGGGAAGATGCCCCCCATCGGCGGCAGGTTGCCCACCACATCCTCGAAGGCCTCGTCCTCTTCGACCATGTCATCAAAGACATGCCGCATCGCATCCTGGGATTTGGTCTGGGAATAAAGGTTGCACATCGGCTGATCCGGGGAATCGGAGGAGAGGGATAATCCGGAACATTGCCAGAACGGATGGCTTCGGGAAAGGCTGGTTCTGGAGCGCCATCGTTCATTGTCGGGAATGCGGCAGCAGCATCTGCCGAGTGCCCCTTTCCTCCAGGTGCACAATTGTGCCCATTTCCCCGCGCGACAACCATGGCGGCGCATGGCATCATTCCCGCGCAGCGAGTCCCTGCCGCTCCTTGACACCGTGAATCCGTGAAACGGGCCGGGCATGACGCTGCGGTCGAGGCGTCTGGCGCTTCCCGCTTTGGCGAGTGCCCGGCCCGTTATTCACCTGCAAGCGCGCACTTGGTCGCGCAGCACGGCGTAATCACTAAGCATCCTGACCACGACCGCACCTTCCGGCACCGCTTGGACCTCGGCCGCGGCACGGGCTTGTTCGGCGGCGCTGTATTCCACCACGGGTGGGCAGGTGACCTGCCCGTCAGAACCGACCACTCCACAGGCGCTCAGCCAGAGCATCACGATCAGCGGGGCGATGGCTGGCGGCGTCCAGCATCTGGCGTTGGATTTCATGGGTTTTCTCCGATGTTGAAAGGCGCTCGGCCAGCCGCCCAGCGCGTTCACCGGCCCGGCGGAGATTGAGGATGAACAAAGCGATGGTGACGGCGGCCAGCACACAGCCCAGCGCTTTGCGCGCCGCGCCACTGCCGAGGATGGCGGCAATCCAGCCCATCACCGCTGACCCTTCTTCCAGTCGTCAACGCGGGCGTGGATGGCGACGGCGATGCCGATCAGCGCCACCCCGATGAAGACCCAGCGCAGGGTGTCGAGGTAAGGCACCAAGGGCAGGATGGCGGACTGGGTTTCCGCGAGGACCTCTTGCGCGACTTCCACACCGGCGGCGCCGACGGTGGCAATGCCCGCAGCCCCACCGCCTTTCAGGGTGCGGCTGTCGGCCAGCACCTCGCGGGCGGGGGCGACCTCCGGCACAAAAGGCGTGGCGCGAACCGGGAAGGATTCACCCCAACTGCGGGCGGGCCCGAGGTCGATGTGCATGAAGCCCGAACGGGGGTAGGTACCGAAACCGAGGAAGCCGACGGCGCGGGCGGCTTCGGCAAAGGTGGCAGGATCGTGGTTCGACATGGCGATGTCAAACGCCGTGCCCAGCATATGCTTGGAGGCTGGGGCCCCACCGACGGCCCGGTTGTGGCTGGGGCTGCGATAGCCGGAACGGACGATCAGCGGCTTCCCAAGCCGATTGCGCAGGGACTGCAACTTGTCCATGGCCTCCGTATTGATCTTGATCACCCCAGTGCCGCGGCAGGCGATCTCGGCCGGGGAAAAGCTGGGCCAGCGCCAGACGGATTCAGGCACATCGCGGAAATGGGCATAGGTCGTGGTCGGCATGGTTGATCTCCAGAAATGCAAAACCCGCCTCAGGGGCGGGTGGGGGGGCAGGTTCAGTGGTCGTGGGTTGTGCGTCAGTCGGTGCGGCCGCGCTGGAAAGCCTCGAACATCAGATCCCGCATGGCGCGGATGTCGGTCTCAATTCGTTCCAGCCGGTCGGCATCGGCCTTGCGGTCGTCGGCCCGGAGCTTGTCGAGCCGCTCGCGTTCAAGCCTGAGTTCGCGGTCGAGCCGCTCCAGCATGGCTTCGTTGGTGAAGGCCTTGCGGGTGACAGAGGCGGCGATGGCAAGGCTGCCGCCGATCAGCGCGGTGATGGCGGCGGTCAGGCCGTGGTCGCGGAAGGCCTGCGCGGCCGTTTCCAGAAGATTGGGTTCGTCGGTCATTTAGGGAGGCCTTCAATAGTCGGTTTCGATGTAGAGGCCGGAGCAGTCATAGGCGACGGCTGCGGCGGTGGCGCCGGTGTTGAG
>CAZRKU010000194.1:0-2182 GCA_964600685.1 uncultured Frigidibacter sp. | reverse complement strand
GTGCCGGACGTGACAGGCGCACCAAAGGCCGCCTTCAGCCAGAGGCCGAGGTTCTCGACGTCGATCGGCACAACGACATCGCCATCGGCAGTGACCGCATCCTTGACCGGGGCCAGCGGATCGCGCCCCTGGCCCAGCAGTTCCGAGGCGATCAGCGGTTGTTCGGAGCCGAGCGTGGTGCTGGCAAACGGCACCGTGCGATAGCCCGTGGCGGGCGCAGTGCCATAAACGGATTCGAACGCAAGCGCCATCTGCGCCCGCGCCCCATGGGCTCGTGCCATCGTGTTCTCCTGTCGTGAATGGGGTCAGGCCAGCGGATCGGTCGTGGAGTGAGGCGGATCAGACAAAGGTCCGGGGGACCTTTGTCCCGCCGAACGCAGGATCGGCGCTGCCTGGGGTATCAGCCAAGTGCATCTGAGGAAGAGTAGTGTAGAACAACGGTAATCACCGCCGCCTTCAGGCTGGCGGCACCTTCCACGGCCAGATCGACCGGGCGCGGCGCTTCCGCCTCGACCCAGTCGCAGAGGCCGCCCAGCGTCCGGTCGGCGGCAATCGCTGCACCGATGCTGGCGCAGAGCGTGTCGAAGGTCGCGTCACGGGCAGCGCCCTGCACGACCGCCTCGATCTCGGCCCGGTGCTGGTAGTGATAGCGCAAGGGCGATAGCGTCACCTCGGGCTCCCCCGGCTCGCCGTCGCGCAGGATCAGGAGGCCAGCGGTGGGCACACGCTCGGGCAGCACGTCGCCGCGCAGGGCGGTGGCGGGCAGCACTGAGAGCCGCGCGTGCAGCGCGGCGAGGATGGTTTCGCTGGGGGTGGGCATGACACCTCTTACGTCCTCCATATGAGGCGCGTGACAGATTTCTTGAGTGGGGTGCGCCAAGGGCGCTGGACCGTCAGGTTCCGCGCGTGGTGAGGGAGGCGAGCTTGCCAGGTAAATCGGAACGGCTGTGCAGGAAATCCACGATGATGACCTGTTCCGCGTCCTCGATGAAGACGATGAAATGTTGGCCGGATCGCGCGAACCGGAGGTCTTCGGCGAGGTTGGGCGCGATCAATTGCCGACATCCCTGTGTGATGGCCGCCCCCGATGCGATTTCACGGCAGCGAGCAATCAGATCGTCCTCGTAAGCTGCAGCCTGTCTCGGACCAAAGGTCTCGAAGGTCCAAAGCGCAATCTCCATAAGAGACGCCTCGGCCTGTTTGGTCAGGCGCCAAGGACGAGCCATCAGCGGGCAGTGCGTGCCGCTGCGAAGGCCCGTCGCATGGCGTCCTCGCCATTGCCGTCAGCCAGTTGACCGGCGCGGGCCTGTTCAATCCCGGTGACAAGCCGATCACGCAGGGCCGCAAGGTCCGCTTCTTCACGTTCCAGAAGGCGCAGCCCCGCACGCAGCGCCTCGGACGCATTCTGATAGCGTCCGGTCGCGACCAGCCGGTCAACGAGGTCGGATTGCGTTTCGGTCAGGACAACGTTTCGGGTGGTCATCCGTGGCTCCTGCAAGATCATTGGCAATATATGCCAAAGATGGCGGAATGTCGATGGCGACCCTGCCCGAGGCCGTGGTATCCTGTCCCGTCTGGTCACAGTACTGCCGAAGGGAAGACGATCATGGCGCGACGCCTTCAAGACAAACTGGCAGCGATTGAACCCATCCGCCGTGCGCGGATCGAAGCTGAGGCTGATCGGCTGCAAGAACAGTATCTGAAACTGCAGCCGTCGCCAAAGCGTCAAGACGCGGAGCGAACGGTCGACGCCTCCGAAAAAGGCTGATCCTCACCCGAGGTCGACCCAATTCGCCACAATCAGCCCCGGCACACCGTCCGCCGCCCGCTCGGCATCCCGCGCCAGATCCAGCCGTTTCGGCAGCTTGACCTGCGGCACCAGCAGGAAGATCGGCGCGGTGACGAGGCCCCGGCCGGTTTTCGACCGGGACGCCACCGCACGCCCCTTGGTGTTCAACCGCCCCTCGGCCACCAGCAGGCTGGGGCCCCGGCGACGATAGATGAACCGCAGGCGCAGGCCGGTACGGCGTTCCCATTCGCCCGGAGTGATCCGGCCGCCGCGCATGGACTTGCCAGCCGCTGTCGTGGGGATCGCCAGCCAGAACCCGTTCTTCGAGCGGATCAGCGGGCCGGTGTCATGCGCGCCGATGATCACCGGCGCATTCGACCAGACCAGCGCCGC
>CAZRKU010000193.1:0-2189 GCA_964600685.1 uncultured Frigidibacter sp. | reverse complement strand
TCATCGAAACGCCGATCATCTCGAACTTCAAGGAAGGTCTGACCGTTCTTGAATATTTCAACTCGACCCACGGCGCCCGCAAGGGTCTGGCCGATACCGCGCTCAAGACGGCGAACTCGGGTTATCTGACCCGCCGTCTGGTGGACGTGGCGCAGGACTGCATCGTGCGGGCGCACGATTGCGGCACCGAACGCGCGATCACCGCATCGGCCGCGGTGAACGATGGGGAAGTCGTCTCGCCGCTCTCCGAACGGATTCTTGGCCGGGTGGCCGCGGATGACGTTCTGGTGCCCGGCACCGACGAGATCATCGCCCACAAGAACGAGCTTCTGGACGAACGCAAGGCCGACAGGATCGAGGCGGCCGGCGTTGCCTCGGTCCGCATCCGCTCGGCGCTGACCTGCGAAGCCGAAGACGGCATCTGCGCCATGTGCTATGGCCGCGACCTCGCGCGCGGCACGCTGGTCAACCAGGGCGAAGCGGTGGGCATCATCGCCGCCCAGTCGATCGGCGAACCGGGCACGCAGCTCACGATGCGGACCTTCCACATCGGCGGCATCGCCCAGGGGGGACAGCAGTCCTTCCAGGAAGCCAGCCAGGAGGGCCGGGTCGAGTTCCGCAACGCCGTGCTGCTCGCCAATGAAAGCGGCGATCAGGTCGTCATGGGCCGTTCGATGCAGATCGCGATCATCGACGAGGCCGGTCAGGAGCGGGCGGCCTACAAGGTCAGCTACGGGGCGAAGATCCACGTCAAGGACGGGGCCACGATCAAGCGCGGCGCCAAACTCTTCGAATGGGATCCCTATACCCTGCCGATCATCGCCGAAAAGGCCGGTGTGGCGAAGTTCGTCGACCTCATCTCGGGCATCGCCGTGCGCGACGTGACCGACGATGCGACGGGCATGACCCAGAAGATCGTGACCGACTGGCGCACCGCGCCCAAGGGCAACGATCTGAAACCGGAAATCATCGTGATGAACCCTGAGACCGGCGAACCCGTGCGCAATGATGCGGGCAACCCGGTCAGCTATCCGATGTCGGTGGACGCGATCCTTTCCGTCGAGGACGGGCAGGAGATCAAGGCCGGTGACGTGGTGGCGCGTATCCCGCGCGAAGGCGCCAAGACCAAGGACATCACCGGGGGTCTTCCCCGCGTGGCGGAACTGTTCGAAGCCCGTCGCCCGAAAGATCACGCGATCATCGCCGAAATCGACGGTTATGTGCGCTTCGGCAAGGACTACAAGAACAAGCGCCGCATCACCATCGAACCGACGGACGAAACCGTCCAGCCGGTCGAATATATGGTTCCCAAGGGCAAGCACATTCCGGTTCAGGAAGGCGACTTCGTCCAGAAGGGCGACTATATCATGGACGGCAACCCTGCCCCGCACGACATCCTGCGGATCATGGGGATCGAGGCCTTGGCCGACTACCTGATCGACGAGGTGCAGGACGTCTATCGCCTGCAGGGCGTGAAGATCAACGACAAGCACATCGAGGTGATCGTCCGCCAGATGCTGCAGAAGATCGAGATCCTCGACAGCGGCGATACCACGCTCCTCAAGGGCGAACATGTCGACAAGCAGGAATGGGACGAGGAGAATGCCAAGGCGGTCGCGCGCGGCGGCCGGATCGCCACGGGCGAGCCGGTGCTGCTGGGGATCACCAAGGCCAGCCTGCAGACCCGGTCCTTCATCTCGGCCGCCTCCTTCCAGGAAACCACGCGCGTCCTCACCGAGGCCGCCGTGCAGGGCAAGCGCGACCAGCTTGTCGGCCTGAAGGAAAACGTCATCGTCGGCCGCCTGATCCCGGCGGGCACCGGTGGCGCGACGAGCCGCGTGAAGAAGATCGCGCATGACCGCGACCTCGAAGTCATCGAAGCCCGGCGGAGCGAGGCCGAACAGGCCGCGCAGCTCGCCGCGCCGATCGGCGACATGCCCGAGATCGACGAAAGCGCCGCGATGGCCGAAAGCCTCGAAAGCCGCGATTGATCTTCGCAGTGTGAACCGAAAACCCCCGCCGGAACCGGCGGGGGTTTTCTTTGGGCCGCGAAGCCAGAACGAAGCAGTCGCCACCGGCCAAACGGCATTGAGGAATGGCGATCCCAGGAGGACTCGAACCCCCAACCTGCTGATTAGAAGTCAGCTGCTCTATCCAGTTGAGCTATGGGACCGCTGGCGTCCTTCTAG
>CAZRKU010000192.1:0-2230 GCA_964600685.1 uncultured Frigidibacter sp. | reverse complement strand
TCGGCATCGGGCGGATGTTGGCGATGGCCCCGCGCGCGGCGAGGCGGTCGCGCAGTCCGGCGTTGACATAGCCCCGGTCGGCCAGCAGGGTCTGGCCGGCGCCGATGGCCTCGACCCCATGGCTTGCCTTGTGATCATCGATGAAGGTGATCATGTCCAGTGTCGGCGGTCGAGCTCTGCCAGCGCAAAACACGCGCTCGCCTTGCGCAGGATCTCATTGGCCGTCGAAGCTCCCGGACTTCTCGTTCAAGGGCCTTCATCTTCTCGGTCAACTCGCTCGGGGCACGCCCGCCCGCTTGCCGGTGGTCGATCTCGGCCTTCTTGACCCATTCGTGAAGTCTATGCGCAGCACAGCCGATCTTGGCCCAGATCGGCACAACCGTCGCCCCCCGCGACTCGTGCTGTCCATCGTGATCGAGAACCATGCGCGCGGCACGCTCGCGCCCTTCTAGGGACTACGTCTTCCTTGGTTCGCTCGGGATGCACCACCTACTCGCCATCTGGAACCTCCGGCAAACCTGGAACGGTTCAGTGCCGCTGGCGCAAATCGGCTGAACCGGCTGCTGCGTCGGGTCGGCCAAACGCAGCCCCGGATCAGCCAAGGGTGAAACTGAGGACGGGGAAGGTCTCCAGCAGCCAATAGGCCATCCGGCTCATGTTGCCGGTCATCACCGCGACCCCCATTGCCACCATGACGCCACCTGCCAGCAGATAGAGCAACCGCCCTGCACGCCCGATGGTCTTGACCCGCGCCGCGAGGGCGTCGGTGAACAATGCGGTCAGCAGAAACGGCAGACCCAGACCCAGCGAATAGATCGCCAGCAGCCCGACGCCGCCGCTCAGGCTGGCGGAATTGGCGCCAAGGGTCAGGATCGCGCCCAGGATCGGGCCGATGCAGGGCGTCCAGCCGAAGGCAAAGGACAGGCCCATGACATAGGCCCCCATTGGCCGTCCGCCGGGCATGTCGATCTGAAACCTGGTGTCGCGCGCCAGCATCGGCAGGCGGAACAGGCCCAGCATCATCAGACCGAACAGGATGATCACCGCGCCACCGAACAGGTTCAACTCGGTCCGCCAGGTCAGCAGCAGCGAGCCGAGGGCGCTTGCCCCGGCGCCAAGTGCCACGAACACCGACGAAAACCCCAGGGTGAAGCACAGGCTCAGCCTCAGCGCTGCCAGCCGCGCCCGCCAGCCGACCCTGCGGCGGTGCAGGTCGGGCTGCCCGGCGATGAAGGAGACATAGCCCGGCACCAGGGGCAACACGCAGGGCGACAGGAACGAGATGGCCCCTGCGAGAAAAGCGGCGAAGACGCCGACGCCGGAAATTGTCAGCATGTCACGACCATTACAGCGATCCCCAGATCCGGTCCCAAAGCCCCGGCTGCGGCTTGTCATAGTCGTTTGTCAGCGCATTGACAAACGCCAGCATGTTCTCAGGCTGAAACTTCATCCCGTGAAAATTGCCCTGCCAGCGGCCATATTTGCCGATGACATGGGTGATAACGCCGTGGGTCAGCGTGCCGTCGCTTTCCACGGTGAACTTGTGGCCGAAAGCCTGCGCCAGCTTGCGGGTGTAATCCTCCGGCTGGTCGACGCCAGTGGTCAGGAACTGCCAGTTCAGCGGATCCATGCCGTGCAGCGGGCCGAAAGCGGCCATGACCTCTGGCGTATCGCGTTTGGGGTCGGTGGTGATCGTGACGAACCTGACCATGTCCTTCATCGGGGTCTGATTGATCATCGCCTGCACCCCCGCCAGCTTTTCGGTCTGCAGCGGGCAGACATCGGTGCAGTTGGTATAGATGAAATGCAGCACGACGACCTTGCCCAGAAAGTCCTTTGGCTGGAACCGCTTGCCCGCCGCACCGCTCAGCGTGAAATCCGGAAAGGGCTGGTCCAGCGCCTGAAAGAATGGTTCCTTCGCATAGAACTCATCCTCGAGTTCCTGAAGCGAATGGGCGGAAAGTGGCGAAGCCAGCGCGGCCCCCAGCGTCGCGAGCGCGGCGCGTCGGTTGAGATCGGTCATCCTGTCGGTCTTTCGGGTTACGCCCCCGCGTCGCCGCGCGCCGCGGGGGGGCCATGCAGTCAGCCCTTGGGGGCCGGGGTCGGATTGGTCATCATCGGATCATCGCCTGTGCCCATCATCGACATGTCGGCCATCATCTTGGTGCAGTCACTCATCATCTGGGTCATCTGCATCATCTGCATCATCTGCATCATCTGCATCATCTGG
>CAZRKU010000191.1:0-2256 GCA_964600685.1 uncultured Frigidibacter sp. | reverse complement strand
GTCTTCGACCAGTTCACCGGCGAAAAGGCCGAGGCGCAGATGGGCGCGGGCAAGAAGTCGCTGGCCATCTCCGTCCGGCTGCAGCCCCGCGACAAGACGCTGACCGACGAGGATATCGAGGCGGTGAGCGCCAGGATCGTCGAGAAGGTCGCGAAGGCGACCGGCGGCAGCCTGAGGGGCTGAACCGGTTGTGTCGGAAGGCGGGGGGCTGACAGCCCCCCGCACCCTCCGAGGATATTTCCGACAGAAAATGCGCGGATTCCCGCGGTCAGCGGCTTCAGCCGCGCGGCGGGGACATCAGCCCGCGCTGCACGGCGGGGCGCGCGAGAAAGCGGTCGGTCCAGGCGTTCACGTTGGGGAAGTCTGTCCAGCCGACGATTTCGGCGGCCTTGTAGCGGTCGCGCAGGTTGCGCAGCCAGGGGCAGATCGCCATGTCGGCGATCGTGTAGTCGCCCATGATCCAGTCGCGCCCCGCCATCCGCTGCTCCATCACCGCGAGAAGGCGGCGCGCCTCGTCCACATAGCGCTTCTTCGGGCGCTGGTCCTCGATCAGCTTGCCATCGAAATAGTGGAAATAGCCGACCTGGCCGAACATCGGCCCGACGCCGCCCATCTGGAACATCAGCCATTGGATCGTGTGCCAGCGGCCTTTGGCATCCCTGGGCAGGAACTGCCCTGACTTCTCGGCCAGATAGAGCAGGATCGCGCCGCTTTCGAACAGGCTGATCGGCGCGCCGTCCGGCCCGTCCGGGTCGATGATCGCCGGGATCTTGTTGTTGGGGTTGAGCGCCAGGAACTCAGGCGTGAACTGGTCGTTCCGGTCGAAGGATACCAGATGCGCATCATAGGCCAGGCCGGTTTCCTCCAGCATGGTGGATACCTTGATCCCGTTCGGCGTCGGCAGCGAGTAAAGCTGGATCGCGCGGGGATTGCGCGGTGGCCAGCGTCGCGTGATCGGGAATTCGGAAAGTGAGTTCATGGGACTTCCTGTGAAAACCGGGCCTCACGGCAAAGAATAGGGGGCAAAGTCGCGGAAAAAAACCCGGGACGCGCTCGATTCCTGATGTTAACCTTTCGACCGTTGGCGCAAGCGTTGTGCCGCAGTACCAGATGTGGGGACAGATATGCTCAAAGAGTTCAAGGATTTCATCGCCAAAGGCAATGTCATGGACATGGCCGTTGGCATCATCATCGGCGCAGCCTTCACGGCGATCGTGTCATCGCTCGTTGCCGACCTGATCAATCCGATCATCGGCCTGATCACCGGCGGGATCGACTTCTCGAACCTGTTCGTCAATCTGGGCGAGGGCGAGTTCGCCAGCCTTTCGGCCGCGCGTGATGCGGGTGCCGCGGTCTTTGCCTATGGCTCATTCATCACCGCGATCATCAATTTCCTGATCATCGCTTTCGTGGTTTTCCTTCTGGTGAAGATGGTCAATCGCGTGAAGGATGCGGCGGTGAAGAAGGAGGAAGTCGCAGCGGCGCCGGCTGGCCCGAGCGAACTGGATGTTCTGTTGCAGATCCGCGATGCGCTGAAGAAGTAAGCGCCCGCACCCGACAGAAAAGGCCCGCCGAATGGCGGGCCTTTTTGCTTTCGGGTCGGATCGCCTGCGCCCGAATTATTTCAGGACGTCGGCCGCAGCGATGGTCGGCAGATTCAGCGCCTTGCCCACCGCTTCATAGGTCAGCTTGCCGGCGTGGACGTTCAGGCCATTCAGCAGGTGCACGTCATCGGCGCAGGCTTTCTTCCAGCCCTTGTCGGCCAGCGCCAGCATGAAGGGCATCGTGGCATTGCCAAGCGCGAGCGTCGAGGTGCGGGCGACGGCGCCGGGCATGTTGGCCACGCAATAATGCATGATCCCGTCCACTTCGTAGATCGGATCCTGGTGCGTGGTGGCACGCGAGGTCTCGAAACAGCCGCCCTGATCGATGGCCACATCGACCAGGGCCGCGCCGGGCTTCAGGTCTTTCAACTGCGCACGCGAAATCAGCTTCGGCGCTGCCGCGCCGGGGATCAGCACCGCGCCGATGATCAGGTCGGCCTGACGGGCCAGGTCGATGGTGTTGCCTTCGTTCGCGTAGGCGTTCTTGAAGGTGCCGCCGAACACATCGTCCAGATAGCGCAGGCGCGGGATCGAGCGATCAAGCACGGTCACATCCGCGCCCATCCCGGCCGCGATCTTGGCCGCGTCGATGCCGACGACGCCGCCGCCGATGACGAGGACTTTCGCGGGCGACACGCCCGGCACGCCGCCG
>CAZRKU010000190.1:0-2376 GCA_964600685.1 uncultured Frigidibacter sp. | reverse complement strand
GCCGGAAATCTATGACGGCATCATCGAGATCAAGGCCGTGGCCCGCGATCCGGGCTCGCGCGCCAAGATCGGCGTGATCAGCTATGACAATTCCATCGACCCGGTCGGCGCCTGCGTCGGTATGCGCGGCAGCCGGGTTCAGGCCGTGGTGAACGAGCTTCAGGGCGAAAAGATCGACATCATTCCGTGGAATGAAGATCAGGCCACGTTCCTCGTGAACGCGCTGCAGCCCGCCGAAGTCGCCAAGGTCGTGATCGACGAGGAAAACAACCGGATCGAGGTCGTGGTGCCCGACGGGCAGCTTTCGCTGGCCATCGGTCGCCGCGGCCAGAACGTGCGCCTGGCGTCGCAGCTCACCGGCCTCGACATCGACATCATGACCGAGCAGGAAGAAAGCGAACGCCGTCAGGCCGAATTCGCCGAACGCACCAAGCTCTTCATGGAGGCGCTCGATCTGGACGAATTCTTCGCCCAGCTTCTGGTCTCGGAAGGCTTCACCAACCTCGAGGAAGTGGCCTACGTCGATCTTGACGAGTTGCTGGCCATCGAAGGTGTCGACGACAGCACCGCCGCCGAGCTTCAGACCCGCGCCCGCGAATATATCGAGGCGCAGAACAAGGCCGCACTCGATGCCGCCCGCGCGCTGGGTGTCGAGGACAGCCTGATCAACTTCGAAGGCCTGACGCCCCAGATGCTGGAAGCGCTGGCCAGGGACGATGTGAAGACGCTCGAAGATTTCGCCACCTGCGCGGACTGGGAACTGGCCGGCGGCTGGACCACCGTGAACGGCGAACGGGTGAAGGACGAAGGCATCCTTGAGAAGTTCGACATGAGCCTTGAGGAAGCCCAGCATCTGGTGATGACGGCGCGCATCCAGCTTGGCTGGGTCGACCCGGCCGAACTGGAAACCGAAGCCGAAGAGGAAGAGGTCGAGGCCTGATGACACGCGGCGGCGCGGACAAGATGCGGGAAGACCCGGAACGGCGTTGCGTCGTGACCGGCGAGGTGCAGCCGAAGGCTGGCCTCGTCCGTTTTGTCCTGTCGCCCGAAGGCATCGTCTTTCCCGATCTGGCGGCGAAACTGCCGGGTCGGGGCATTTGGGTCACAGCCAATCGCGATCTGATCGCCAAGGCCGCCGCCAAGGGTCTGTTTGCGCGCGGGGCCAAGGCCCCCGCGCAGGTTCCCGAGGGGCTCGTCGATCTGGTGGAGGCCGGATTGGCGAAGCGCGTCGTCGAACTTCTCTCGCTCGAACGAAAGGCCGGTTATGCGGTCTGCGGTTTCGAGAAGGTCAAGGACTGGCTGGCGGACGGCAAGGCCAGGGTGCTGTTGCAGGCCTCCGACGGATCGGACCGCGGCAAGGGCAAACTCTGGACGCCCGAAGGCGGGCGCTGGTTCGGCTGCCTGACGGCGAATGAGCTTGGAATCGCATTTGGGCGCGATTCTGTGGTCCATGCGGCGCTTGCCGCTGGCGGATTGACGAAGCGTGTTGTAGAGGAAGCCGCGAAACTGAATGGCTTGCGGCAAGCTGACGGCGGACACCCGCCGGGAAAGAACTGAGACCGGCATGAGCGATACGGATAGCAAGAAACCTCTTGGTCTTGGCGGCGGACGCCCCGGACAGGTGAAGCAGAGCTTCAGCCACGGGCGGACAAAGGCTGTCATTGTCGAGACGAAAAAGAAGCGCGTCGTCGTTCCGGCGAAGCCCGGCGCAGCCATGGGCGCGGGGTCTGCGTCGCCGTCGCTCGGTGATCCGTCCAAACGCCCCGCCGGAATTTCCGACGCTGAAATGGAACGGCGCCTGAAGGCGCTTCACGCCGCCAAGGCGCGCGAGGCCGAAGACGCCGTGCGCCGCGCCGAAGAAGAAAAGGCCCGCGAGGAGGAGCGCGACCGCCGCCGCGCCGAGATCGAGGCGAAGGAACGCGAGGAGCGCGAGCATCAGGAGGCCCTGCGCCAGAAGGCGATCGAGGAAGCCAAGAAGGTCCGCGACGAGGAAACCCGCGAGGCCCGCAAGCAGGAAGTCCTGCGCACCAAACCCCTGTCGAAGGCCGCACCCGCCGCCCCGGCCGATCCGGCCGCCGCCGAAGCCGCCGCATCACGCGCCGCGACCAAGGGCGTTGCCGCTGTTGGGCCGCGCAAGACGGACCGCGAACGTGACGACCGCACCGCCGCGAACGACCGCGCCGGCAAGGGCAAGGTCGAGGACAACCGCCGCACCGGCAAATTGTCGCTGAACGAGGCGCTGAACGGCGAAGGCGGCCGCCAGCGTTCGATGGCGGCGATGAAGCGCAAGCAGGAAAAGGCCCGCGCCAAGGCGCTGGGCATGGGCCACAAGGCCGAAAAGCAGGTGCGCGACGTGCAGCTGCCGGAAACCATCGT
>CAZRKU010000189.1:0-2414 GCA_964600685.1 uncultured Frigidibacter sp. | reverse complement strand
CGGCGGCACCTTCATCCTGCGGCTGGA
Organism: uncultured Frigidibacter sp.; assembly: GCA_964600685.1. Taxonomy (GTDB): domain Bacteria; phylum Pseudomonadota; class Alphaproteobacteria; order Rhodobacterales; family Rhodobacteraceae; genus TMP-24. Next base: position 2,387 of record CAZRKU010000189.1, on the reverse strand, counting down.
CGACACCGATCAGGAACGGTCGAAACAGGAATATGCCGACGGGATCATGGAAGATCTCGAATGGCTGGGCCTGACCTGGGACCGGGTCGAAAAACAGTCGCTCAGGCTCGACCGCTACCGCGAGGCGGCCGAAGGGCTGCGGGCGGGCCGGCACCTTTACGAAGTGTTCGAGACGCCCACCGAGCTGGACCTGAAGCGCAAGAAGCTGCTGAACATGGGCCGTCCGCCGGTCTATGACCGCGCCGGGCTGGCCCTCACCGCGGCGGAAAGGGATGCGCTCAGGGCGGATCGCGACGGTTACTGGCGCTTCCAGCTGGATCAGAAGCGCACCGAATGGACGGACGGCATCCTCGGCCCGGTGTCGATCGACACCGCCTCGGTCTCCGACCCGGTGCTGATCCGGGCGGACGGGCAGATCCTCTATACTTTCGCCTCCTCGGTCGACGATGTCGACATGGACGTGACCCATATCGTGCGGGGCGCCGACCATGTGACGAACACCGCGACGCAGATCCAGATCATGCAGGCGATGGGCGGCACGCCCCCCGCCTTTGCCCACCATTCGCTTCTGACCGGCGCGCAGGGCGAAGGCCTGTCCAAGCGGCTCGGGACCCTGTCCCTCCGCGACCTGCGCGCGGCGGGCGTGGCGAGAGAGGCGCTGCTGAGCCTGATGGCACGGCTTGGATCGTCGCAGCCGGTCGAACTGCGTCTGTCGCTGGATGAAATCGCCGACGGGTTCGACCTGTCGCAGTTCGGCGCGGCACCGACGAAGTTCGACGCCGAAGACCTCTGGCCCCTGACCCGCGAACGCAACCAGCACCTGCCCTTTGGCGCGGTGAAGGACCGGATCGCGGCGCTGGGCGTGCCTGCGGACCAGGCCGGGCAGTTCTGGGCGGTGGCGTCGAAGAACATCACCAGGCTGGACGATCTTGGCCATTGGTGGACGCTCTGCCGGGATGGTGCGACGCCGATGGTCGCGGACGAGGACCGGGAGTTTGTGACCGAGGCCCTGTCGATGCTGCCGCCGCCGCCCTTCACCGACACGACCTGGGCCGACTGGACCAATGCGGTCAAGGCCGCGACAGGCCGCAAGGGCAAGGGCTTGTTCATGCCGCTGCGCCTGGCGCTGACCGGCGAGAAGAGCGGGCCGGAGATGGCCGAACTGATGCCGCTTCTGCAAAAGGTGCCGGTCGTAAAGTAAGCGGCCCTTGTCATTCGGGCGGTGCTGGCGCAAAGCGGTGTGAGCGATAACAGACGGTTTGGTGGCGCGGATGCGCAGCAATCAGAACCTGCAGGGCGCGCTTCTGGCGCTGGCTGCGATGGGCATCTATGCGACCCATGACGTGGTGGTAAAATACCTCGGCAGTTCTTTCTCGGCGGTGCAGATCGTCTTTTTCTCGGCGCTTCTCAGCTTTCCGCTGGTCACCATCTTCCTGCTTCAGGATCGTTCGGGCGGCAGTCTCAGACCGCGGCATCCGGGCTGGGTCGCGCTCAGGACGGTTTCGGCGATCATCACCTCGGTCTGCGCCTTTTACGCCTTCGGCACGCTGCCCCTCGCGCAGACCTATGCGATTCTCTTCGCCATCCCGCTGATCATCACCATCCTGTCGATCCCGATCCTGGGGGAGACGGTCAGGCTCAGGCGCTGGACGGCAGTGGTGGTGGGCCTTCTGGGCGTGCTGATCGTGCTGCGCCCCGGTCAGGCGGCCTTGTCGTCGGGCCATCTGGCCGCGCTGGTTGCGGCTTTCACGGGCGCAATGACCGCGATCATCGTGCGCAAGGTCGGAACCGATGAACGACCCGTCGTCCTCTTGATCTATCCGATCCTCGCCAACGTTCTGGTGATGGGTGCGGCCCTGCCTTTCGTCTATCAACCGATGAGCACCGGCGAATTCGGCCTGATGGCAGTCATCGCGGTCATGGGGCTGATCGGCACCGTGCTGTCGATCCTGTCCTACCGGCTGGCGGAGGCGGTGATCGCCGCACCCATGCAATACAGCCAGATCGTCTGGGCCATCGTCTACGGCACGCTGATCTTCGATGACCAGCCCGATGCGACGACGCTCCTCGGCGCGGGAATCGTCATCGCCTCGGGCGTTTATGTGGTCTTGCGGGAAACCACGGCGGGAGCGTCGGAAAACCATCCGGTCATCGACACCAACGGACGCGGCGAAACCATGACGGCGCCGCGGCCCAGCCTCTTGCAGCGGATCCTGCAATCGGGCGGTCGCAGCGGCCGGGGCTGACCGCCTCTTTCCCATTGCGGCCACCAAGGCCCCTTGCATTCATCCGCCGGAACCGCTAACCCGCCCGCATCGGTCGGAGCGTAGCGCAGCCTGGTAGCGCACCTGCTTCGGGAGCAGGGGGTCGGAGGTTCGAATCCTCTC
>CAZRKU010000188.1:0-2421 GCA_964600685.1 uncultured Frigidibacter sp. | reverse complement strand
ATGCGGACGACGAGGAACACCCCCGCCGTCACCATCGTCGCGGCATGGATCAGCGCCGACACCGGCGTCGGACCTTCCATCGCGTCCGGCAGCCAGGTGTGCAGGAACAGTTGCGCCGACTTGCCCATCGCACCGATGAACAGCAGCACCGCCAGCAGGTTCGCGGCATTCCAGTCGGTCCAGAGGAACCCGATCCGGGTCTGGGCCAGTTCCGGCGCGGCGGCGAACACATCGTCCATCTTGATCGAGTCGACCAGGTAGAACAGGCCGAAGATGCCGAGCGCGAAGCCGAAGTCACCGACCCGGTTGACCACGAACGCCTTGATCGCGGCGGCGTTGGCCGAAGGTTTTTTGTAATAGAACCCGATCAGCAGGTAGGAGGCGACCCCCACACCTTCCCAGCCGAAGAACATCTGGACAAGATTGTCCGCCGTTACCAGCGCCAGCATGGCGAAGGTGAAGAAGGACAGGTAGGCAAAGAAGCGCGCCTTGTAATGCTCCGTCGGTCCCCAGTTCTCGTCATGGGCCATATAGCCCCAGGAATAGAGGTGCACGAGCGCCGATACCGTCGTCACCACCACCAGCATGATCGCCGTCAGCCGGTCCAGCCGGATCGACCATTCGGTGTCGAGGCTGCCGGATTTGATCCAGTCGAGGATATGGATCTGCTGCGTCACCCCGTCGAAGGTCAGGAACACGTTCCACGACAGCGCACAGGCGATGAACAGGACACCCGTGGTCAGCGTCAGCGCCGCCTTTTCCCCGATGATCCGCCAGCCGAAGCCCGCGATGACGGCGGCGGCAAGGGGTGCAAGAAGAATGAACTGCAACATCGCGCGTCAGCCTTTCATCACGTTGACGTCTTCGACGTCGATAGTCCCGCGGTTGCGGAAGAAGGACACGAGGATCGCCAGCCCGATCGCGGCCTCGGCGGCGGCGACGGTCAGGATGAACATGGTGAAGACCTGCCCCGCGAGATCCTGCAAGAAGGAGGAGAAGGCGACGAAATTGATGTTCACCGCCAAGAGCATCAGTTCGATCGACATCAAGATGACGATGACATTCTTCCGGTTGAGGAAAATGCCGAAAATGCCGATCACGAAAAGTGCGGCGGCCACGCCAAGGTAATGTGTCAGTCCGATCATTCTTCGTCCCTCCGGGTCAATTGCCCGTTGTCGTTCCGTCGTCTTGCCCCGCCCGGTCGCGCCCGGCTTGCGCGGCGCCTGTCAGGTTCTCACAGCCCCTGCCCCGGCTTCACGTCCACCAGCTCCATCGCCTTGGCCGGATCGCGCCACATCTGGGCAAGCACGTTCTGGCGCTTCACGTCCTTGCGGTGCCGCATGGTCAGGACAATCGCCCCGATCATCGCCACCAGCAGGATCAGACCGGCAAGCTGGAACAGATGGATGTAGCGGTCATAAAGCAGCAACCCGAGTGCCGCGGTGTTTTCCACCCCGTCCGGCGTCACGGCGGTGCGTGCGCCTTCCGCCGTCTCCGCCGCCGTCCATGACCCGAACACGATGCCCAGCTGCATGATGATCACGACGCCGATCAGCAGGCCCAGCGGCATGTATTTCGCCATCTCGCCCTTCAGTTCGGTGAAATCCACGTCGAGCATCATCACCACGAACAGGAACAGCACCGCGACCGCGCCGACATAGACGATGATCAAGAGCATCGCGACGAACTCCGCGCCCAAGAGCACGAAGAGTCCCGACGACGACAGGAAGGCGAGGATCAGCCACAGGACCGAATGGACCGGGTTCCTCGCCAGAACCACCATCAGGCCGGAAGCCACGACCGGCACGGCGAAGAGGTAAAAGGCGAAATCCGCGAATGTCATGCCTCGTCTCCCGTCTCGTCAAAGACCTTTTGCGCAATCTCCAGCGCCTTGGTCATGGCGGGCACCCCGCCGAACATGCTCATCTGCCAGATCACTTCCGCGATCTCGCGCTTCGTCGCGCCCGCTTCCAGCGCGTGACGGATCGTCAGGCGCAACTGCGGCTCGGCCTGCGCGCCCAGAACCGTCAGCGCCGCCACCGTCACCAGAAGCCGGGTCTTCGCATCCAGCCCTTCGCGGTTGAAGGTACGCCCGAACCAGCTTTCCATCATGTCCTTCGACATGGTGGGCCACATGTTCTCCATCCCCTTGAAGCTGAAGGTTTCAAGGGCGGGGTTGAAGGCGCGGGCCATCTCCTGACCCGATGCCATCATCTGCGCGAACAGCTTCTGGAATTCCTCGTTCATCTGTAGGGCGCATCCAGTTCGAGGTTGCGGGCGATCTCCGCTTCCCACCGATCGCCGTTGGCCAGCAGTTTGGCCTTGTCGTAGAACAGTTCCTCGCGCGTCTCGGTGGCGAACTCGAAGTTCGGCCCCTCGACGATCGCATCGACCGGGCAGGCTTCCTGGCAGAAGCCGCAG
>CAZRKU010000187.1:0-2462 GCA_964600685.1 uncultured Frigidibacter sp. | reverse complement strand
AAAGCGGCAGTCCCACCAGAAGGATCAACAGCGCCAGTCGCTTGCGCGCTTTGTAACTTACCATCTTCAGCCCTTTCCGGCTGCCCGTCAGTCCGCGAACGGATCGGTGACAAGGATCGTGTCGTCGCGCTCGGGGCTGGTGGACAGAAGCGCCACCGGGCACTGGATCAGTTCCTCGATCCGCCGCACATATTTGATCGCCGCGCCCGGCAGGTCAGCCCAGGACCGCGCGCCGGCGGTATTGTCCTGCCAGCCTTCCAGCTCCTCATAGATGGGCCGGCAGCGCGCCTGGCTGTCCGCCGCCGTCGGCAGGTAATCCAGGCGAGTGCCGTCCAGATCGTAACCCACACAGATCTTCAGCGTCTCGAACCCGTCCAGCACATCAAGCTTGGTCAGGGCGATCCCCGACATGCCGGAGGTCGCGCAGGTCTGGCGCACCAGAACCGCGTCGAACCAGCCGCAGCGGCGCTTGCGCCCCGTGACTGTCCCAAACTCGTGCCCGCGTGTGCCCAGCCGTTCGCCGTCCGCATCCGTCAGTTCCGCCGGGAACGGGCCTTCACCCACCCGCGTCGTATAGGCCTTCACGATGCCCAGGACGAAATCAATCGCCCCCGGCCCGAGGCCCACGCCGGTCGCCGCCTGCCCGGCGATCACGTTCGATGAGGTCACGAACGGATAGGTGCCGAAGTCGATGTCCAGAAGCGCACCCTGCGCCCCTTCGAAAAGGATGCGCTTGCCCGCGCGCCGCGCCTCGTTCAGCACCTTCCAGACGGGTTTGGCATAGGGCAGAACCTGCGGCGCGATCTCTCGCAGAGTGGCCAGCAGGGCCGCACGGTCGATCGGCGCGATCCCCAGCCCCCGGCGCAGCGCGTCGTGGTGGCCCATCAGCCGGTCCACCCGCGTCTCCAGCGTCGTCTCGTCGGCCAGATCGGCGACGCGGATCGCACGGCGGCCGACCTTGTCCTCATAGGCCGGGCCGATGCCGCGCCCGGTGGTGCCGATCTTGGCCACGCCGGTCTGACCTTCGCGCGCCCGGTCCAGTTCGCCATGGATGGGCAGGATCAGCGGGGCATTTTCCGCGATCATCAGATTGTCGGGCGAAATCTCCACCCCCTGGCCGCGCAGCTTTTCGATCTCCGTCACCAGATGCCAGGGATCGAGCACGACGCCATTGCCGATCACGCTCAGCTTGCCACCCCGCACGATGCCCGAGGGCAGAAGGCTGAGCTTGTAGACCTTGCCATCGATGACCAGCGTATGGCCCGCATTGTGACCGCCCTGAAAGCGCGCGATCACATCGGCGCGCTCGGAAAGCCAGTCGACGATCTTGCCCTTGCCCTCGTCGCCCCACTGGGCGCCCACGACTACCACGTTGGCCATAGGTCCGGTCCTTGCATCCTGGGAAAACCGCGCATCCTATAGCGACACCACGCGACCAGCGGAACCGTAAAATGACCGGCGGAAGCAACAAGTTTCGCCACTTCCCGACCGGCCCTCGCGGCCGCAAGCGGTCGGCAGCCCGTGCCCCCCACGAGTGGCCCATTCGGCCTTGCGCCTTTCCCCCCTTGCGCCTAGATAGGCGCGTCAGTCTTTCATACTCTGGGTTCCGATGGAAAACGTCATCCTTACCATCCACCTGATCCTCGCCCTTCTCCTGATCGGCGTGGTTCTGTTGCAGCGCAACGAAGGGGGCGCGCTTCTGTCGGGCGGGGGCGCGATGACCGCACGCGGAGCGGCGAACGCGCTGACCAGACTGACCTGGATCTTCGCCGGCCTGTTCATCGCCACCTCGATCACGCTGACGATTCTGGCGGCGCGCAACGCGGCCGGAAGCTCGGTTGTCGATCAGGCCCCGGCAGAAACCGCGCCTGCTGAGGCGCCTGCCGCACCGGCCGCACCGGAAGGCGATCTGCTGCCGCCGGCGCCTGCGGAAACCACGGGCAGCGCACCGGCCGCCGGTGGCGCGACCGCACCGTCGAACTGACACTTCCCACTAACCTTGGGTCAGCGCCCCCGGCGCACCACTATTTGTTGCGGTCCCGTTGCGGGAACGGGCCGAATCGGTTATGACTCAAATCCCGTGATGCTGCATTCCTGAACGTCCGCAGCCAGTCATAAGAAACTCGATCACGGGGGCAAGCCGGGCATGGCGCGTTACGTTTTTATCACCGGCGGTGTTGTGTCATCGCTGGGCAAGGGCCTTGCCTCGGCGGCCCTCGGCGCACTCCTGCAGGCCCGGGGCTATACTGTCCGCCTGCGCAAGCTCGACCCCTACCTGAACGTCGACCCCGGCACGATGTCGCCCTTCGAACATGGCGAGGTGTTCGTCACCGACGACGGGGCGGAAACCGACCTCGACCTGGGCCATTATGAACGTTTCACCGGCGTTCACGCCCGCAAGACCGACAGCATCTCCTCCGGCCGGATCTATTCGAACGTGCTGGAGAAGGAGCGTCGCGGCG
>CAZRKU010000186.1:0-2494 GCA_964600685.1 uncultured Frigidibacter sp. | reverse complement strand
CCCGATCCTGAGCGCCCCCCGCGCCGCGAGGCGGGCGGCGCCGGTATGGCCGGGCTGGCCGGAGAGGATCAGGGCATGGCCGTGGGTGTATTTGTGGGCTTGCGGCTTGGCCAACCGCGTCGGAACGGGCTCAGCGATACGCACGGGCGCCTTGGCAGGGTCGGCGCGCCGGACGAACCGCGGGAAAGAAGCCTGCGGCCGCGCGCATGGCACCGTGAAGCCGTTCAGGCCAATGTCGGCGACAACGACCTTGCCAACGGCGCCGCTCTCGGCACCAAGAATATGCCCAAGCTTCATAGCGTGGAACGTCACCGTCAGGCGGGCAGTGACATGCGCACCCATCACGCGGCCGGAGTCCGCGCACAACCCCGATGGAATGTCGACAGACACGCAATTCTCGTGGAACCAGTGCCAGTTGTCGTCCATCTCGCTCAAGGCCGACAGCAATTCACCCTCGACCGGGCGCGCCAGACCGGTGCCAAACAGCGCATCCACCCAAAGAGCGAAGGGAGGTTGCGGCGTGCTGCCACCTGCCAACGCCCCCACCTCCCCCATCCCCAACCACCGCTCATAATTCACCCGTGCATCCGGCGGCAGCCTCGTAGGGTCGCCGTAGAGGAACACCTCCACCTCCCAGCCCCATTCCTTCAGGAGCCGCGCCACCACGAACCCGTCGCCGCCGTTGTTGCCCGGCCCGCAGAGGACGACCGCCCGAAATGACCCTGCCTTCAGTTCCGGCCATTCCTCGAAGATCGCCTCGACCACGCCGCGCCCGGCGCGCTCCATCAGTTCCAGCCCCGTCACCTCACCCGACGCAATTGCGGCCTGTTCGATGGCGCGCATCTGGGCGGCGGTCAGAAGTTCGGTCATGGCGGCCTCCGGCTTTCTCACTTTGCCCAGTCAACGGGCCATCTGCTTAAAAATGAGGCAGTGACCTTCAAAAACCCGGTCCTGCCCCCCGCCCCGCCAACCTAGCCAATTGTCCCTCCGATAAGGAAGTGCTGACTGACGCCCGAGACCCGCGAAAGGAGTCGCCCGCCGATGAAAAAGATCGAAGCCATCATCAAGCCCTTCAAGCTCGACGAGGTGAAGGAGGCGCTTCAGGATGTGGGCGTGCAGGGGCTTTCAGTGACCGAGGTCAAGGGCTTCGGTCGCCAGAAGGGCCATACCGAACTGTACCGCGGCGCCGAATATGTCGTCGACTTCCTGCCCAAGGTGAAGGTCGAGGTGGTCTTGGCCGACGACATGGTCGAGGCCGCGATCGAGGCGATCGTCTCGGCCGCCCGCACCGACAAGATCGGTGACGGCAAGATCTTCGTCACCCCCGTCGAGCAGGTCATCCGCATCCGCACCGGCGAAACCGGCGAGGACGCGATCTGATTCCAACGTCTCGGGCGGGGGCAGCCCTGCCCGACCTGCAAACGCCAACGAAAGGAACGAATATGAGCAAGGTCAAAGATGCTCTGAAACTGATGAAGGACGAGGAGGTCGAATATGTCGACATCCGCTTTACCGACGTCAAGGGCAAGCTGCAGCATGTGACGCTGGTGGCCGACCTGGTGGACGAGGATTTCTTCGAGGAAGGCTTCATGTTCGACGGCTCCTCCATCGCCGGATGGAAGTCGATCGACCAGTCCGACATGAAGCTGATCCCCGATGCGTCCTCGGTCTATATCGACCCGTTCTATGCCGAAAAGACGATGTGCGTGCATTGCAACGTGGTCGAACCCGACACGGGCGAGGCCTACTCGCGCGACCCGCGCGGCACGGCGATGAAGGCCGAAGCCTACCTGAAGGCCTCAGGCATCGGTGACGCGTTCTACTGCGGTCCGGAAGCCGAATTCTTCCTCTTCGACGATGTGCGCTATTCGGTCACGCCGCGCAAGGTCGCCTACGAAATCGACGCCGAAGCCGCCGCCTGGAACACCGATACGGTGCGCGAGGGCGGCAACCACGGCCATATCGCAGCCCACAAGGGCGGCTATTTCCCGGTCAACCCGGTGGACGAAGCCCAGGACATCCGCGGCGAGATGCTCTCGACCATGAAGCGGATGGGCATCAAGGTCGACAAGCACCACCACGAAGTCGCCACCTGCCAGCACGAGTTGGGGATGATCTTCGGCGGACTGACCGAACAGGCCGACAATATCCAGAAATACAAATACGTGATCCACAACGTGGCCCACGCCTACGGCAAGTCGGCGACCTTCATGCCGAAGCCGATGAAGGGCGACAACGGCTCGGGCATGCACGTCAACATGTCGATCTGGAAGGGCGGCAAGCCCTTGTTCGCCGGCGACAAATATGCCGACCTGAGCCAGGAGGCGCTCTGGTTCATCGGCGGCATCCTCAAGCACGCCAAGGCGCTGAACGCGCTGACCAACCCCGGCACCAACAGCTACAAGCGTCTGGTCCCGGGCTTCGAGGCGCCCGTCCTGCGCGCCTATTCGGCCCGCAACCGGTCGGGCTGCGTGCGGATCCCGTGGACCGAGTC
>CAZRKU010000185.1:0-2512 GCA_964600685.1 uncultured Frigidibacter sp. | reverse complement strand
GATCTCCTGGATCGGCCGCTTCGCTGCCGCCCGCGCTATCTCTATGTCCGTCTTGAAGCTCATGGCCGTCTCCGTTCATGGGTGATCTGCGGGGGCACTCGGCCGCGCAGTTTCCCTGCTTCTAGCTGCGGTATCCCGCCGGATACAGACGGTTTCCGACATGTTCCGCGCCGGAAGCGCCAGAGCCTGTTTCCCATCGGAAACGAGGACGCATCTGGCGCTGCATCAGGCCGCCCCCCCCGGAAAATGCGCCCAGGCACGCTGGTCGGGAACATGAAGGCGCACCCGTTCGCCCAGCGCGAACGTGCCCTCGCGTTCGACCCAGGCGGTGATCCCGCGCCGACCTTCGGCAGCCCCCTTGAAGAATCTGCCCTTGCCGGGATGGGCGGCCTCGATCTCCCTGCCGGGAAGTACGCAGGGGCGGTTCTGCATGTCGACGACCAGCGTGGCACCGCCTTCGCCCTGAAGCCGCGCGGAGGGGGGAATGTGGCTGAAGTCCGGGATTCCCGACAGGACCATGCTTGCCCCCACCAGCGCCGGATCAAGCTGTTCCAGCCCCATGGCAGCCGCGATCATGGTCAATTCCTCGGTCGACAGGATCGCGAACTGCCGGGTATTGCGAATTTCCGTATCCCGCGGATATTGCGCCGAAACCCGCGAGCAGGAGCGGCGCGTGAGCCCGCCATGCGCCTCGCCCTCCGGCCCGGCGAACGTCGCACGCAACCGGTCGAGCGGGCGGGAGGCAAGCGCCGCCTCACGGTCGTCTACCCGGCCAAGCCAGGCGATCGTGCCGAAATGATCGGTGGGCATCAGGGCGGGCATGGCAACCTATCGGCTCAGGGTGAAGAACAGGCGGCGGAAGGGGAAGAGCACCGCGCCATCTGCCTCGACCGGATAGGCGCTGGCAAAGGCCGTGTCGTAGCGCTGCACGAAATCCCGGGGCACGGCCGCTGTCAGACGGTCCAGCCCGGGACGCATCGCGGTGGCTTCGGTCAAATGCCGCACCGGATGGCGCGAAGAGGACGACAGCCGCCGCTGCGGATAATCCGTCTGCCGGACGCTGGCCTGCCGGGGTGGTGCGAGCAGGCGACAATGGTCGGATGGCGTCGGGACGGGGGCCGCGAGTCGACGGGATCGAACCGGCCGGGGACCGTGTCGGCGGCACAATCGCACAGGCGCATTTCGCGGAAGCGGGCGTGGTGATCCGGTTTCCAGCCCGCCACGCCCGCGTCCCTTCCGCTCAGGCCGAAGGTTCGGGTTCCAGGCCCGTCTTGGCAGTCTTGGGCTTGCCAGCCTTGGGCACCAGCGAAGAAACGGCAGACCCGCTGCCAGCATCGTCGCCGGCATCGTCGCCGCCCAGCGCCTCGCCTGCCGTGACCTTGCGGATCTCGTCGCCAGTCAGGGTTTCATACTCCAGAAGCCCTTTGGCCAGCCGCTCGAACTCGACGGATTTCTCCAGGAGGACCTTGCGGGCGATCTCGTACCCTTCCTCGATCAGGCGCTTCACTTCGCCCTCGATCAGCTCCTTGGTCTTGGCCGATACCGAAAAGCCGCCGGTCGAGCCGTTGTAACCCTCGTGCGCCTCGGCATAGTCGATGTTGCCGACCTTGTCGGACATGCCCCAGCGCATCACCATCGCCCGGGCAATGGCCGAGGCCTGCTGGATGTCGCCCGCCGGGCCGTTCGACACGCGGTCCGCCCCGAACTTGATGATCTCGGCCGCCTTGCCGGCCATGGTCATGGCGATCTTCTCTTTCGCCTCGTCCTTGTAATAGTTCAGCCGGTCCATTTCCGGCAGGCTGACCACCATGCCCAGCGCGTTGCCGCGTGGGATGATCGTCGCCTTGTAGACCGGATCGCAGAGCGGCAGCGCCATGCCGACGATCGCATGACCGGCCTCGTGCCAGGCGGTCATTTCCTTTTGCTCGGGCGTCAGGACCATGCTGCGCCGTTCGACGCCCATCATCACCTTGTCCTTGGCATTCTCGAAATCTTCCATGGTCACGAAGCGGCGGCCATACCGCGCGGCCATCAGCGCCGCTTCGTTGACGAGGTTCGCAAGGTCCGCCCCCGAAAAGCCGGGGCTGCCGCGCGCGATCAGGCGCAGGTCGACATCGGGGCCGAGCGGCACCTTGCGGGCATGAACCGTCAGGATCTTCTCGCGCCCCTTGATGTCGGGGTTCGGCACATGGATCTGCCGGTCGAAGCGGCCGGGGCGCAGCAGCGCCGGATCGAGCACATCCTTGCGGTTGGTGGCCGCGACGATGATGATGCCCTCGTTGGCCTCGAACCCGTCCATCTCGACCAGAAGCTGGTTCAAGGTCTGTTCGCGCTCGTCATTGCCGCCGCCGAAACCCACGCCGCGCGACCGGCCCACCGCGTCGATCTCGTCGATGAAGACGATGCAGGGGGCGTTCTTCTTGGCCTGTTCGAACATGTCGCGGACGCGGGAGGCGCCGACGCCGACGAACATTTCCACGAAGTCGGAACCCGAGATGGTGAAGAAGGGCAC
>CAZRKU010000184.1:0-2724 GCA_964600685.1 uncultured Frigidibacter sp. | reverse complement strand
AGGCGGTGAGGCCCTGCGGTTCCTGCAGTCTGTTGGCCCTGCAGGCTGCGGTGAGGGTATTGGCGAGGAGGCAGGCGATGGTCATGGGGCCGACGCCGCCGGGGACCGGGGTGAGGGCGCCGGCGACTTTTGCGGCGCTGTCGTGATGCACGTCGCCGACGAGGCGGGTCTTGCCTTCGGGGGTGGTGATCCGGTTGATGCCGACGTCGATCACCGTGGCGCCGGGTTTGATCCAGTCGCCGCGGATCATCTCCGGCCGGCCCACGGCAGCGACGAGGATGTCGGCCTGCCGGCAGACCGCCGCCAGGTCGCGGGTCTTCGAATGGGCGATCGTCACCGTGGCGCTGTCGCCCAGGAGAAGCTGCGCCATCGGCTTGCCGACGATGTTCGAGCGGCCGACCACCACCGCGTTCAGCCCGGCAAGGCTGCCCAGATGGGCGCGCAGCAGCATCAGGCAGCCGAGCGGCGTGCAGGGCACCATCGACTTCTGCCCGGTGCCCAGGAGCCCGACGTTCGAGATGTGGAACCCGTCCACGTCCTTCGCCGGGTCGATCGCATTGATCACCAGATCGCTGTCGAGATGTCCGGGCAGCGGCAGCTGCACCAGAATGCCGTTGACCTCCGGATCGCGGTTCAGCCGGTCGATCAGCGCCAGAAGCGCCGCCTCGGTCGTGTCGGCCGGCAGCTTGTGCTCGGAACTGTTCATGCCCACCTCGGTCGTGGACTTGCCCTTGGCGCCCACATAGACCTGGCTGGCCGGGTCTTCGCCCACCAGCACCACCGCCAGGCCCGGCACGATCGCCTGCTCCGCCTTCAGGCGCGCCACATGGCCGGCCACCCGGCCCCGGACCCCCGCCGCAAACGCCTTGCCGTCAATCACCTTCGCCGTCATTCATCCGCCCTCATCGCCAGCGCCCCCGGCGCACCGCGGCAGAGAGACCCCGCGCCTCTCACGCTGGCATAAATATCCCACGGGGGGTCCCGGGGGGCGTGAAGCCCCCCGGCTTGCTCTCTCGGGGGCCTGCCTCAGAACCGCCCCTCGACGCCGTCAGGCGTCAGAACAGCCCCTCGACATTGCCCTCGCCGTTCAGGCGGATCACCTCCGCCGACGGCACCTTGGGCAGGCCCGGCATGGTCATGATCTCGCCGCAGATCGCCACGATGAAGCCCGCCCCGGCGCTGAGCCGCACCTCGCGCACCGGCACCGAATGGCCCACCGGCGCGCCGCGCACGTTCGGATCGGTGGTGAAGGAATATTGGGTCTTGGCGATGCAGATCGGCAGATGGCCATAGCCCGCCGCCTCCCAGGCCTTCAGCTGGTCGCGGATCGACTTGTCGGCCAAGACCTCGTCGGCATGGTAGATGCGCTTGGCGATCGTCTCGATCTTCTGGAACAGAGGCATGTCGTCGGGATACAAGGGCGCGAAGTTGGCGCTGCCGCCTTCGGCCATCTCGACCACCTTGCGCGCCAGATCCTCGATGCCCTTCGAGCCATTGGCCCAGTGCTTGCACAGGATCGCCTCCGCGCCCTGCTCGGCCACATAGGCCTTCACCGCCGCCACTTCCGCGTCGGTGTCCGAGAAGAAATGGTTGATCGCCACCACCACCGGCACCCCGAACGACTTCACGTTGGCGATATGGCGGCCGAGGTTCGGGCAGCCCTTCCTGACCGCCTCGACATTCTCCGCCCCGAGATCGGCCTTGGCCACGCCGCCGTTCATCTTCATCGCCCGGACCGTCGCCACGATCACCGCCGCCGAGGGCTTCAGCCCCGCCTTGCGGCATTTGATGTCGAAGAACTTCTCCGCGCCGAGATCGGCGCCGAAGCCCGCCTCCGTCACCACATACTCGCCGAGCTTCAGCGCCGTCCTGGTCGCGATCACCGAGTTGCAGCCATGCGCGATGTTGGCGAACGGCCCGCCATGCACGAAGGCCGGGTTGTTCTCCAGCGTCTGCACCAGATTGGGCTGCATCGCATCCTTCAGAAGCACCGTCATCGCCCCGTCGGCCTTGAGGTCGCGGGCATAGACCGGCTTCTTCGCCCGCGTATAGGCCACCACGATGTCGCCCAGCCGCTTCTGCAGATCCTCCAGGTCATTCGACAGGCACAGGATCGCCATCACCTCCGACGCCACCGTGATGTCGAACCCGGTCTGGCGCGGGACGCCGTTCGACACCCCGCCCAAGGACACCACCATGTCCCTGAGCGCCCGGTCGTTCATGTCCATCACCCGCCGCCAGCCGATCCGGCGCTGGTCGATGTCCAGCTCGTTGCCCCAGTAGATATGGTTGTCGATCATCGCGCTCAAGAGATTGTGCGCGCTGGTGATCGCATGGAAGTCGCCGGTGAAATGCAGGTTCATCTCCTCCATCGGCACCACCTGCGCGTAACCGCCCCCCGCCGCGCCGCCCTTCATCCCGAAGTTCGGACCAAGCGACGCCTCGCGGATGCACACGACCGCGCGCTTGCCGATCCGGTTCAGCCCGTCGCCCAGACCCACCGTCGTCGTCGTCTTGCCCTCGCCCGCCGGCGTCGGGTTGATCGCCGTCACCAGAACCAGCCGGCCGTCCTTGCGCCCCGCCAGGCCCTTGATGAACTCCGCGCTCACCTTCGCCTTGTCATGCCCATAGGGCAGCAAATGCTCCGACCCGATCCCCAACTTCGCCCCGATCTCCTGGATCGGCCGCTTCGCTGCCGCCCGCGCTATCTCTATGTCCGTCTTG
>CAZRKU010000183.1:0-2747 GCA_964600685.1 uncultured Frigidibacter sp. | reverse complement strand
CGCTTCGGAACCCGGCGCCAGAGGTGGTAGGTGCCACCGATCAGCTTGATGGTCATGGCGCAGAACCCCCGATCAAAAGAGCGCCTGAGACGGCGCAATTGTGGTCCGAAATGTGGCGGAGGGAACGCGGCTGGGGTCGGACCTTCTCTGAGTTTGCCTACTCAAATTTTCACTTCAACAGGACCAATTACCTGTCGCAGACCCTTGTCTCCGGCAATTTGGAAATGGAAATTACGCCTTCGCTGCGTCTTCTGTTCCCCGTGGCTGCGGGGACAGGAGCGTGACCGAAGGCGCGATCAAGGTGTCCGGCTTTGCCTTCGTTTGCAGCCACTGCCACAACGCCCGTACCGGTGGGCGCGCAAAGTTGCGGGTCCAGCAGGACATGTAAACGGGCGCTGTGATGTTCAAACCGGTCCGGCTGGCCTGCACCAGAGTGCAACGGCGCAAGGCAAGATCGGCATCGCGCGTGGAAGCGAGGCACACGCCAAGGCCCAGGATCGCCGCCTGCAGCATCTGGCCGGTGTCGGAAAAGTTGAAGCCACGGCTGAACTCGGTGCGGACGGAACCGACCTGCGAAAACCACGACTGCCAGTCGTTCAGCGTCTCGTCATGCAAAAGCGGTGCGGCGTCCAGCCTGACGCGGTCCGGCGCATCTGGCAGGCGTGCGGCGACTTCGGGCGCGCACAGGGGCACCATCGCATCCTGTGCCAAAAGCACGGACTGTGCGCCCGCATCGGACCAGGGGGTGGGGCCAAGGACGATGTCAATCTCGGCCTCTTCGGCCACATGCGCATCATCGCTGGTGTGAACCCAAGGGTCGATCCACGGATGTTCTACGCGCAAATCGCCAAGACGCGGCAGGAACCAACCGGAGGCCAGGGCGGCAGGCATCATGATGATGACGGACCCCGGCTTGGAGTAGGCGTGCAGGCGGCGGACGCCGTGGCGCAGCTCCTCCAGCGCGGCCTGCGCCGTGATCAGGAAATCGCGCCCGGCATCGACCAGTTCGATGCGCCGGCCGATCCGGCGGAACAGCGGTTGGCCGAGGTGGTCTTCCAGCACCCGCACCTGATGGCTGATGGCCGACTGGGTGATGTTCAGTTCTTCCGCCGCGCGCGAGAAGCTGCCCAGCCGGGCGGCGGATTCAAACCCGATCAGGGTGCTTAATGGAGGGAGGGAGCGATAGGTGCTCATGAGTATTATCGATTGAATGGATCAGAAATCGGCGTTTTGACAATGGTAATGCTCATCCTATCCTGTCGTCCAGCCCCAAGTTCCCGAGGAAGCCATGACAAGCCACGACCCTGCTCGCTTTGCCGCCAGTCCCAGATCGCTCGGCTACCGGATGCCCGCCGAATACGCCCCGCACAAACGGACATGGATGATGTGGCCATGCCGTGCTGAGCTCTGGCCGGACATGGCGGCTACCAAGCGCGACTACGCGGCGGTGGCGCAGGCCATTGCCGAGTTCGAGCCGATGTGCATGGCCGTCCGCCCCGAAGACGCGGCCGAGGCGCGGGCGATGCTGGGGGCGGATATAGAAATCTTCGAGGTGCCGCTAGATGACAGTTGGGCGCGCGATGCCGGGCCGAATTTCGTGATCGATGGCAAGGGGGGCAAGGCGGCCAGCCTGTTCACCTTTTCAGCCTGGGGGCACAAATATGCGCCCTTCGACAAGGACGCTGCCTTTGGTGCGGCGGTGGCTGCGCGGGAAGGGATGCCGGTCTTCAAATCCCCGCTGCTCGCCGAGGGCGGCGGCGTGACGGTGGACGGGATGGGCACCATCATCACCACGGACACCTGTTTCCTGAACCCTAACCGCAACCCGACCTGGAGCCGCGACGAGGTGACGCGCGAGCTCCTGGAAACCCTTGGTGGCAAAAAGGTCATCTGGTTGCCCGGCAACGCCGATGAGACGGAAACCGATGGCCATGTCGATGGCATTGCGGTGTTTGTCGCCCCCGGCGTCGTGCTGATCGAAGGCGCGGATGATCCGACCGATCCGTGGCGGGCCACCAAACAGGCCAACATCGACGCCCTGCGCGGCCAGACCGACGCCATGGGCCGCGAGATCAGAATGGTGACGATCCCCGAGGCCGAGGAAAGCTGCGTCATCGGCGAGAAATTCTGCCGGTCCTACGTCAACTGCTACTTCGTCAACGGCGGCGTGATCATGCCCGAATATGGCACGCCGAACGATGCCGTCGCGCGTGATATCTTTCAAAGCCTGTTCCCGACCCACCGCATCCGGGGCGTGCATATCCCCAACATCTGCCTTGGCGGCGGCGGCATCCACTGCATCACCCAGCAGGAGCCGGCATGACCGCGCTGCCGCCGCATGCCTTTGCGGCCAAGGGCAGCATGGGCCTGCATGTCTTGGGCGCCATGGCAAATTTCGGCACCTCGCGCCTGTCCGACCGCGAAGCCGAGGTGGCCCGGCTGATCCTGCAGGGTCATTCCTCGAAGGTCATCGCGCGGATGCTGGGCAATAGCCCGGAAACGGTGAAGGTGTTCCGCAAGCGCATTCACACCAAGCTCGGGCTTGCCACTTCGGCCGAGTTGTTCTCCCTTTTCCTGGCGGCCTTGTGCGCCACCCCGCAGGGCGTTGCCGATGATCCGCTGATCTACTTGAGCTAAGGTTTGCAACATGATGACCCGTCGTTTCCTGTTCCGCTCCGCTGCCGCCGCCGGAGGAGTCTCGCTTCTGCCGCGCGGGGCTTTTGCCGCCGGGTCAGCCCGCGCCGCCG
>CAZRKU010000182.1:0-2753 GCA_964600685.1 uncultured Frigidibacter sp. | reverse complement strand
CCCATGTAGACCACGCATTTCAGCCCGAACTTGGCGCAGACCGTCGCCGTCGCCACCCCATGCTGGCCAGCCCCGGTCTCGGCGATGATCCGGGTCTTGCCCATGCGGCGCGCGAGGATGATCTGGCCCAGCACGTTGTTGATCTTGTGCGCGCCGGTATGGTTCAGCTCGTCGCGCTTCATGTAGACTTTCGCGCCGCCCAGATGGTCGGTCAGCCGCGAGGCATGGTAAAGCGGCGAGGGGCGGCCCACGTAATGTTTCCACAGATCGTCCATCTCGGCCCAGAAGGTCGGATCGGTCTTGGCAAACTCGTAGCGCTCCTCCAGATCGAGGATCAGCGGCATCAGGGTTTCCGACACGAACCGCCCGCCGAAATCGCCGAACCGGCCCTGCTCATCCGGCCCGGTCATGAAACTGTTGATCAGATCCTCGGCCATCTGGCGCCTCCACTCAGGTCAGTTCGCGTTTATAGCCTATGTGGGTCGGGGTAAAGCCGAGCCGCTCATGGAAACGGCGGGCAGGCGATGGTCGGTTCGCCCTGCATCCGGTGAACTGCGGCAAGATGGGCTGCGCCCGACCGATGCTCGCGGCCTCTGCCCGGCGCATCGTCGGTCAGGAGCGCCAGAACCTCCGGCACATCTTCTTCGCGGGCGGGGCGGAACCGGATCATCCCCGCGCGGCTGCGACGAAGGCGCGGATCAGCCCTTCGTCCTTCACCCCCGGCGCGATCTCGACCCCCGACGACACGTCCACCTGTCGCGCATTGGTCGAACGGACGGCCAGCGCCACGTTCCCGGGCGTCAGCCCGCCGGCCAGCATCCACGGCCGCCGCCAGACAAGGCCCGGCAGCAGCGTCCAGTCGAAACTGAGACCGTTGCCCCCCGGCAGCGCCGCGCCCTTCGGCGGCTTGGCGTCGACAAGGATCTGGTCGGCGACATGCTGATACACATCCAGTGCCGCCAGATCGGCGCGTTCGGCCACGCCCACCGCCTTCATCACCGGCAGGCCGTAGCGGGTCCTGACTTCCGCGACCCGCTCCGGGCTTTCGGCGCCGTGCAGCTGCAGCATGTCGAGCGGCACCGCGCCGGTGATCGCATCCAGTTCGGCATCGGTGGCATTCACCGTCAGCGCGACCTTGGCCACGCCGGCGGGCACATGATGGGCCAGCGTCGCCGCGTCCGAAAGATTCAGATGCCGGGGCGATTTCGTGAAGAAGACAAGACCCACATAGGCGGCGCCCGCCTCTGCCGCCGCCTCGACATGCGCCCGCTCGCGCAGGCCGCAGATTTTCACCCGTGTGTCCATGGATCCGCTCTAACCGGGACAGGCAGCAAAGGAAACGCCCCGGCTTTCATCTGTTCACAAATATCCCCGCCGGAGGCTCCCCATCCTTCGCAAAGGCGGTGGCTTCAGGACTTTTTCGCCCCAAGCAGCGCCAGCACGTCATCGTCGCCCCCCGGCGTCTCGCCTTTCAGCCGGGTCAGTTCCCGCTCCAGCTGGCCGACCTTCTGGCGCTGGCGCACCGCATCGCCGCGCACACCCGCGCTCCTGATCCACTCCCAGACGAAGCCCAGCGCCAGACCGATCAGCACCCCGCCGAAGATCACCACGAACAGCGGCAGGTCGATCACCCAGCCGAGGCCGAGGAAAACATCCATCTCCTCGGGGATCAGGCGCAATGTCACCGGGGCGCGGTTGGCCGATGCCAGCGCGAGCAGCGCCAGCCCCAGGAGGCCCAGCACGAGATAACGCAAGAGCCGGATCATGGGCTGGACTCAGTCTCCGTTCAGACGGTCACGAAGCAGCTTGCCGGTCTTGAAGAACGGCACATGCTTCTGATCGACGCTGACCGATTCCCCGGTGCGGGGGTTGCGGCCTGCACGCGCATCGCGCTTCTTCACCGAAAAGGCTCCGAAGCCGCGCAACTCGACCCGGTCGCCACGGGCCATCGCCTCGATGACCTCGTCAAAGATCGTATTGACGATCCGTTCGACGTCCCGCTGAAAAAGATGCGGGTTCTCCTCAGACAATTTCTGGATCAGTTCGGACCGGATCATCATCCCCCCTGTGGCGGCCTCAGGCGTGCCGCCCTCATGTTCTTCGGGGCGACTATAGGGCCAAATTGCCGCCCGACAAACAGGAAAGCCATTGTAATGGCGCGGTTTTCCCCGTGATTTTACCCAAAGGTCCGGCGGAAACGGGCGGCCAGCCGGTGACGCAACGCAGCAACGGCGCGCCGCTGTGCAGAAAATCCGGCGCAGGGCCGCCGCGCCGAATCGGCCAGACAAGGAAAAACCCCGCCCTTTCGGGCGGGGTTCCGGTCATCGGGCCGAAGCCCGTGATTACTTGTTGCCCTTGAGTGCCGCACCCAGGATGTCGCCCAGCGAAGCACCCGAGTCCGACGAGCCATACTGTTCGACGGCTTCCTTTTCTTCGGCAATCTCGCGCGCCTTGATCGACAGGCCCAGCTTGCGGGTCTTGCTGTCGACGTTGGTGACGCGCGCGTCCACATGGTCGCCCTTCTGGAAACGCTCGGGGCGCTGGTCGGCCCGGTCGCGCGACAGGTCGGACCGGCGGATGAACGACTTCATGCCGTTGTATTCCACCTCGATCCCGCCCTCTTCGACCGCCGTTACCGTGGTCGTGATGACCGAGCCACGCTTCACGCCGTCAACCGCGTCCGAGAACGTATCGGCATCCAGACCCTTGATCGAGAGCGAGATACGCTCCTTCTCGACGTCCACTTCGGTGAC
>CAZRKU010000181.1:0-2759 GCA_964600685.1 uncultured Frigidibacter sp. | reverse complement strand
CCCAAAAATCCGGCCCTGTCGCTAGCGATGTGCCGCGCTTCGCCCGCCAGCATACAAATATCGCCAGGAAGGAACCAGAAATCAACGAGTTAGCGGGATGGACCCCGGCTGGACCCTCTCTGGACCCCGGAAACCAACCCCGAAATCCAGCCGCATCCGCCCAAAAGCAAAGGGGAGAGTGAACCCTTCGGCGCACTCTCCCCATCTTGCCTTTGGAATAGCACGAACATGTTGCAGATGTCGAAGGGAAAAGTGTTGCAACACATTGGAGTCGCTCACGCATTCAGTCGCGCCGCGATCTTGGTCAGCGCCAGTTGCCAGCGCCGCCATGCGGTGGTGCGGTCGCAGCCCATCTCCCCGCTGATCTGCTTCCACGGTACGCGGGCGGCGCGCGACCAGACGAGCTTGCGCTCGGCCTCCTCGATCCAGAGCACCCAGTCCGAGGTCTGTTCCAGCCGCGTGATGGCAGCGGCCGAAGGCCAGACCCGCATGGGCTCGGGCTCCATCGCCGCGATCTCGCGGCTGGTGCGGACGATCTGTGGCCAGGCGTTGAAGAACCCCTGCGCCTTGACCGGTGGCAGCTTCCGCAGGGTGCGGAACGCTTCCTCGAAATGATCGGCCACACAGTCGGCCGTCCAGATGCGGTCAGCCATGCCAGACCTCCTTTCCGATCGGGCGTCGCCCGTAAAGTTTCTCGCCAAGTTGGCGGACGAGTTCGCGTTCCGGCCAGGTCAGCCGCTGATCGTCGGCCGACACCGCCAGCACACCCTGTTCGTGCCAGCCCTCGCGCTTGACCTGATCGGGGTCGCGGCGCTGGCCGCCGTAGCCGTGGGGATGCCATCTCATTGCTTGGCCTCCGAAAACAAGGCGTCCTGCAACATGGAAATCGCGATCTGCCTGTCGACCTCATCGGGGTTATGACGGAGCAGATACACAACCAGTTCAGTTGCCGTGACCGGGTTGTCGCGCAGCAGGCCAACGGCCGTGTTGCAGTTGTTGCACAGCAACTGCCGCACCTGATCGGTCATGTGGTCATGGTCTACGACCAGCACGCCGTGGGGTTCGTCCGGGAACGCCCTGCAAATTGCGCAGCGACCCCTTTGGGATGCGCACATCCTGTCGAAGTCTACACTCGAAAGCCCGTAGTTTCGCGCCAGGTTGTGGCGGCGGTGCTTTTCGCTCGGCTCGAAACGCCTCGCATAAGCCGGGTTACAGACCCGAGAACAGTATGACCCGCCACCTCGCGCGATGTTCTTGACCTTGGTCGTGAACGATTGGCCGCATCCGATGCAGACGACATCGACTTCGGCCCGCTTTGCACCGATGGCCAAGGCGACCTTGCGTTGGGCGAGTTCTTTCGAGCGCGGATTGCATCTTGCGCCGCAGTAGCGGCCACCTTCGGCCCTGCGCGTCGTTTGGTACTGAACACGGAACGCCGCGCCACAGGTTTCGCAGACGCGTTCGACCGGCGAATGCCATTTGTCAGCCATCGATGCCTCCGTTCGTCGAAACCGCCCAATGAAGGATGGCCAATGCGTCAGCCTCGTCAAAGCTGCCAGGAGCGAAGCCGATGGCGACCATGGCCGCGACAACCTCTTCCTTGCTTGCGTTGCCCTTGCCGCAGACGCTGCGCTTCCACGTCCCAACCGGCACGCCCTCGTAAGGCACGCCCCGCAGTTCGGCCCAAGCGGTCAACGTGGCCATGAGCCCGCCGTAGATGTGGCTCGCGTCGGTGCCCGCGTGGCGGCGAACCTCTTCGAACCAGATGGCCGCGATGGGACCAGACAGACGGTCCAGTTCTCCCAGCCAGTTGGTAAAGCGGAGGTATCGCATGCCGCCTCCGTCGAAACGGCCGGGGCGGAAGCTCGCCGTGCCGCTGGTGATCAGACCATCATGACCGCGCAGTGCCCAGCCGGTCGTGGTGCCGAGATCAAGGGCGAGGATGCAGCGGTGGCTTGAACTGGTGCCGGGCAGCAATTCAAACCTTGCGCTGTCGGATTTGGGGATCAGAGTCGTCGCAGCCATGATGGCTCTCCTGTCTTGGGGGGCTGGTCCTGGTGGAAGACGACGGCGGTCATGTGCTTGGCGGTACGGGCCGCCGTCGTCGGATCGGGGGATGGGGGGAGACCTGTCAGGGCGGCCCGCGCGCCAGGCCCTTACGCATGGGATGAGTGGCCCACCCTGGGGTGGGGCCATCCCATACGTAGTATGGGGGTTCAGCACCTAACTGTTCCAGCCGAGTCAACACGTTGATTTTGTTTTGGAATAAGACTTCACGAAGTCTTCGGGCATGAGTTAGGGACCTAACTCTTATTTGCGCGTAACCCGTTGATTTCATTGAGTGCACAGTTGGCGCTGTCATATGAGTCAGGCCTCACTCATATGAGTTAGGTCGTCCTCGGACCCGTCCTGGTAGACCCAGACAGCGGGGTTTTCGACCTGAAGGCTGAGCCCGGACTGGGGGCATTTGAAGTGGCTGGGCAGGACCGGACGGGCGGCCGTCGTGACCTCGCCAGTGGTCGGATCGACCTCCTCGATGGGCAAACCGAACTGCATGCTTTCGACGCAGAGATAGCCGAACCGCGACCGGGTGACGGGAAAACCGAACCCCGATGGGTCGCGCAGGAACTTCACGAAGCCCTTGGTGGCGAGCACGCTCAGGCGTTCACGGATGGTGTGCTTGCTGCCCAGACCGCCCCGATTTTCGAAGGTCTCGGCGAACTGCATGGCGGTGTAGAGCCGCTCGCCCGCCGCCTCAT
>CAZRKU010000180.1:0-2901 GCA_964600685.1 uncultured Frigidibacter sp. | reverse complement strand
CTGCCCTCCGAAGGCAGAGGTCACAGGTTCGAATCCTGTCGGGTGCGCCATTTCGGCTTGACATTCCCCAATATATCAACGATTTCCGGTGCTTAACGCCCTCCTTGGCCCACATTCTGATCCACAGGAGGTCCACAGGCATGGGTGTTTCGGTGACGTTGCGGTATGTGAAGGAGCTTGGCGGGGGTCGGTATGAGTATCGCCGTCGAGTCCCCGAGTCGGTGAAGGCCACCCTTGGAAAGTCCGAATGGAAGCGGGTCTTCACGGCAAGAGGTGCCACTGAGCTTGCCCGTGAACATGCTCGGGTCCATGCTGAGTTCACGGCGGATGTGACAAGGGCGGGGCGTTCCGGCCCGAGCGGCAGGATAGGACTGTCCCCGAGGGTTGCTGCCTTGCAAGCCCTGAAGGAAGCCGAAACCCTGATTGCGGGTGTCGTGGGTCTTGATGATGAGGATGATCGGAGAGGGGGCGTGGCGGAGAGCCTTGAGCAAATTGGGGGCGACCCCCTCCTCTATCGTGCTGTGATTAAGCCGACTGCCGATCTCCCTCCGCACACCCTTCAGGACGGTAACCACCCGATTGCCACCGCCGCCTGATTTCGGCCGGATGATTTAAGGGACGTGCATAACGACGTCGTTAGCGACCCTTCGCATCAGTTACCGCGTGCAGTTTCGAGTTCAGCCCACCCTTGGTCCGTCCGATGAACCCGCTTGCACCCCCCTTTTTGCCCCGCAGGCTGGACGCCGTGCGATGTGGGCAGGGGCGATGTGCCGGGAAACAAAAAGGCACCCATTCGGGTGCCTTTCCTTTCTTGTCGGTCTGATCAGGCGTTAGCTTCGCGGATCTTTTCGGCGGCTTGCTTGTTGTAGGCCACGCCCTTGGCGTCGAACAATTGATCCAGTTCGCCCGAAATCATCATCTCGGTGACGATGTCGCAGCCGCCGACGAATTCGCCCTTCACGTAAAGCTGCGGGATCGTCGGCCAGTCGGAGAAATCCTTGATCCCCTGGCGGATGTCGGCGTCGGCCAGGACATCCACGTCCTTGAAGTCGACACCCATGTAGTTCAGCACACCCGCGACACGGCTGGAAAAACCGCATTGTGGCAGGGACTTGGTGCCCTTCATGAACAGCACCACATCGTTCTTGGTTACGGTTTCGCGGATTTGGTCGATTGCGTTGGTCATCATCTTACTCCGGTGCCTTTGTGGTCAGGGCCAGCGCATGCAACTCGCCCTGCGCGCCATCCATCTTGCCTTTCAGCGCGGCATAGACGGCGCGCTGCTGTTGAACGCGGTTCTGCCCGCGGAAGGACTCGTCAATCACCTCGGCCGCCCAATGGTTCCCGTCCCCGGCCAGATCGGTGATGGTGATCTTCGCCTTGGGGAACGAAGCCCGGATCAGATGTTCGATGTCTTGCGCTTCCATGGCCATGGGGCGTCCTTCCTGTCGTTCTTTCCGTGAATGTAAGCCGCCGGTCCGGTGCCTGCAAGGTCGTGCGACGGTGGGCCGCGGAGCCTCCGGCGAGGATATTTGGACCAGAATGAAAGCCGACATGTTTTCACTCTGGTCCAAATATCCCCGGGGGTGCGGGGGCAGGGCCCCCGTGACCTTACACGACGGCTTCGGCGAAGGCCGACCGATAAAGCGCGGACAGGTCCGACAGCGCCGCCGCCGATGCCCCGAACATCACGCGGGTGCCGCCGAAACGGCCGACCCGGGTGACGGGCACGTCGCTGGTCAGCGCGGCAGCCTCGATTGCCGCCGCGCCTGCGGCGCCGCAGGCCAGAAGATAACGGGCCTGATCTTCGCCGAAAAGCAGGCCGGTTTCGCCGGCATCGAGCGTGACACCGACCCCCGCGCCTTCGGCCATTTCGAACGCGGCGAGGGCGAGGCCGCCATCGGCCAGATCGGTCGCGGCGCGGATATGGGCGCGGTGGGCGCGCAGGAATTCGCCATTCCGCCGTTCGACCGCGAGATTGACTTCGGGGGCGTCGCCGGCCTCGATCCCGAAGGCCTCATAAAGCAGCGCGGACTGGCCGAGATGGCCGAAGCTTTCGCCGATCAGAAGCGCGATGTCGCCCTCGGCCGGCTGACCCGCGATCAGATCGTCGAGCGAGGTCAGGATGCCGACCGCGCCGATGGTCGGCGTCGGCAGGATGCCCGAACCGTCGGTTTCATTGTAAAGCGAGACATTGCCCGACACGATCGGGAAGTCGAGCGCCCGGCAGGCTTCGCCGATGCCTTTGATCGCGCCGACGAGCTGGCCCATGATCTCGGGCTTTTCAGGATTGCCGAAGTTCAGGTTGTCGGTCGCGGCCAGCGGCACGGCGCCTACGGCGGTCAGGTTCCGCCAGGCTTCCGCCACCGCCTGCTTGCCACCCTCGTAGGGGTTGGCCTTCACATAGCGGGGCGTCACGTCCGAGGTGAAGGCCAGCGCCTTGCCGGTGCCATGCACCCGCACGACACCGGCGCCAAGCCCCGGCGTGCGCACCGTGTCGGCCATGACCATCGTGTCATATTGTTCGTAGATCCAGCCTTTGTGGGCGTGGTTGGGCGAGCCAATGAGCCGCCGCAGCGCTTCGATCGGGTCGATGGCGGGAACGTCCCCGAGCGGCGCGGCCTTTGGTGTTTCGACCCAGGGCCGGTCATATTCCGGCGCGCTGGAGGAGAGTTTCGACAAAGGCAGGTCGGCCTTCACCTGATTGCCATGCAGGATCAGGAAGCGGTCTTCGGGGATCGTTTCGCCGATGAGGGCGAAATCGAGATCCCACTTTTCAAAGATCGCGCGGGCGATTGCCTCGCGTTCGGGCTTCAGGACCATGAGCATCCGCTCCTGGCTTTCCGACAGCATCATCTCATAGGCGGTCATGCCGGTTTCGCGCTGCGGCACGAGATCGAG
>CAZRKU010000179.1:0-2917 GCA_964600685.1 uncultured Frigidibacter sp. | reverse complement strand
TCGAATATGCCGATGCGATCCGCCTGTGCGACGAAGGCATCCTGGAGCCGATCGACGCCAGCACCCTGCCGCCCGGAGCGGACGGCACCCCGGCGATCGACGACTTCCTGCCGGGCGCGATCACCGAATGCGGCGTCTCGACCGACATCTGGTCGAACGTTTTCGCCTATGACACCACAAAGTTCCCGGAAGGCCCGACCACGGTCGCCGACTTCTTCGACCTTGAGAAATTCCCCGGCAAGCGCGGCCTGAAGAAGGGCGCCAAGGCGGTTCTGGAATTCGCGCTGATGGGCGACGGCGTCCCCGCGGCCGAGGTCTATGACGTGCTCTCCACGCCCGAGGGCGTCGATCGCGCCTTCGCCAAGCTGGACACGATCAAGAACGACGTCGTCTGGTGGGAAGCCGGCAGCCAGGCGCCGCAGCTTCTGGCCGATGGCGAAGTGGTCATGACCACCGCCTACAACGGCCGGATCTTCGCCGCCGCCCAGAACGAGGGCAAGCCCTTCCAGATCGTCTGGGACGGCCAGATCTATGAAAACGAAATGTTCGTCGTGCCGAAGGGGGCACCGAACATGGCGGACGCGATGGAGTTCGTGAGGTTCGCGACCTCGACCGAAGGCCTGCGCGCTTCGGCCCAGAACATCTCCTATGGTCCGGCCCGCAAGTCCTCGATGAAGGAAGAGCTGATCTTCAAGGACGGCAAGACCGTCATGGGTCCGCATCTGCCGACCGCGCCGGAGAACATGACGAACGCGCTGGAAACCTCCTCGACGTTCTGGGTCGATCGCGACGCCGAACTGAACGAGCGGTTCCAGGCCTGGCTGTCGCAGTAACCGACAGTTGGTGAACTGATTTCCGGGCGCGGGACTTCCCGCGCCCGGCCTTTACGGGATGAGGGACAGGCATGGCTGACGCCGCTACGACCGGGTTGTTGTTGACCGCCGACGGGCGCCCGCTGAAAACCGCGCTGGCCGCCGCGCAGGCAAAGGCGAAGCGCCGGGCCTTCCTGCTGGTGGCGCCGCTTTTGGTGTTCGTGCTGCTCGGTTTTCTCATTCCCATCGGCTACATGCTCAAACGGTCGGTCGAACATGACGGCTTTTCGGCATCGGCCCCCAATCTGGCGGCCTGGTTTGCAGCCAGTCCGGGCTTCGATCCGGCGGACCCGCCGGAGGAGGCCTATGCCGCGTTGGTCAGCGATCTGGCGCTGATGCAGACGGATAGGACGACCGGTCTTGCCGGAGCGCGCATCAACTATACGGTTCCCGGCTCCATCAGCCTGTTCAAGGCCGGCGCGCGGGTTGCCGGCGATCTGGTGCCGCCCTACAAGGCGGCGCTGTTGCAGGTCGATCCCGAATGGGGTTCCCCGCGGCTCTGGCGCGGGATGGAGGCGGCGTCCAGCCAGTATACGTCCGAATTCTACAAGGTCGCGACCGACCGCAAGCTCGGGGACAACGGCTGGCAGCGGGGCGGCGACAAGGAGCGGATCTACCTTTACCTCTTCGGCAAGACCCTGTTCGTGTCGGCGCTGATCACCTTCATCTGCCTCCTTCTGGCCTTTCCGGTGGCGCATCTTCTGGCGGTTTTGCCGATGGCGAAGTCATCGCTGCTGATGATCATGGTGCTCCTGCCCTTCTGGACCTCCCTTCTGGTGCGCACCACGGCCTGGATCGCGCTCTTGCAGGAACAGGGGATCGTGAATGACAGCCTCGTGTGGCTGGGGCTGGTGGCCGACGACAACCGCATCGCGATGATGTACAACATGACCGGCACGATCGTGGCGATGACGCATGTACTTCTGCCCTTCATGATCCTGCCCCTCTATTCGGTGATGCGGGTCATTCCGCCGAGTTACGCCCGCGCCGCGCGCAGTCTGGGCGCGACAAGCTGGACGACGTTCCGGCGGGTCTATCTGCCGCAGACGCTGCCGGGGATCGCGGCGGGGTCGCTCCTCGTCTTCATCCTCGCGGTCGGCTATTACATCACGCCGGCGCTGGTCGGCGGCGCGGACGGGCAGCTGATTTCCAACCTGATCAGCTTCCACATGACCAAATCGAACTGGTCGCTGGCGGCGGCGCTGGCGGCGATCCTTCTGGTCGCGATCCTGCTGCTCTACTGGCTCTATGACCGGCTGATCGGCATCGACCGCCTGAAACTCGGCTGAGGAGACACACATGGCGCTTCCCACCTATGCCTCGCCGCTGGAACGGGTCTGGTATTACACCTATCTGGTGATCTGCGGGCTGATCTTCGTGTTTCTGATCGCGCCGGTCCTGATCGTGATCCCGCTGTCGTTCAACGCCGAGCCCTATTTCAGCTTCACCCAGAAGATGCTGACCTTCGACCCGCAGGGCTACAGCCTGCGCTGGTATGACACGCTTCTGACGCTGGGCCATCCGACCGGCGAAGGTGCGCGCGACAATGCCTGGTGGGCGTCGGTCTGGCAGAATGCCACCTGGGTGAAGGCGGCGAAGAACTCCTTCTGGATCGGGTTCTGGGCGACCATCCTTGCCACCAGCCTCGGCACGCTGGCGGCGCTGGGTCTCAGCCGGCCGGAAATGCCCTACCGCCGCCTGATCATGGCGCTGCTGATCTCGCCGATGATCGTGCCGATCATCATCATCGCGGTCGGCATGAGCTTTTTCTTCGCCAAGGCCTGCGTGGCGCCGGACAGCGTGATGGGGATGCTGCTTGGCCCGTTCCTGTCGGCCAAGGGCTGTCTGGCCAACTCGCATCTGGGCGTGATCGTGGCCCATGCGATTCTGGGCATTCCCTTTGTCATCATCACGGTGACGGCGACGCTGACCGGGTTCGACCGGTCGCTGATGCGGGCCTCGGCGAGCCTTGGCGCCAATGCGCGCACCACCTTCTTCAAGGTGGTGATGCCGCTGATCCTGCCCGGCATGATCTCGGGCGCGCT
>CAZRKU010000178.1:0-2939 GCA_964600685.1 uncultured Frigidibacter sp. | reverse complement strand
GCACCAGGACGATCGCCGCCTCGAGCGGCACCACGCCATGCGCCGCCAGCGTCATCACCAGCAGCACGATGGCGACGCTCGAATGCACCAGCCAGGCGGCGATGGCGGCGAGCAGCAGCGCGAGAACCGGAATGTCGGTGATCCCCTGGTCGAGCAGGGTCTTGACCGTGCCGCCCTTGACCTCGCCGTCGCGGTCCAGCTCCCAGGTCAGCTCGTCCCCGGCTTCGACCCAGATCTCGCCGGTTTCCTCGTTGATGATGTCGCGGGCCGAATAGCGGCCAAGGATGTGGTCGAAGGGCACCAGCAGGTCGGTGACCTGGCCCTCGTCCTTCCACTTCTTCACCATCCGCGGCGTGGCCTTTTCGCCCGCCTTCAGGATGACGTCGCCGGTCGCGGCATCGACCAGATCATAGGTCGGCCGGGTGCCCGAGACGCGCGACGGGAAGAACCTGGTGACCCAGCCCTTGTTCTTCACATGGCGGAAGTTGATCGTCTCGTAATAGGCATCCATGATGCCTTCCTGGTCCATGCCGAGCGCATAGAGGAGCGTCGTCACCGGCAGCTTCCGGCGGCGGTCGATGCGGGCGAAGACCACGTCCTTGGCGTCGAACTCGAAGTCCAGCCACGAGCCGCGATACGGGATGATCCGGCAGGCGAACAGCAGCTTGCCCGAGGAATGGGTCTTGCCCTTGTCGTGGTCGAAGAACACGCCGGGCGAGCGGTGCATCTGGCTGACGATCACCCGTTCGGTGCCGTTCACGATGAACGTCCCGTTGTGCGTCATCAGGGGCATGTCGCCCATGTAGACGTCCTGCTCCTTGATGTCCTTGACCGACTTCGCCCCGGTGGTTTCGTCGATATCGAACACGATCAGGCGCAGCGTGACCTTCAAGGGCGCCGCATAGGTCATGTCGCGGGCCTGGCATTCCTCGACGTCATATTTCGGCTTCTCGAGCTCGTATTTCACGAATTCGAGGATCGCGTTCTCGTTGAAGTCCTTGATCGGGAAGACCGACTGGAAAACACCCTGAATCCCTTCGCCATCGACGGCCTTCGGGCCATCGCCCGAACGCAGGAAAAGGTCATAGGAAGATTTCTGAACCTCGATCAGGTTCGGCATTTCCAGAACTTCACGGATCTTGCCGAAATAGCGGCGGATACGTTTCTGGCCAACGGTCGCTTGCGACATGCTCGTCGTCACCTTTCGTCTTTTCGCGGGTGCGCGTCCGTCGGGGTCACGGAGGCGCGCCGCATGCGAAGGGGCGGATCGGTTCAATTCATGCCCCCCGTCCCACCGGGTGGCTCCCGAACCTTTGATCCGGCCTTGGAAGGGGCGCCAGATGCGCGACGGCCCTTCCAAGACGGGATCGGCTGGACCCGCATTCCTGCGGGCCCAGCCTCAAAATCGGGGTGGAGCGAAAGTCGCCCCAGCCTGATTACTTCAGCTCGACCTTGGCGCCAGCCGCTTCGAGCTTCTTCTTGATGTCCTCGGCTTCGGCCTTCGGCGCGGCTTCTTTCACCTTGCCACCGGCTTCCACGAGGTCTTTGGCTTCTTTCAGGCCAAGACCGGTGATCGCGCGAACTTCCTTGATCACGTTGATCTTGTTCGCGCCGGCGTCGGTCAGGACGACGTCGAAGTCGGTCTTTTCTTCCACGGCTTCCGCCGCGGCAGCCGGACCAGCAGCCATCATGACGGCGCCACCGGCGGCCGGCTCGATGCCATACTTGTCCTTCAGGATGGTTTTCAGTTCCTGCGCCTGAAGAAGGGTCAGACCCACGATGTCTTCGGCGAGTTTGTTCAGATCAGCCATTTCTCTGTTCCGTTCTTAAGTTAAGGGTCCAACGTCGGGGTATCAACCCTACGAAGGCATTGATGTTGCTCACGCGGCCAGCCGCTCTTCCAGAGTCGACAGGATGCCCGCGATGTTGGAAGCAGGCGCGCCAATGGCCCCGGCGATGTTCGATGCAGGCGCACCGATGCACGACACGATCTGAGCGATGAGCTCTTCGCGCGACGGCATCGAGGCGACGGCTTTCACACCGGCCTGGTCCAAGGCCGAGTTGCCCATCGCACCACCAAGGATAACGAACTTGTCGTTTGCCTTGGCGTACTTGTCCGCGACCTTGGCAGCTGCCACAGGGTCTTCGGAATAGGCCAACACGGTCATGCCCGTCAAAAGTTTGCCGATGCTTGCGCAGGGCTTGCCTTCAAGGGCGATCTTGGCGAGCTTGTTCTTGGCGACACGGACGGACCCGCCGGCGGAACGCATTTCCGCCCGAAGATCCTGCATCTGAGCAACCGTCATGCCTTCGTAGTGGGCAACCACCACGACGCCAGAGCTTTCAAAGATCTGGCCGAGTTCTTCGACCATTTTCTCTTTTTGTGCTCTATCCACGGTTTCACTCCAAGTGTGGGGGTTTCCCCCCGGCTCTCATTTGCCCCCAATCGTCCGGGGGCGTTCGGGTCCGTGATGGTCCCGAGGCCAAAATCGCCCGAGGCAGTTTGCCCCGTCGGAATCTCGTCTCGTTCCCCATCTCAGGAAGGACATTAAGGACCCCGATTGCAACCGGATGCCCACCCTCCGTCTCGGACAGGACGAGGCCGTTTCCGGCCCCGCCATCCACCAGGCCCGAAGGCCCGGAGAATTTCATGGGGTGCGCGTCAGCGCACCCGAGCCTCAGTTCCCCGAGGCGGATGCGAGGTCGAGCGACACGCCCGGACCCATCGTCGAAGACAGCGAGACCTTCTTCAGATAGGCACCTTTCGCCCCCGAGGGCCTGGCGCGCGACACGGCTTCCACGAAGGCGCGGACGTTTTCCGCCAGCTTGCCTTCGTCGAACGACACCTTGCCGATCCCGGCATGGATGACGCCGGCCTTTTCGACCTTGAACTGGACTTCGCCGCCCTTGGCCGCGTCGACCGCGCCCTTGACGTCCAT
>CAZRKU010000177.1:0-2977 GCA_964600685.1 uncultured Frigidibacter sp. | reverse complement strand
TTTCCGGAACCGTGTCGTAATGGTCGAACTCCATCGAGAACACGGCGCGGCCCGAGGTCATGGACCGCAGCTGGTTGATGTAGCCGAACATGTTGGCCAGGGGCACCATGGCGGTGATGACGTTCGCGTTGCCGCGGCTGTCCTGGCCATTGATCATGCCCCGACGCGAGGTCAGGTCGCCGATCACGCCGCCGGTATATTCCTCCGGCGTCACGACTTCGACTTTCATGATCGGTTCCAGCAGTTTCGCACCGGCCTTCTTCAGACCTTCGCGCATGGCAGCGCGCGAGGCGATCTCGAAGGCCAGAACCGAAGAGTCGACGTCGTGGAACGCACCGTCGATCAGCTGGACCTTGAAGTCGATGACCGGGAAGCCTGCCAGCGGACCCGAGTCCATGACCGACTTGATGCCCTTTTCGACGCCAGGGATGTATTCCTTCGGCACCGCACCACCGACGATCTTCGATTCGAACGAATAGCCTTCGCCCGGCTGGGTCGGCGAGATGATCAGCTTGACGCGCGCGAACTGGCCGGTCCCGCCGGTCTGCTTCTTGTGCGTGTAGTCGATCTCATGCTCGCGGCTGATCGTTTCGCGGTAAGCCACCTGCGGCGCACCGATGTTCGCCTCGACCTTGAACTCGCGACGCATGCGGTCGACGAGGATGTCGAGGTGAAGTTCGCCCATGCCCTTCATGATGGTCTGACCGCTTTCGATGTCGGTCTCCACCCGGAAGGACGGGTCTTCGGCAGCCAGACGGGCCAGCGCGATGCCCATCTTTTCCTGGTCGGCCTTGGTCTTCGGTTCCACCGCGATCTCGATCACCGGGACCGGGAAGGTCATGGTTTCGAGGACGACGGGCTGGGCCGGATCGCAAAGCGTGTCGCCGGTGGTGGTTTCCTTGAGGCCGCCAAGCGCGATGATGTCGCCGGCGAAGGCTTCGCCGATTTCCTCACGCTCGATGGCGTGCATCATCATCATCCGGCCAACGCGCTCTTTGCGCTGCTTGGTCGCATTCATCATCGCGTCGCCCTTGGCCAGCTTGCCCGAATAGATCCGGGTGAAGGTCAAGGAGCCGACGAAGGGGTCGTTCATGATCTTGAAGGCCAGCGCCGAGAAGGGCTGGTTGTCATCCGCCGAACGGGCGATGTCGCGGGTTTCCGTCTCGTCGCCCGGCTTGAAGCCCATGTAGGCGGGCACGTCGAGCGGCGAAGGCAGGTAGTCGATCACGGCGTTCAGGAGGGGCTGCACGCCCTTGTTCTTGAACGCCGAGCCGGCCATCACCGGGATGAAGTCGATCGCCAGCGTCCCCTTGCGGATCAGCGCGCGAAGCTCTTCGGGCGACGGCTCGTTGCCTTCGAGATAGGCTTCCATGGCCGCATCGTCCTGGCCCACCGCGGTTTCCAGCAGGTTCAGGCGCCATTCGTCGGCCTGGTCCTTCAGCGCGGCGCGGATCGGCTGGCGCACCCAGGATGCGCCCAGATCTTCGCCCTGGTAGACCCATTCTTCCATCGTCACGAGGTCGATGATGCCTTCCAGCTTGTCTTCCGCGCCGATCGGCAGCGCGACCGGCATGGCGTTGGCTCCGGTCCGGTCCTTGATCATCTTGACGCAGTTGAAGAAGTCGGCGCCGGTCTTGTCCATCTTGTTGACGAACACGATGCGCGGCACCTTGTAGCGGTCGGCCTGACGCCAGACGGTTTCGGTCTGCGGCTCGACGCCGGCGTTGCCGTCGAGAAGCACGACAGCACCGTCGAGCACCGCCAGCGAGCGTTCGACCTCGATGGTGAAGTCGACGTGGCCGGGGGTGTCGATGATGTTGAAGCGGAACTTTTCGGCCGCATCGCCGGTTGCGCCGGAATCGACGGTGCGGTTCCAGAAGGTCGTGGTGGCAGCCGAGGTGATCGTGATGCCACGCTCCTGCTCCTGCTCCATCCAGTCCATCGTCGCGGCGCCGTCATGGACTTCGCCGATCTTGTGGGACTTGCCGGTGTAGTAAAGGATGCGTTCCGAAGTGGTGGTCTTGCCCGCGTCAATATGGGCGATGATCCCGAAATTTCGGTAACGTGTGAGCGGATATTCGCGTGCCATTTCTCGGTCCTCGTGCCGGCCGTATTACCAGCGGTAATGGCTGAACGCTTTGTTCGCGTCGGCCATCTTGTGGGTGTCTTCACGTTTCTTCACGGCCGAACCGCGCGAGTTCACGGCATCCAGAAGCTCGCCCGCAAGGCGCTCTTCCATCGTGTTCTCGTTGCGGTTCTTGGCAGCGATGATCAGCCAGCGGATCGCCAGCGCCTCGCGGCGTTCGGGACGGACTTCGACGGGCACCTGGTAGGTGGCACCGCCGACGCGGCGCGAACGCACTTCCAGCGACGGTTTCACATTGTCGAGCGCTTCGTGGAAGGCTTCGATCGGCGCGCGCTTCAGCTTGCCCTCGACCCGCTCCATCGCCGAATAGACGATGGTTTCGGCGACGGATTTCTTGCCGTCCACCATCAGGTTGTTCATGAATTTGGTCAGAACCCGATCACCATACTTGGCATCAGGCAGAACTTCGCGCTTTTCAGCGGCGTGACGACGCGACATGGCGCTCTCTCCTTATTTCGGACGCTTCGCGCCGTATTTCGAACGGCGTTGACGACGATCTTTGACGCCCTGGGTATCCAGAACACCGCGCAGGATGTGGTAACGGACACCGGGAAGGTCTTTCACCCGGCCGCCACGGATCAGAACCACGGAGTGTTCCTGAAGGTTGTGCTTTTCACCGGGAATGTAGCTGATGACTTCGAAGCCGTTCGTCAGGCGAACCTTGGCCACCTTGCGCATAGCGGAGTTCGGCTTCTTCGGCGTCGTCGTATAGACGCGCGTGCAGACGCCGCGCTTCTGCGGGCAGGATTCCAGGTGCTGCGACTTGGACTTTCTTACGTTCGCTTCCCGCGGCTTGCGGATCAGCTGTTGGATCGTCGGCATTAATCTCGC
>CAZRKU010000176.1:0-2985 GCA_964600685.1 uncultured Frigidibacter sp. | reverse complement strand
GCGAACGGGCGCTGGGCCTCGACTTCCGCCGCCCGGGGTCGCCTGCGCAAGGACCGGCTGAAGGCAGCGGCGATGGCGCTGCCCGGCCGGACGACACTTCAGACGGCGACGCGCCGGAAGACCCAGACGAAAAACCCGATGCGAAGGAGGACGCATGATGCATCACGCCCAGATCGCCCAGCGTGCCTTCAACACCCCGCTGATGGTCGATCCTGCCAAGGCGCTGGCCTTTCTCACCGGACTGGGGCCGCGCATCACCGGACGGGAGATCACCTTCCACGGGATCGAGGCAGAGGCGGTGGATCACGCCGCAGCTGCTCTGCCCGCCCGCGCCTCGATTTTCGGCAATGATCTCGCGCAGCGCCACCAGCGCAATGGTGCCCAGCCCTTCGCGCTGGTCGATGGCATCGCAGTGATCGAGATCGCCGGAACGCTGGTGCATCGTGGGGCCTGGATCGGACAGTCCTCCGGCCTGACCTCCTATGAAGGCATTGCCGCACAGATCGACGCGGCGCTGGCCGATCCGGGCGTGCGTGGGATCGCGCTCGACATCGACAGCTTTGGTGGCGAGGTCGCGGGCGCTTTCGATCTAGCGGATCGCATCCGGGCCGCCCGAACGCAGAAGCCTATCCACGCCTTTGTCGCGGAACATGCCCTGTCGGCAGGGTATGTCCTGGCCTCCCAAGCCAACCGGATCATCCTGCCGCGCACCGGGGCAGTCGGCAGCATTGGCGTTGTCGCGCTGCACACCGACATGAGTGGGGCCCTCGATCAAAAGGGGATCGCCGTCACGCTGATCCACGCCGGTGCCCACAAGATCGATGCGAACCCGTATCAGCCGCTGCCCGAAGTGGTGCACGACCAGATGCAGCGCGAGTTGGAAGTGGTCCGCTTCCTCTTCGCCGAAACTGTCGCCGCTGGGCGCGGGGATCGGCTGACCCATGCTGCGGCGCTGGCCACCGAAGCTGCTGTGTTCCGCGGGGCCGACGCCATCGCCGCCGGTCTGGCCGACGATCTCGCCGATCCCGTCACCGCCTTCCGCACCTTCGCCGCCGCCCCTCACGGCACCACTTCCCCCAGCAGAAAGGGTCAACAAATGACCGCCACCCCCACCGACACCTCGAACCCGGCACCGATTGCAGATGCCAATCCTTCCGCAGCAACCGTCGCACCGACCACGTCTTCGCCGCCTGCCGCAACCGCAATTGCAGCGCCCGACGCGACCATGACCGCCGACGCCGTGCGCGCCGAAGCGGCTGAGGTGGCGCAGGTTTGCGCGCAGGCCGCCAGGCTCGGCGTAGCCATCGACGCCGCCGATGCCGTCACCAAGGGGCTTAAGCCCGAGGCCCTGCGCGCCCGGGTCTTGGCCGATCTCGCCGCTCGCAGCGATGCGGCAGGGATCATCGCCACTGCCCCGGCCGCGGCCGCCGCCAAAGACAGCCCGATCATCGCTGCCGCGAGAAAGGCAGCGACCGACGCCAAGCGCTGAACCAGCGCCCCTTCCCCACCCCCAAACCATGGAGACTGACCAATGCCCGTCCTGACGGAACAGCCCAGCATGGGCGACGTCCTCAAATATGAGGTCAACCCGAACTACACCCGCGAGGTGATCACCCTCTTGCAGGGCATGCCCTATCCGGTCGGATCGGTGCTCGGGAAGATCACGGCCAGCGGCAAATATACCCTGTCACCCGCGACCGGGGCGGACGGTTCGCAGGTCGCCAGCGCCGTGCTGCTCTATGCCGTCGATGCCACCCTTGCCGATGCGGTGGGAATCGTTGTTGCCCGTGGCCCTTCCATCGTCTCGCGCGCGGGCCTCGCTTACGGCGCCACCGTCGATGACGGCACCAAGATCACTGCCAAGATCGCCCAGCTGGCCGCCGTCGGCATCATCGCCCGCGACGGCGTCTGACGCGCGACGTCTGCTTCCTTTTTCCCAAATCCCCCGGAGCACCCCATGACCCTCGTTCGCAATCCCTTTGACGCTGGCGGCTATTCGCTGGCCGAGATGACGCAGGCCATCAACATCCTGCCCAACCTCTACACCCGCCTCGGCCAGATCGGGCTCTTCCGCTTTGAAGGCGTCACCCAGCGCTCGGTGATCATCGAGCAATACGAGGGTGTCCTTAACCTGCTGCCCTCGGTTCCCCTCGGCGGCCCCGCCACGGTCGGCACGCGCGAGGGGCGGTCGATGCGCAGCTTCGCCCTGCCGTGGATCCCGCATGACGACGTCATTCTGCCCGGCGACATTCAGGGCCAGCCCGCGCTGGGCGCCTTCGATGCCGCCGACCCTCTGGTCGAGGTGATGAACCGCAAGCTGCAGCTGATGCGGCGCAAGCATGCCCAGACCCGCGAATACATGGAGATGAACGCGCTCCGCGGCATCGTGAAGGACGGGGCGGGCACCACGCTCTACAACTACTTCACCGAATTTGGCCTCGCACAAATTTCGGTCGACTTCCTGCTGGGGACCGCAGGCACCAACGTGCAGGGCAAGGTCCGCGAAGTCTTGCGGTCGATGGAGGACAACCTCCTCGGCGAAAGCATGACCGATGTGCATGCCCTCGTCAGCCGCGAGTTCTTCGACAAGCTGATCGCGCATCCGAAGACGGAGGAAGCCTACAAGTTCTATGCCGCCACCGGCGCGCAGCCCCTGCGCCAGGACGTGCGGCGCAATTTCCCCTTCGCGGGCATCGTGTTCGAGGAATATGCGGGCACGGTCACGCTTTCCACAAAGGCGACCGAACGGCTGGTCCCCGCGAACGAAGGCATCGCCTTCCCGCTAGGCACCATGGACACCTTCACCACCTTTGGCGGCCCGGCCAACCTGCTGGAGGCGGCAAACACGATGGGCCTGCCACTCTATGCCCGCCAGCATCTCGACGAGAAAGGCCGCTGGATCGACCTGATGACGGAGGCGTCAATCCTGCCGGTGAACAAGCGGCCCCGCATCGCGATCCGCATCCACACTTCGAACTGACGGGC
>CAZRKU010000175.1:0-3040 GCA_964600685.1 uncultured Frigidibacter sp. | reverse complement strand
GAGGCATCCGCGCCGAAGCCGACACCCGGAATGAGAAGATCAACTACAAGGTCCGCGAACATTCGGTCGGTAAAGTGCCCGTGATCCTTGCGATCGGCATGAAGGAAGTCGGGGAGCGGACCGTTTCAATCCGCCGCTTGGGTGAGAGCCGCACTGAAACACTCGCGCTTGACGAAGCCGTGGCCTCACTCGCGGCCGAGGCGCTGCCGCCCGACCTTCGTTGAAGTCGAACCGTTAACAAAGAAAACTAGGCGCGACGCGCGACGCCGCCGCTCCTGCTTGCGCCCAATGCGGTGATCCGGCGCGTTCACGCGGGATCACAGCATTGGGTGTCGCGGGTTCGTGAGTGGCGTGTGAACGCAGCGCGGGTCTAACTGTTTTGTGGGCCGCACAGGCCCGCACCGTTCAACTGGGGAGAGTTCCATGAGCTATCACGCAAAATCGCTTGCCCTTGCCAGTGCGCTGGTATCCGCGCTTGCGGCCCAATCCGCCGCCGCGGCGGACCATAAAATGAAACAGATGATGAAAGAGGCCGATGCGGCAATCGCGGCCGGCACCAAGGAAAAGTGCTTCGGCGTGGCCCTCGCCGGCAAGAACGATTGTGCGGCCGGAGCGGGCACCACCTGCGCCGGAACCTCGACGATCGACTATCAGGGCAATGCCTTCGTGCTGGTTCCCGCAGGAACCTGCGTCACGATGGAACTGCCCGGCGGCCGCATGGGCTCGCTCGACGCGCTTGACCGAGATCTGCCGCAGGGCTGATCAGTCCGACGGTTTCCCCGGCCATCTCCGGGGAAACCCTTTGATTCCGTTGCGGGAGCTTGCGACAGATGCTTGATGCGAGGCGCCTCACTGCTTTGCCCGCCGGCCCCGGCGTCGGCTACAAGCCACAGCATTTTTCCGACATCCTCGCTGACATGGGCTCGGTCCGCTGGCTGGAGGTGCATGCGGAGAACTACATGGGCGATGGCGGCCGCCCCTTGGCGCAGCTGCGCCACCTGGCCGAAAGGTTTCCGATCTCTGTCCATGGTGTCGGGCTGTCGATCGGCGGCGAGGGGGCGCTTGACCGCGACCACCTCAAACGCCTGAAACATCTCTGCGGCTGGCTGAACCCGGCGAGCTTTTCGGAGCATCTGGCCTGGTCGACCCATGACGCGGCGTTTCTCAACGATCTTCTGCCGCTGCCCTACACCGAGGACACGCTTGCCCGGGTCGTCCGCCACATTGATCAGGTGCAGGACACGGTCGGGCGGCAGATGCTTCTGGAAAATCCGTCCGTCTATCTGAATTTCAGCGAAAGCCCCCTCGACGAGATCGACTTTCTGGCCGAGATCGCCCGGCGCACCGGCTGCGGGCTGCTTTTGGACGTGAACAATGTCTATGTCAGCGCCGTGAACCGCAAGACCGACCCCACCGATTACATTCGCCGCTTCCCGCATCGGCTGGTGGGCGAAGTCCATCTGGGCGGGCATGACGAGGATCGCGACGACATGGGCGCCCCCCTGCTGATCGACAGCCACGGGCGCGAGATCGTCGATCCCGTCTGGTCGCTCTATGCCCTGACGATCACCAGGGGCGGACCGAAACCGACGCTGATCGAATGGGACAATGACGTGCCTGCCTGGCCCGTGCTGGCCGAAGAAGCAACACGAGCGGCGCAGATCCTCGACAAGGCCGGCATGAAGGTGCCGGCATGAACCAATCGACGTTCCGCGCCGCCCTTCTGGACCCGGCGTGCCCGGTACCGCCCGGCCTGACCGATCCCGAAGGGCGGCCCGCAGGACGCCGCTTCGATGTCTACCGCAACAATGTCGCCGTCGGCCTGACCGAGGCGCTGCGGCAATCCTTTCCCGCGCTGCGCAAACTCGTGGGCGAGGAGTTCTTCACCGCGATGGCACAGGAGCATCTGCGGACCCATCCGCCCGCCTCGCCGATGATGATGTTTTATGGCGAGGCGATGCCGGGCTTTCTCGAACGGTTCGCCCCGGTGGCGCATCTTCCCTATCTGGCCGATGTCGCGCGGCTCGAACTGGCGCTGCGCCGGTCCTACCATGCCGCCGACGCGGCACCGGTTGGGGGCACGGTTCTGCAAGCGCTGCCGCCCGACCGGCTCATGGCCTCGGGCGTGATGCTCGCCCCGGCGCTGCGCCTCGTGCGGTCGCGCTGGCCCGTCCAAACCATCTGGGCCGCGAACCTGCGGGGCGGCCCCCCGCCAGAATTGGCGCAGCCGGAGGACGTTCTGATCACCCGGCCGGATTTCGACCCCGAACCTGCGGTGCTGCCTGCCGGTGCCGCGTCCTTCGTTCAGGCGCTTCTTGGCGGGGCAACCTTTGGTGCGGCCTATGACGCAGCCGGCACCTTTGATTTGACAACGACGCTCGGCCTGCTTCTGGCCGGGGGTGCGATCGTCGGGATTGTCGAAGGTCAGCCGTCATGATCCTCGCCCGATATGACCGCGCCGTCGCACGCCTTCGGTCCTGGTCACCCGTCGTTCTCCCGACGCTTGCACGCCTTGTCTTCGCGGCGGTGCTGGCCGGTTATTTCTGGACATCGGCCGGAACCAAACTTGGTGACGGGTTCTGGGGTTTTCTCTACCCGTCCGACGGGGCCTATATCCAGATATTCCCGAAAGCGATGGAGGCCGCAGGCTATGACGCGGACCAGTTGGGTTTTTTGCATTGGGCAGTCGTCGTCGCGGGCACTCTGGCCGAAATCGCCTTGCCGCTCCTCCTCATTCTGGGTCTTTTCACCCGGCTTGCCGCAGTCGGAATGCTGGTCTTCGTCATCGCGCAAAGCCTGACCGACATCTATGGTCACGGCGTCATGGGCGACGATCTGGGCCGCTGGTTCGATGCGGCATCGGGCGCGCTCATCTGGGATCAGCGCAGCCTGTGGGCCTTTCTGCTGGCCGTCCCGATTTTCTGCGGGGCCGGGCCTTTTTCGCTTGACCGCCTGCTGACCAAGACGCGCCGATAGCTGCCACCAACCGGCGCATGTTCAAAATCCTTGATTTTTGCCGGGAATCACCGATCATTTCCCG
>CAZRKU010000174.1:0-3057 GCA_964600685.1 uncultured Frigidibacter sp. | reverse complement strand
TGCCTCCTCACCTCACAATCGCATTGAGTCAGAGTTCGAGAGGCTTGGGACTCCCAAAAAAGTCAGGTCCGAAGGCCGTTGGTATCAGACGAGTGCGAACTCGTCTCCGTTTGCCATCGCCATCGTCGTCATCATGCGAAAGTTCCTTGAAACCGCAAACGCCCTGGTCAAGGCAAACCGACTGTAGACCCCAAAAAGCTTTTGTGCATGACGGATACTCAGGACCGATGCGACAGGGGCTGCGTCGGGTCAAGCGCGCGAACTCCAGCCAGCCGCAGGCCGCATCGTTTGGACTGTGCCTGCGGGCATTGGTCTTGCCGCCGGTCAGACGAAGACCTCGGTCCGCACAAAGCGGGTCACGTCGATCAACCCTTGGTCAGAGATGCGGATTTCGGGAATGACCACAAGCGCCAAGAGCGAATGCTGCATGTAGGCGTTGTTGAGCTTGCAGCCGCAGGCCACCATCGCCTCGACCATCCTCGATGCCTTGGCGGCGACGATCTCGGCACGTTCGTCGGACATGAGCCCGGCGATCGGCAGTTCAATCAAGGCCTCGACCTTTCCCTCGCGCACCACCACGACGCCGCCCTGCACCTCGGCCAGCTTGTTCGCCGCCAGCGCCATGTCGGCCTTGGACGTGCCAACCACGATCATGTGGTGGCTGTCGTGGGCGACGGTGCTGGCGACCGCGCAGGGCACATCATAGCCGAAACCCGA
Source organism: uncultured Frigidibacter sp. (assembly GCA_964600685.1). Classification (GTDB taxonomy): domain Bacteria; phylum Pseudomonadota; class Alphaproteobacteria; order Rhodobacterales; family Rhodobacteraceae; genus TMP-24. The sequence continues at coordinate 2,340 of CAZRKU010000174.1, read as the reverse complement.
GACGAAGGCATTGACCACCTTGCCGGTGGCGCGGTGCCGTTCGACCAGCGCGATCTGGCAGACATCGGCCGCGCGGTCCATCTCGACCAGTCCGGAGGCAACCTTCAGCCGCCGTTCCAGCGCCCTGGTCGGGGCCTGGTTCTCGATCACGCCAATGACGCGGGCCATGACCTCGTTCGCGCCCTCGGGCGCGGCGATGTCGAAGTCGACGGCGGCGAGCGGCCGCGCCAGCTTCACGGTCTTCTTGGCGGCGGCCGGATAGGGATAAGGCACGATCTCGGCGGTCAGGCGGCCGCTCTCGGCCAGCACCTGCCCGCGGGCAATGACCAGTTCCACCGGCAGCGCGGCAAGGTCCGACGTCAGGATCAGGTCGGCACGGCGACCGGGGGTAATGGAACCCAGTTCGCGCTCCAGCCCGAAGTGCATCGCGGTGTTGAGCGTCGCCATCTGGATCGCCGTCACCGGCTTCAGCCCCTGGGCGATCGCGTGGCGCACCACCCGGTTCATGTGGCCGTCATTGACCAGGGTTCCCGAATGGCTGTCGTCGGTGCAGAGCACGAACTTGCGGGACTCGAGCCCCTGTTCGGTGATCGCCTTGACCTGCGCCGCCACGTCGAACCAGGCGGAGCCGAGCCTGAGCATCGCCGTCATCCCCTGCCGGACCCGGGCGATAGCGTCCTCGGCGCGCGTCCCCTCATGGTCATCGGCCGGACCGCCCGCGACATAGGCGTGGAACGGCAGGCCGAGATCGGGCGAGGCATAGTGCCCGCCCACGGTCTTGCCCGCCGCCCGGGTCGCGGCGATCTCGCCCAGCATCTTCGGGTCGCTTGCCGCGACGCCGGGGAAGTTCATCATCTCGCCCAGCCCGACGATGTTCGGCCAGGTCATCGCCTCGGCCACCTCCGCGACCCCGAGCGTGGCTCCGGCATTCTCCAACCCCGGCGCGCTCGGCACGCAGCTCGGCATCTGCACCATGACGTTGATCGGCAGACCCGCGGCCTCGTCATGCATCAGCCGCACGCCCGGCAGGCCGAGGACGTTGGCGATCTCGTGCGGGTCGATGAACATGCTGGTGGTGCCGTGCGGGATGACGGCGCGGGCGAATTCCGTCACCGTCACCAGCCCGCTTTCGACATGCATGTGCGCGTCGCACAGGCCCGGCACCAGATAGCGGCCATGCGCCTCGATCACCCGCGTCCGCGGGCCGATGGCATGGCCGGCGTCGGACCCGACATAGGCGAAGCGGCCCGCGACGATCGCCACGTCGGTTCCCGGGATGATCTCGCCCGAATGGACGTTCACCCAGCGGCCCTGCCGGATCACCATATCGGCGGGCCTGCGCCCCGCCGCCACGTCGATCAGGTCTGCGGCGCAGTCAGTCCAGGTTTTCAGCATCGTCTTTCTCTCCCTTCAGGCGTGCGGGTGGCGGATAGGAACTGACGACCTCGACGCAATAGCGCGGCACGTAATGGGTGGCGCGGTTCTTGTAGAAGTCGATGCAGAAGGACTGGAACGCCGCGAACTTGCGCGACACATGGCGGCGGCGCGGATAGAGCAGGTTGACCGGCACCTCGGGCGAGCGCCATTCCGGCAGGACCGGCACCAGATGGCCGGTGGCGCATTCGATCTCGGTGAAGAAGTCGGGCAGATAGGCGATGCCTTCGCCGGCGACCGCGAAATACTTGATCATCCAGTAATCGTTCGCGGTGCAGGCGATCTCGGGCAGCACATCCACGGTCTCGGCGCCCGAGACGAGGTGCCAGGACTGCAACCCGGTCTGGCGGCGGAAGGCCACGCCCTGATGGTCGTGCAGCGCCTCGGGCTTCGCGGGCAGGCCGCGGCTGGCGATGTAGTCTGGGCTGGCGTAAAGGCCGAACGCGGCCCCGGTCAGGCGGCGGGCGACATAGTCGACCTGCGAGGGCTCGCCCCAGCTGAAGATGCCGTCGAACGCCTGCGGCCGGTCGGGGGCATAGATGTAGCCGGGCGAGAGGAACACGACCTCGACCCGAACCTGCGGATAGCGCTGGCGGAAGGCGAACAGCAGTTCCGAGGTGAAGGAGGTGCCGAATTCGCCGGTCGAGCCGATGGTCAGCGTCCCGGCGATGTCCTGGCGCATCGCCATGATCGCCGCTTCGGCATTGTCGCAGCTCGTCTGGATGCGGCGGGCATGGCCGAGGAACTCGTGCCCGGCGTCGGTCAGCATCAGGTCGCGCCCCTCGCGCACGAACAGCGCCACCCCCAGCCGGTCCTCGAGCGCGCGGATCTTGTGGCTGAGCGTGGATTTCGGCAGCCGGTGCAGGCGCGCGGCGTTCGACAGCGACCGCGCCTCGGCGACCTTGA
>CAZRKU010000173.1:0-3187 GCA_964600685.1 uncultured Frigidibacter sp. | reverse complement strand
TCCGCCCCAAGGATATCCGCGCCTGGTGGACGAACCCGCATTTCAACCGCCCGGGCGGGGTGGAGAGCGGCACGCCAACCGCATGGGTGCCGCAATCGAAGCCCATCCGCTTCACCGAACTGGGCTGCCCGGCCATCGACCGGGGCACCAACCAGCCCAATGTCTTCTTCGACCCGAAGTCGTCCGAAAGCTTCACGCCGTATTTCTCGCGCGGCTGGCGGGATGACGCGATCCAGCGGGCCTATCTTGAGGCGAGCTACCTGCATTGGGGCGACCCGGCCAACAACCCGATTTCGGCCGTTTACAGTGGCCGCATGGTCCATGTGCCGGAATGCGCCGCCTGGACCTGGGACGCTCGGCCCTATCCGTTCTTTCCCGAACTGACCGATGTCTGGACTGATGGTCCGAACTGGCGCTTGGGCCACTGGCTGACCGGCAGGCTGGGGGCGGTGTCGCTGGCGGCCCTCGTGCGCCACCTCTGCCTGCGTGCCGGGATGCCCGAAGCCCTGATCGACGTCACGGGACTCTGGGGTGCCGTCGAAGGTTATGCCATCACCGCGCTGGAAGCCCCCCGATCCTCGATCAGCACGCTGGCGCGACATTTCGGGTTCGATGCCATCGAGACGGAAGGCATGATCCGCTTTGTCATGCGCGGGCGGGCGTCAATTCTGACCTTGTCGCATGACGACCTCGTGGCATCGCGCGAGGGCGAGGCACTGGAACTGGTCCGCGCGCAGGAAACCGAACTGCCGCAGGCACTGAAGTGGCAGGTCGCCCGGGCAGACGAGGATTATGAAGCCGCCCTCGTCGAGGCCCGCCGCATCACCGTCGACACCACCCGCATCGCGTCCGAATCCTTCCCGATGGCGATCCCGCCCGAGGAGGCCGAACGCCGCTGCCGCCGCGCGCTGATGGAAGCCTGGATCGGCCGTGAGACCGCCACCTTCCGCCTGCCGCCCTCGCGGCTGGCGCTGGACCCAGCAGACGTGGTCCGGCTGGTGCACGACGGCCGCGAGATCGAGTTGCGGCTGGTGTCCATCGCGGACTCCGATGGGCGCGGCGTTGAAGCCGTCCGCCAGGATCGCGCCGCCTATGACCTGCCACCCGGCGATCCGCGCCCGGCCTCGCTGACCCGGTCCGTGGTCTTCGGCGCGCCGGATGTGGTGCTGCTGGATCTGCCGCAGCTTTCCGAGGACCAGCCCGCGCACCGGCCGATGGTTGCCGCCCATGCGGTTCCCTGGCCGGGCGAGATGGCGGTGTTCCGCAGCCCTTCGACCGATGGATTTGCCTTGCTGACCACCTTCGGCAGTCGCGCCCGGATCGGCATGCTGGTGTCGGACTTCTATCCGGGCCCGACCTCGCGCTTCGACCTTGGCAATGCGCTGGTCGTCGATCTCGTCTCGGGCACGCTGGAAAGCGTTACTGATCTGACGCTGTTGGGCGGCGCCAATGCGCTGGCGGTGGAATCCGCGCCGGGCATCTGGGAGATTGTCCAGGTAGGTACCGCCGAACTGATCGCCCCCGGCCGTTACCGTCTGACCCGTCTCCTGCGCGGCCAGCGCGGCACCGAAGCCGCGATGGGCAATCCCACCCTGGCAGGCGCAAGGGTGGTGGTGCTGGATTCCGCCCTTGCCCCGCTTCCGATCGCCGAGGCCGATCTCGGTCTGCCATGGAACTGGCGCATCGGCCCCGCGGCGCGCGCGGTCAGTGACGCCAGCTACACCGCGCTGGCCTTCACGCCAGCCGGTCGCGGCCTCGTGCCCTTCGCCCCGGTCCATGTCGCACAACCGTGGCGGACAGCGCGCAGCCCGGGCGATCTGACGATCAGCTGGACGCGGCGGTCCCGCGCGCTGGTGGCTGATGCCTGGGAACAGGTCGAGGTGCCGCTGGCCGAGGACCTGGAAGGCTACGACGTCCAGATCCTTGATGGGGCAGCGGTCAAGCGCACGCTAATCAGCAGCACGACGTCCGTCCTCTACACCGCTGCCCAGCAGACCGCCGATTGGGGCGCACCGCTGGTTCCCGGCCAAACGCTGGCCATCCGCATCTACCAGCTCTCGAACCGCCTCGGTCGCGGTGATCCCGCTGTCGTCATCCTCCAGTTCTGAAGGCCCGCGCCCCATGTCCGATACCTCCACCCATCTTGGCCTGCCGTATCTTCTGGCGGCCCAAGCCCAGAAGCATGTCACCCACAACGACGCCCTGCGCCTGCTCGATGCCATGGTGCAACTGTCGGTCCTCGACCGCACGCGCACGACGCCGCCCGTGAGCCCCGCCGATGGCGACCGGCACCTTGTGGCCTCTGGTGCGACAGGGCTCTGGGCCGGGTGGGATCTGAACGTCGCCTTCTGGGTCGATGGCGTCTGGATGCGCCTGGTGCCGCGTCCCGGCTGGCTGGTCTGGGTTGCGGCGGAACAGGTGTTCCTGGTCTGGAATGGCAGTGCCTGGGGTCCGGTCGGCGTGCCGCAGAACGTGTCCGACGCCGTCTTCAGCCTTGTCAACGATGCCGACCCGACGAAGAAGGCGCTGCTTTCGCTGTCGGGAATCACCACCGGCACGACCCGGACCTTCACGCTGCCAAACACTACGAGTGAACTAGCGATCCTCGCGGGCACCCAGACCTTTACCGGCGACAAGACCTTCACCGGCACGCTGACGGCATCTGGCACCGTCACCGTCTCGGCAGCCTCGGCCAGCATCGGCACGGCGACGACGACTGCCACCTACGGCATGGGCACCGGGGCGACGACCACCGGCGTCACCAAGACCGTGAACCTCGGCACCGGCGGCGCGTCCGGATCGACCACCATCGTCAACATCGGCTCGGCCACGGCTGGGGCCGGGGGCACCACGGTCGTAAACACGCCGACGGTCACCTTCGCCAATGCCGTCACGCAGGTCGGCATGCCCCAGGCCAACCTGACCGCCCAGCTTCTGGGCCTCGGCGGGGCGACGGCGGACAGCACCAACCGGCTGTCGATGAACACTCCCGCAGTGCTGCTGAACAATGCCGGAGCCGGGATCGAGGCCACGGTCAACAAGGCCGCCGCCGGGAACGATGCGGCCTTCGCCTTCAAGACCGGGTTCTCGGCGCGGGCGCTGATCGGCCTCTTGGGCAATGACGATTTCAGTTTCAAGGTCAGCCCGGATGGGTCGGCCTTCTTCGATGCCCTGAAGATCGACCGCA
>CAZRKU010000172.1:0-3228 GCA_964600685.1 uncultured Frigidibacter sp. | reverse complement strand
CATCAACCGGCTGGAGGAACACCAGCAGGGCAAGATCGTCGTTGACGGGACGGAGCTGACGAGCGACCTGAAGAACATCGACAAGGTACGGTCCGAAGTCGGCATGGTGTTCCAGCATTTCAACCTGTTCCCGCACCTGACGATCCTCGAAAATTGCACGCTGGCGCCGATCTGGGTGCGCAAGGTTCCGAAGCGCGAGGCCGAGGAAACCGCGATGCATTACCTGTCCAAGGTGAAGATCCCCGAGCAGGCCCACAAATATCCGGGGCAACTGTCGGGCGGTCAGCAGCAGCGCGTGGCCATCGCGCGGTCCCTGTGCATGAAGCCGCGGATCATGCTGTTCGACGAACCGACTTCGGCGCTTGACCCCGAGATGATCAAGGAAGTGCTGGATACGATGGTCAGCCTCGCCGAGGAAGGCATGACGATGCTTTGCGTCACCCACGAGATGGGCTTTGCCCAGGCGGTGGCGAACCGGGTGATCTTCATGGACCAGGGCCAGATCGTCGAACAGAACTCGCCCAAGGAGTTCTTCAACAATCCGCAGTCGGACCGGACGAAACTGTTCCTCAGCCAGATCCTCGGGCACTGAGCGACTTGCCGCAGTGATTGCCAGAAGGAGGGGGCCGTCCGCCCCCCTTCGCGCCTTCAGCCATCCCGGGAACGCGAGGGCCGGCCCGCGCATTTTTCCTCAATCCCTGCCTGAGGGCACGAAGAAATCGAGGACCGAGCCGGTGCCGGTTCTCAGATCATTCCAGCCCGCAATCTGGAAATCGACGACCAGCGTGGCCCCTGTCGGGTAGCGGCTGAAATCGGGATGCTGCGGCGGGCGGGCGACGAGCAGGCGTGCGAATTCGGCGATGCCGGGATTGTGGCCGAGCATCATCACCGTATCGCCGGCGGCTTTCGCGAGCGCCTTCTGCATCACGTCGGGCGAGGCATGATAGAGCGCCTCCAGAAATTCGATCCGTGGCGTCACTTCAAGCGGCGCGGCCGCGACCGTGGCCCAGGTCTCGCGGGTGCGGGTTGCGGTCGAACAGAGGACCTGATCCGGCTCGTATCCCCGCGAATGCAGCCATTCGCCAAGTTCGAGCGCACTGCGCCGTCCGCGCCGGTTCAGCGGCCGGTCGTGATCGGTCATCGAAGGGTCATCCCAGGCGGATTTCGCGTGGCGCGTCAGGATCAGGCGGCGGTGTCCGGCTGGGGTCATCTGTGGAAAAGCCTCATATGATAGGCGGATTGCGCCTGCACCCTGCCATAGGCCTGCGAGAGGGGGCAAGCGCGGCGAACGGCGCAGCCCTGCGAAAGACAGCCGGAACCAGCCGCAGTGTCGAGGAAGCTGTGGCATGCCGGCACATCGTAGCCCCCGTCGGTGAGGGCGCGTGGCGGGCAAGCGCCGCGGCAGGGTTGGCTGGCGCAACTGTCGCAAGGGCTGATGGCGGACGCTGGCGGCAGATCAAGCCGGTCGCGAAGGGCGATCGCCCCCCGGTAGGAGACCATGAGCCCGGCCCGGTCATGGACAAGCAGCGTGACCGGCGAGGCGAAGGCGCGCCCCGAGCGCAGCGCCCATTGATAGAAGGGATGGTAGGGCGGCCCGCCGAAGGGAAAGCAGGCCTTCGCGCCGAGATCGCAGGCCATCCGGCCGATCACCCGGCGCGACCAGCGGTCTACCGGATCGGGTGCGCCGTCCTGCCATTCCGGCGTGGCGCGGACATGGGTCCAGAAGCCGGGTTCGTCCGGTCCGAAAAGCACGAGCGTCTGCAGATCGTCAGGAAAACCATCCGCTGTTGCGAGGTGAAAGGCCCCGAAGATCGCGAGCCGTTCGCGCGCCGCCCTGGTCGCGATAGAGGCGAGTTGCGTCATTTCCGAAACGGCAGAAAGAGGCTCCAGCCCAGCCGGGAGGGATGCTGGTCAGGTCCGTTCAGCCCAACCGCCATCCTCTGGTGCCCGGCCTCCGGCTGGGCTCGGTAGGTGCCGAAGAGACGGTCCCAGAGCGACAGGGCGAAGCCGAAATTGCTGTCATGTTCATGCCGGTGGACCGAGTGGTGGACCCGGTGCATGTCCGGCGTCACGAGAAACAGGCGGACAGTCCGGTCCACCCGTCCCGGCAGCGCGACGTTGGCGTGGTTGAAAAGCGCGGTGCCGTTCAGGAGGGTCTCGAACAGGACGACGGCCGGCGCCGAAGGGCCGAGAAGATAGACGAGCCCGATCTTCAGGAGCATGGAGGCGGCGATTTCGACCGGATGGAAACGGATCGCCGTTGTCACATCCATGTCGCGGTCGGCGTGGTGGACCCGGTGAAAACGCCAGAACAGCGGCACCTTGTGGGTGATCAGGTGTTGCGCCCAGATCGCCAGGTCAAGCGCAAGAACGGCGAGCAGCACTTCGGCCCAGCCGGGCAAATCGACCCGGTTGAGAAGGCCAAGCCCGCGCTGGCCCGCATCAAGCGCGGCCCCTACGGCCAGAAGTGGCAGCATGAGGGCCATCAGCCGCAGGGTGATCGTATCGAGGAGGACGAAGGCCCAGTTGGTCAGCCAGCGCCCTGCCAGCGGCTGCGTCGGGCGGCGGCGGGGGGCGTAGCGCTCGGCCAGGGCAAAAAGCCCGAAAAGGCCAAGGAACACGCCCAAGCGCAGGATCAGTTCATGCGGCACCAACCGCCCCCCTCCGGCTATCTCCGGGGAAAGTCTAGTGCGCGCCGCGCCGGGGTGGAAGGGGGCTCAGCGGTCGCCGCGGGGTTTCACGCGCGGCTCCGTCGAGCGGATCTGGCTGCCCGCGCCATGATCGGTGAAAAGCTCCAGAAGGCAGGCGTTCGGGGTGCGTCCGTCCATGATCGTGACCGCGCGCACCCCTTGGTCGAGTGCCATCAGCGCGGTTTCGGTCTTGGGGATCATGCCGCCGGAAATCACTCCGTCCCTGGTCATCTGGCGGATCTCGTCTGGGGTGATCTGGGTCATGATCTCGCCCGCCGCGTTGCGAACGCCCGAAACATCGGTCAAAAGCAGCAGCCGGTCGGCCTGGAGCGCGCCGGCGATGGCCCCGGCGGCGGTGTCGCCGTTGACGTTGAAGGTTTCATTGTCGGCCATGCCGGTCGCCACCGGGGCGACCACCGGAATGATGCCCGCCTTGTAGAGATCGCGCAGGACCTGGACGTTCATCTCGACCGGACGGCCGACGAAGCCCAGCTCCGGGTCGTCGGCCTCGCAGACCATCAGGTCGTCGTCCTTGCCG
>CAZRKU010000171.1:0-3330 GCA_964600685.1 uncultured Frigidibacter sp. | reverse complement strand
GCCAGCGCCATGGTTTCGGCATGGGGCCGACCGCCCGGCTGGGTCCAGCCGCGCCCGACGATGCGCCCGCCCTGCACGATCACGCAGCCGACGGCGGGATTGGGCCAGACCCGGCCCAATCCCCGCGCACCGAGGCCTATCGCCATCGCCATGAAGCGCCGGTCGTCGTCGCTCGTCACTCGTCGCCCGTCGGCGAGGGACGCAATTCCGAGACGAACTTGTCGAAATCATCCGCCGCCTGGAAGTTCTTGTAGACGCTGGCGAACCGCACGTAGGCCACCGTGTCGATCCGCGCCAGGCTCTCCATCACGATCTCGCCGATGACCTTCGACGGGATGTCGGTTTCGCCAAGGCTTTCCAGCCTGCGCACGATCCCCGAGATCATCTGGTCGATCCGCTCGGGATCGATCGGGCGTTTCTGCATGGCGATGCGGATCGAACGCTCAAGCTTCGAACGGTCGAAATCCTCGCGCTTGCCGCTGGATTTCACCACGACCAGATCGCGCAGCTGCACCCGCTCATAGGTGGTGAAGCGGCCACCACAGGCAGGGCAGAACCGGCGTCGGCGGATCGAGACGTGATCCTCGGCCGGACGGCTGTCCTTGACCTGCGTATCGACGTTGCCGCAAAACGGACAGCGCATTCCCTACTCCCCTGATCCCCAGAATACGCCATGACTATAGGCCCCCACCCATGGGCTGGGTAGGGGGTATGATGGCCCACAAGATTTGGCGCGAAATCTGTGGCGGCAAAGACTCACGATCGGCACGCTGCGGGCAGTTCCGGTCAGCGCCGCAGGCTGTGCCAGATCTTGCGCGCCGCCTGCCAGGCCAGATGTTTGCGTGGAAATTCCGGCACGCGGCTGGCGCGGTCCAGATGGTCGTGCCGGACCGTCTCCTTCCAGTCGAGTAACCGGATGGGTGCATAGTCGAAACCGCGTTTCCAGACGAGATAGGGAAAGGAAATCTGGTCGCGCCGTGAATAGCGGCAGACGTGATCGAACCATGCCTCGCCAAAGGCCGCCGTCGCCGGGTCGTGATGGCGGCGCAGGATGAAATGCCCCTCGATCAGGCCCGCATGTTCGGGCATTCCCTCGGCACGATAGGTCTTTTCCCGCTCCTTCAGGGTGCGGTAGTCATCGAGGCCGTTTTCCCAGCAGGTCTGCAGTTCCTGATAGACGCAGTCGCGGCGGAAATGCGGGAAGGCATGGAAGGCGGCAGGCGCCTGGGCCTGCAGGGTCGCGAGGATCTCGGACGGGTCGCGCCTCAGGCGCGACTTGTTGTCGAGCCAGAGCGACCAGTCTTCTTCCAGATAGCGGTGCGGCATCAGCTTGGCCCGGCGCGAGGCGCGGGCGGGGTCGAGGCCCTCGGCGGGAAGGCGGATGATCTCGACGCCGGGAAACTCCAGATCGTCGCGGTCGGTGAAAAGGACGCGTCGGACATTGGTGAAGGGGCCGAAGACCTCGGTGTTCAGCGGTTCGCGTGTGCCGTAGAGGGCGCTGTAGAGGACGAGGCTCATGGGTGGCTTCGCTATGGCTGGTAGAGGTCTGGCGGATGATGCACGCGCCGCCGCTCGGCCTCCTGTGCAAGGGTCCGGCGGACGAGCAGCCGGAGGCTGATCGCCAGCCGCCGCCCCTTGTGGCGCAGCCACGACATCGGACCGGGATAGGCCGGCAGGGGCGCCGCGGCGATATGTGACGGGCTAACTGCCCTGAAAGCCGGCTCAGCCTGGGCCAGGAACATCGCCTGAACGGCGGCGGCGGGTTCGACCTGATGGTGGGGGAAGTCGTGGGCGAGGTCGATCGCGGCATCGGCGGGCGGGGTCCGGCGTTCCGTGGCGGCCAGAAGACGGGCAGCCGCGTCCGGCCAGACCAGGTAGGCCGCCGATCCCCCCCGGTCGCGGTAAAGCCGCGCCAGACGGAAGGCAGTCCCTTCGACGCGCGGGCTTTGCCGCGACAGAAGCTTGGGTAGCGCGTAGGTTTCAAGCTGGACATAGTCCAGATCGTTCCGCGCGAGGAGTGCGGCGAGCAGAGCGGCAATTCCACGGCTGAGGATCACATCGTCTTCAAGGATCAGTCGCGGACGACCGGAGGCCACGACCTCCTCCCAGGCGCGGCGGTGGCTGAGGGTGCAGCAAACCTCGGCGCCGCGCAGCGGTCGGGCCCAGCTTGCCCGGAGCCGCTCCATCTCCGGGGCGGGAACGTCGGCGACGGTCGTGGCGGGCAGCAGGCGATAGGGAATGGCCAGCGCCTGCAACTGCCGTTCCTGAAAGGCGCGCCGTTCCACTGCCGCCGGCAGGTTGATCAGGAGTGCCAGTTCCGGCGGCAGTCCGCCCGCTTTCCCGCCCGACACGCCATCCCCCTGACCTTGGCTGATCCGGCGCCAGTAGTGGCGGCGGGGCGCGGGGAATTCAAGTGCGGACTGGCGGGTCAGCGCGCCAGATGCAGCGCCACCTCGCCCGACCAGGGCTCGGTCACGCCGCGCCCGCCGCCGAGATCTTCGAGGATCGGGCGCAGCCGGTCGAGGTTGCCGATCATGGCCGGACGGGCGGCGACCATCGCCTCCTGATTGTCCCACTCGCCCACGATAATGAAACTGCGCTCGCCGGTGCGCACCACCCAGAAGTTTCGCCCGCCCGGCATGGTGGTCGGTTTGAACTCCTGATGGATGCGGAGGAACTCGTCCTCCTTCCCCGGCTTCACGCGCATATGGACCACATTCATGGCAGTCATGGTTCGCCCCCCCTTTGGACAAGGATCGGGGCAGGATAGCACGGATCGGGGCGGAAGGGATGCGGGGAATGTCCCACAGTGGGACACTTGGCAGGGTATTGTAAATCAAGGGGTTGCGGGCGGGAGTGTGCGAATTTTCAGGAATTCGCGCCGGGCGGGGGCGTGACGGAACCGGTAGGGTGGGTGCAGATCCCCCGCCACCGGGGAAAGCCACGCTATGGGCGGCAGCGACGGTGGCTGAATCAGGTCGGGCCGAAAGGCAATTGCGCGCTGAATCCACTTCAGGCTGCCGCGCGTCCCTTTGGGCTGAACTACCCTCACTGATCCAGGAAACTCCGCAACTTCCTCGACCGGCTCGGATGCTTCAGCTTCCTGAGCGCCTTCGCCTCGATCTGCCGGATCCGTTCGCGCGTCACCGAAAACTGCTGGCCGACCTCTTCCAGCGTATGGTCGGTGTTCATCCCGATGCCGAAGCGCATGCGCAGGACCCGCTCCTCGCGCGGGGTCAAGGACGCCAGCACCCGCGTCGTCGTCTCCTTCAGGTTCTCCTGAATGGCGCTGTCCAAGGGCAGGATCGCGTTCTTGTCCTCGATGAAGTC
>CAZRKU010000170.1:0-3417 GCA_964600685.1 uncultured Frigidibacter sp. | reverse complement strand
CGCTGGTCAGTTTCCACTACAACACCGGCGGCATCGCAAAGGCATCGCTGACCCGGCATCTGAACGCGGGCAACCGCGCCGCCGCCGCGCAAGGCTTCATGGGTTGGCTCCGGCCCGCCGCGATCCGCACGCGCCGAGAAGCCGAACGCGATCTGTTCCGCGATGGCCGCTACCCGACCGGCACCATCCCGGTCTGGGCGGTGGATCGCAATAGCCGGGTGGATTTCTCGCGACCGATCCGGCGACTGACCGAGACGGAGGCGCTGGCATTGCTGCGCCCGGCAAGCGTGTGGGTGCCGCCGACCCAACCGTCTGCCGCCCCGTCGTGGTGGCAGCGGCTGATGGAATTATTCACTGGAAAGGCAACATCATGAACTGGAACCTCGCACGCGGGCTGGTCTATCTGGCCTGTCTCGCCGCCTCCGGGCTGGCCATGGCCGGGCTGGCGGATTTTGATCTGGTGACCGGCAGCTTCGATCTGCGTCCCTTCAACCTCTACGCTCTGACCGGCACGGCAGGGGGCGTGGTTTCCTCGGCGCTGGCCTCGGTCGCCCTGTGGCGCGGCTGGGGGCGGAAGTGAAGGCGCTACCGCCCGCGCTTCAGGCCCATCTCGACGAGGGCACGACGACGCTGGCCTGGTGCTGGCGGATCGTGCGGGCCGATGGGGTGACGCTTGGCTTCACGGACCATGATCGCACCCTCAAGTTTGACGGCACCGATTTCGAGCCGGAGAGCGGATTTGCAGCCTCAGAGGTGAGGTCAGGATCCGACCTGTCCGTAGATGCGCAGGATGCCCAAGGCGTGCTGTCCTCCGACCGGATCACCGAAACCGATATCGTCGACGGCCGCTGGGACAATGCGGCCGTCGAAGTCTGGCGGGTGAACTGGGCCGCGACCTCCCAGCGCCTGCTGATGCGGCGCGGTGCCATCGGCCAGATCCGGCGGGGACGGCTGGCGTTCGTGGCCGAGGTGCGATCCCTTGCGCATATGCTGGGCCAGACCGTCGGTCGAACGTTTCAGGCAACTTGCGACGCCGCCCTTGGCGATGCGCGCTGCGGGGTCAATCTCGAGGCCCCATCGTTCAAGGGAACCGGCGCAATTATCGACCTGTTGCGCGACCGCGCCTTTACCGCCTCGGGGCTTGCCGGTTTCACCAACGGCTGGTTCACCTTCGGCACGCTTGACTGGACCAGCGGCGCAAATGCCGGGCGGCGGGCCGAGGTGCTCGCGCACGATCTTGTCGACGGTGTCGCCGTCCTGACCCTGCTGGAAGCGCCGGTCCGCGCCATCGCTGGGACCGACACCTTCACCATCCGCGCCGGGTGCGACAAGCGGATCGCGACCTGCGGCACGAAGTTCGGCAATGTCGCCAATTTCCGGGGGTTTCCCAACATCCCCGGCCAGGATGCGGTCCTGCGCTATGCCACCACGAATGGCGGCCACGACGGGGCCGTGCTGTGACGTCCGCCAATCCCGACGTTGTCATCGCTGTCGCCCGGTCCTGGCTGGGAACGCCCTACCACGACCAGGCCAGCCTGAAGGGCGCCGACTGCGACTGCCTCGGCCTCGCGCGCGGCGTCTGGCGCGAGGTTGTCGGGCCTGAGCCATTCCCGATCCAGCCCTACAGCCGGGATTGGGGCGAAAGCGGCCCGCGCGAAGTGCTGGCCGAGGGCGCGCGACGGATGATGCCCGAGATCGCACCCGCCAATGCTCCGCCTGGCGCGCTGATCCTGTTTCGCATGGATAGGCGCGCCATCGCCAAGCATGTCGGCATCCTGACCGGCCCCGACACCTTCTTGCATGCCTACGAGCGGCTTGGCGTGATCGAGGAACCGCTGACCTCGACTTGGCGACGCCGCATCGCCTTCGCCTTCCTCTTTCCCCAACGCTGAGAGTTTTTCATGGCCACGCTCGTCCTCGGCGCTGTCGGCACTGCCATCGGCGGGGCCTTTGGCGGCGCGATCCTCGGCTTTTCCGGCGCAGCCATCGGTGGCTTCATCGGCTCGACGGTGGGCTCGGTAGTCGACAGCTGGATCGTGTCGTCGCTGGCCCCGGCCCAGCGGATCGAGGGCGCGCGGCTCGACACGCTGCGCATCACCTCGGCCACCGAAGGGGCGGTGATCCCGCGCCTTTATGGCCGGATGCGCATCGGCGGCAACATCATCTGGGCCACCGATTTCCGCGAGGAGACCAAGACCACAACCCAAGGCGGCGGCAAGGGCGGCGGGGGCGGCAAGGTCAAGACCACCGAATACCTCTACTATGCCAGCTTTGCCGTCGCGCTCTGCGAAGGCTCCGAAGCCGGTCCCGCAGGGACCATTCTCTCCGGGGGAGAGAATGGAGGCATAGGAGGCCCGGCAGGGCGGGGAATCACCGGCATTGGCCGCGTCTGGGCCGATGGCAAGGCGATGGACATGACCGGCGTGACCTGGCGCTGGTATCCCGGCAACGAGGCGCAGACCGCCGATCCCTTCATCACCACCAAGATGGGCGCGGCCTGTACGCCCGCCTATCGCGGCACCGCTTATGTCGTGTTCGAGGATCTGGCGCTGGCAACCTTCGGCAACCGCCTGCCGCAACTGTCGTTCGAGGTCTTCCGCCCGCTGGCCGATGCCGACACCGCCGAAGGCCTGACCCGAGCCGTCACCCTGATCCCGGCCTCGGGCGAGTTCACCTATGCCACCGACGCCATTCGCAAGGGCAGCGGCGGTGCCACCGTGGCCGAGAACCTGAACGCGCTGCCTGACCAGCCCGATATCGTCGTGGCGCTGGACCGGCTGCAGGCGATGGCCCCGGTGGTCGAAAGCGTCAGCCTCGTCGTGGCCTGGTTTGGCAACGACCTGCGCGCGGGCTCGTGCAAGGTAAAGCCCGGTGTCGAAGTGGCGTCCAAGGCCACCACACCCGCCAACTGGTCGGTGAATGGCGTCAGCCGGGCCAGCGCCCATCTGGTCAGCCGTGACGCCGAGGATCGCCCGGTCTATGGCGGCACGCCTGCCGACTTTGCCGTGGTTCAGGCGATCCAGGAGATGAAGGCGCGCGGGCTGCGCGTCACGCTCTCACCCTTCCTGCTGATGGATGTGCCGCCCGGCAACACGCTGCCGAACCCCTACAGCGCCAATGCCGCCACGCCGGGCCAGCCCGCATTTCCATGGCGCGGCCGGATCACCTGTTCCCCAGCGGCCGGATTTGCCGGATCGGTGGACAAGACTGGTACTGCGGCAACGCAAGTGTCGGCCCTGTTCGGGACGGCGACGCCGGGGAATTTCAGCGTGTCGGGAGAGAGCGTCACTTTCACCGGCTCGTCCAGTGACTGGGGTCTGCGCCGCATGGTGCTGCATTACGCGCATCTCTGCGCAGCAGCGGGCGGGGTCGATGCCTTCCTGATCGGCACCGAGATGCCCGGCCTGACCACCATCC
>CAZRKU010000169.1:0-3452 GCA_964600685.1 uncultured Frigidibacter sp. | reverse complement strand
CTACGACCAATTGATTAACAGTCAACTGCTCTACCGCTGAGCTACGCCGGAACACCGGGGCGATATAGCAAGCGGGCTCGGGGGCGTCCAGTGGCATTCGGCAGATTCTTCCAGGCCTACGGACAGACGGAAAAGCGGGCGTCAAAGCGGATCGGACCTTCGCATTCTGCAAGGTTTGTTTCTGTCATTTCAATGAGATGGGCAAAGACATTCAAGGCGGCCGCACCAAGGAGTGCTGGCGGCGTATCGGTGTAGATGGCCGGGGTCAGTTCGCGCGGGGTCGCCGGGCCGGTCCTCAGCGCCGCGAGGATGGCGCGGGCGCGGGCCCGCCGGTGTTCGGCCAGATCGCGGATGCGGGCGGCTGGGTCGGTGACCGGATCGCCGTGGCCGGGCCAGAGCGTTCGCGCCTTCAGCCCCGCCAGCCGGTCGAGTGACCGCATGTAGGCCGCCATGTCACCGTCGGGCGGGGCCACGATCGAGGTGGACCAGCCCATCACATGGTCGCCGGAAAAGACCTGATCCCCCCATTGAAAGCACAGGTGATTGCCGAAATGGCCGGGCGTGTGCCAGGCGCGGATCGTCCAGTCGCCCGTCGCGACGGCCTCGCCATCGGCCAGTGTCCGGTCGGGGCGGAAGGCGGCGTCAGCGCCCTCGCCGCCCAGGGGTTTTTCACGCGCGGCCAGCGCCTGCATCAGGGGGGACCGGCCCGCCGCCGCGCCGCCGAAGGCGAGGACGGGTGCGCCGGTCGCCGCAGCCGCGCGCGGGGCGAGCGCGGAGTGGTCGCGATGGGCGTGGGTCACGAAGATATGGCTGAACCGCTCGTCGGGCCCGAGGGCCGCCAGAAGTGCCGCCAGATGGGTGGCATCGTCCGGGCCGGGATCGATCAGCGCGACGTCCCCCCGGCCAAGCAGATAGCTGTTGGTGCCGCGCCCGGTCATCGGCGAGGGATTCGGGGCGAGCACCCGCCGCAGCCCCGGCATCAGATCTTCCGCAATTCCGGCCGGTGCATGGCGCATCTTCATCTTCCTTCCCCGCGCAGACCCGGCTAGGTTTTGGCCATGCTGTTCGGCTGGTTCAAACACTTGATGCCCAAGAGCCTTTATGGCCGGGCGGCGCTGATCCTGATCGCGCCCATTCTGACGATTCAGCTCGTGGTGTCGATTGTCTTCGTGCAGCGCTACTTCACCGATGTCACGCGGCAGATGTCAGCGAACATCTTGCCGGACCTGATGCAGGTCAGGGCAGAAATGCGCCGTCAAGCCGAACCCGAGCAGGCATTTGCCCGTGGGGCAGAGGTGGCATGGGCGCTGGGCATGGGGCTGACGCGTCAGGCGCAGCCGGCGCCCGATGACGCGCGGGTCTTCTATGATTTCTCGGGGCGGGTGGTGATCAGCACCTTGAAGGAGGCGCTGCCGGACCTCGTTTCGCTTGATCTGGCGGACCTTCGCACTGTCGGGCTGTCGTTTGATGCGCCGCAGGGGGCCTATGAGCTGCGTTTCAGCCGCAACCGGGTGACGGCGCGCAATCCGCATCAGCTTCTGGTCTACATGCTGGCGACGGGTCTCCTGATGACGCTGGTGGCTTTCCTGTTCCTGCGCAATCAGTTGCGCCCGATCCGGCGGCTGGCGCAGGCGGCCGATGCATTTGGCAAGGGGCGGAATGTTCCCTATCGGCTGGCAGGCGCGATGGAGGTTCGGGCGGCAGGCGCGGCGTTTCTGGACATGCGCGCCAGGATCGAGCGGCAGATGGAGCAGCGGACCCAGATGCTTTCCGGGGTCAGTCACGATCTGCGCACACCGCTGACCCGGCTGAAGCTCGGCCTTGCCATGCTGGGCGAGGGGGAAGAGGTCGCGGCACTGGAGCGCGATGTCGAGGACATGCGCCGGATGCTGGACGGGTTTCTGGCCTTTGCCCGCTCGGACGCGCAGGAGGGCGAGGCCGAGGAGACGGATCCGGCGCTTCTGGTCCGCACCGCCGTCGAGGATGCGCGGCGCACGGGCGGGCAGGTGGTGCTGGTCGCCATCGAGGGCGAGGGCCGCGCCGTCTGGCGGGCGGGGGCGGTGCGCCGCGCGCTCGACAACCTGATCGGCAATGCGGTGACTTATGCCAATCGCGCTGAACTGTCGGTGACGATCCTTGACCGATCCGTGCGTTTCACGGTCGAGGATGACGGGCCCGGCATTCCCGAGGACAAGCGGGAGGAGGCGGTGAAACCTTTCACCCGGCTGGTGCCGGGGCGCAATCAGGATCGCGGCGGCGGGGTCGGTCTGGGTCTGGCCATCACCGCCGACATCGCGCGCAGCCATGGCGGCAGCCTGCGGCTGGGGACGAGCGAAAGGCTGGGCGGGCTGAAGGCCGAACTGGTGCTGGCGCGCTGAAGCCGGGGCGACCGCCGGAGGTTTGGTTTCCTCTGCGATCGCCCCGAGATTTCAGGACTTACTTCAGGTCGAAGCGGTCCAGTTCCATCACCTTGACCCAGGCGGCGGCGAAGTCGCGGACGAATTTTCCCGCATTGTCGGCCTGGGCATAGACTTCGGCCAAGGCACGCAGTTGCGAGTTCGAACCGAAGACGAGGTCGACGCGGCTCGCGCGCCATTTCATCGTCCCGCTCGCGCGGTCACGACCCTCGAACGCCTCTGCCGTGTCCGAGGTGGGCGCCCAGACCGTTTCGATCTCCAGCGCTTCGGTGAAGAAGTCCTGGCTCAGGACGCCCGGACGACGGGTGAAGGCGCCCTGATCGTTGCTGCCGTGGTTGGCGCCAAGAACGCGCAGGCCACCGACCAGCACCGTCATCTCGGGTGCGGACAGGGTCAGGAGTTGGGCCTTGTCGACCAGCATTTCCTCGGCCGTGGTGCGGAACGCCTGACGCTGCCAGTTGCGGAAGCCATCGGCCTCCGGCTCCAACGCAGCGAAGCTCTCAACATCGGTTTGTTGTTGCGTCGCATCCGTGCGGCCGGGCGTGAAGGGCACCTCCACCGGGAAGCCTGCGGCAATCGCCGCCTGCTCGACCGCGGCGCTGCCCGCCAGCACGATCAGGTCGGCCAGCGACACGGCCTTGCCGCCAGTCGCCTTCGCGTTGAAGCCCGTCTGGATCGCCCTCAGCGCGGCGATCACCGGGCCGCTGCGGGCGGGTTCGTTCACCTCCCAGTCCTTCTGGGGGGCGAGCGCGATCCGCGCGCCGTTGGCGCCGCCCCGCTTGTCCGACCCGCGGAACGACGCGGCCGAGGCCCAGGCCGTGAAGATCAGATCGGCCGCGGGCAAGCCCGCTCCCAGCACATTCGCCTTCAGCGCGACGATGTCGGTCGCGTCGATCAGCGCATGGGTGCGCGCCGGGACCGGATCCTGCCAGATCAGATCTTCGGCGGGAACTTCCGGCCCGAGGTAAAGGCACTTCGGCCCCATGTCGCGGTGGGTCAGCTTGAACCAGGCGCGGGCGAAGGCGTCGGCGAACT
>CAZRKU010000168.1:0-3514 GCA_964600685.1 uncultured Frigidibacter sp. | reverse complement strand
CGCTCCTCGAAATCGCCGCGGTAGCGGGTGCCGGCGAGAAGCGCGCCCATGTCGAGCGAGAAGATGGTGGATTTGGCCAGGATATCGGGCGTCTCGCCGCGGATGATTTTCAGCGCCAGGCCTTCGGCGATGGCGGTCTTGCCCACGCCCGGATCACCCACCAGAAGCGGGTTGTTCTTGCGGCGGCGGCACAGGACCTGGATGCAGCGCTCGACCTCCGCATCGCGGCCGATCAGCGGGTCCACGTCGCCCTTTCTCGATTTCTGGTTCAGGTCGACGCAATATTTGCCCAACGCGCTTTCCTTGGCCTCGGCCTCGGGCTGGGCACCTTGATGATCGCCATCCCGGTCCGTCGCGCCGCTCACGGGCCGCGTCTCGCCGAACGAGGGGTCTTTGGCCACGCCATGGGCGATGAAATTCACCGCATCATAACGCGTCATGTCCTGTTCCTGCAGGAAATAGGCGGCATTCGATTCTCGTTCGGCGAAGATCGCCACCAGCACGTTGGCTCCGGTCACTTCGGTCCGCCCCGAGGATTGCACATGGATCGCGGCGCGCTGGATCACGCGCTGGAAGGCGGCGGTGGGCACGGCCTCCGACCCTTCGACATCGGTGACGAGGGTGGACAGATCGTCGTCGATGAAATCCTGAAGGGTCTTGCGCAGTTCATCGAGGTTGACCGAGCAGGCGCGCATGACCCTCGCCGCCTCCGGTTCGTCGATCAGCGCCAGGAGAAGATGTTCCAGTGTCGCCAGTTCGTGACGGCGCGCATTGGCCAGGGCCAGCGCGGCGTGGATTGCCTGTTCGAGCGTGTTCGAAAATGACGGCACCTGCGTGCTCCTTTCTTCCGGGCGGTTCGGGGGCACATGGCCCTGAGCCACCTTGGCCTTCTACCTTTAAAGTTCGGTGGAATTCCGGCAGCTTCAAGGGGAAAGTGGCACATTTTGCATGGACGGGCCGCCCGACATGCAAAATGTGATCGTTTCGTGACGAAATGCGACAGTTCTGCGGCAGTTGCTACCGCCGTGGAATCTCAGAAGCGGTCCTTCATCGCGCGGAGCGCGGCGAAGACCTCGGCCGCAGGCGCGTCGGGCAGACCGGCGGCCAGGCGCAGCGCGGGCTCTGCCGCGCGCAGGAACGGGTTGGTTGCAAGTTCCTCTGCCAGCGTGACGGGCACGGTCGGGGCCGATACCGCGCGCAGCGCCGCGACCCGATCGGCGCGGGCGCGAAGGGCGGCATTCTGCGGGTCGAGGGCAAGCGCGAAACGCATGTTCGACTGTGTGTATTCGTGCCCCGAAAAGACGAGAGTTTCGGGGGGCAGGGCGGCAAGCTTCGACAGGCTGTCCCACATCTGCGCGGGGGTTCCTTCGAAAAGCCGTCCGCAGCCGCAAGACATCAGGCTGTCGGCGGTAAAGACCGCCCGGCTGGCGGGGAAGTGAAAGGCGACATGGCCCGACGTATGGCCGGGCACCGCGATCACATGGCCCTCGTCCATTCCGATCCGCAGGCTGTCGCCCTCCGCCAGCGCCTCGTCCAGGGGCGGCAACCGGTGCCTGTCTGCCGCCGCCCCGAAGATCCGCGCGCCGCTGGCGGCCGCGAGTGCCTCCACGCCGGCGATATGGTCATTGTGGTGGTGGGTGATCAGGATGTGGCTGGCCCGCCAGCCGCGCTCGCGCAAGGCATTCAGGACCGGCAAGACCTCCGGCACGTCGATCACGGCCGTCGTCTCGGTCGCGTCATCATGGGCCAGGTAGGCGTAGTTGTCGGTCAGGCAGGGAACGGTGACGATTTCCAGGGGCATGGTGTTCGGCGATCAATCCCTTATTCTGTGCGCCGAGTGTGGCCGACCGGCGAGACCTGCGCAATGCATCTTGATGTCCATGACCTGCGGAACTTTTATTACCGCACCCAGCTGGGTCGCGTTGCGCAGAAGGCGATCCGCGACCGGGTGGTGGAACTTTGGCCCGAAACCAAGGCGCAGACCGTCGCGGGATACGGGTTCGCCGTGCCGCTTCTGCGGCCCTACCTTGCCGAGGCGCGCCGGGTGATCGGGCTGATGCCCGGCCCGCAGGGCGTGATGCCCTGGCCTGCCGGGATGCCCAATGTCTCGGTCCTGTGCGAGGAAACGCAATGGCCGCTGGAGACCGGGATGGTCGACAGGCTTGCCGTCCTGCACGGGTTGGAGACATCGGACCAGCCCGGCGCGCTGCTGGCGGAATGCTGGCGGGTGCTGGGTCCGGGGGGGCGGGCGCTGTTCATCGTGCCGAACCGCACGGGGCTGTGGGCGCGGACCGACGCCACGCCCTTCGGCTACGGGCGACCCTATTCGATGCGTCAGCTCGATCTCTTGCTGCGGCAGCACAGTTTCACCACCGAACGTTATCAGACCGCGCTTTTTGCCCCGCCGTCCGAGCGGCGCTTCTGGCTCCGGACCGCGCATGTCTGGGAAAAGACCGGCCGGAAGGTGGGGCGGTTCCTCTCCGGCGGTGTCTTGATGATCGAAGTGTCCAAGCAGATCCATGCGCCGCTAAGGCCGGGCCTGCGGGCAGTGGTGAAAAAGCCCCTGAAGGTGCTGGAAGCCCTGCCCAAACCAGCGGCCGAGCCGGTCTGACGAAACGGCCTGACGCACGGTGATTCTGCGCGGATCGCCGACTTTCGGGGCCGCGAAACCGGGGAGAATTGTCGCAGGCGGAGCCTCGGGCGCTAAGGCGCTGAAATGGCTGGGGTGAATGATCAAAAACTTGTGCCCAAGGCGGTTGCGAGGGCAAGGTCGCTCTGCTACAGGACAGCGGAATTAACGCGCGCGGCCACCGGTTGCGCGCACGGGGGTAGTTCTGGCCAGCAGTTCAGCAAGCCGGAACGCAGCTATCGGAAGGGTGGACGTGTCCGAAACAGCTTCGACAGCTACCGGGATCGCCGGGCGCTATGCGCTCGCCGTGTTCGATCTCGTGCAGGAGGCCAAGGGCGTCAAGGCGCTCGAGGCAGATGTGGCCGCGCTGGAAGGCGCACTTGGGGAGAGCGCCGATTTCCGGGCGCTGATTTCTTCGCCGGTCTATTCGCGCGAAGACCAGAGTGCCGCGATTTCGGCCATTGCCCGGAAAATGAAACTCTCGGGCATTCTGGTGAACACCCTGGGCCTGATGGCAGCGAACCGCCGCCTGTTCGCGTTGCCGCAACTGCTGGCAGCCCTCAAGGCGATGATCGCCGAGGAAAAGGGCGAAGTGACCGCCGATGTCACCGCCGCCGCCGACCTGACCAAGACGCAGGCAACGAAACTGGCCGCGACGCTGAAGAAGTCGGTCGGCAAGGACGTGAAACTGAACATTGCCGTCGATGAAAGCCTTATCGGTGGTCTTATCGTCAAAGTGGGTTCGAAGATGATCGACACGTCGATCCGCTCGAAGCTCGCATCCCTTCAGAATTCAATGAAAGAGGTCGGATAATGGGTATCCAAGCAGCCGAGATCTCCGCGATCCTCAAGGAGCAGATCAAGAACTTCGGTCAGGAAGCGGAA
>CAZRKU010000167.1:0-3564 GCA_964600685.1 uncultured Frigidibacter sp. | reverse complement strand
TCTATGTGCTGGAAGTGAACCCCCGCGCCAGCCGCACCGTGCCCTTTGTTGCCAAGGCGACCGACAGCGCGATTGCCTCGATCGCGGCGCGACTGATGGCGGGCGAGCCCCTTTCGAACTTCCCCCAGCGCCCGCCCTACCCCGCCGGCGTCGGCCCCGACAGCCCGCTGCCGCTCGCCGATCCGATGACACTCGCCGATCCGAAAACCCCGTGGTTCAGCGTGAAGGAGGCCGTCCTGCCCTTCGCCCGCTTCCCCGGCGTCGACACGCTCCTCGGCCCGGAAATGCGCTCGACCGGCGAGGTGATGGGCTGGGACCGGACCTTCGCGCTCGCCTTCCTCAAGGCGCAGATGGGCGCCGGCACGATGCTGCCCGAAACGGGCCGGGTCTTCGTCTCGGTCAAGGATCAGGACAAGACCCCCGCCATGGCCGCAGCCGCGCGCGACCTCGTGGCGCTCGGCTTCGAGATCGTCGCAACCCGCGGCACCGCCACCTGGCTCTATGACCAGGGCGTGCAGACGCTGCCCGTCCTGAAAGTCTATGAGGGCCGCCCGAATGTCGTCGACATGCTGAAGAACGGCGACATCGCCCTTGTGGTCAACACCACCGACGGAACCCAGGCGGTCAGCGACAGCCGCGACATCCGCGCGGTCGCGCTCTACGACAAAATCCCCTACTTCACCACCGCCGCCGCCGCGATTTCGGCCACCGCTGCGATGAAGGCACGGGGGGAAGGATATGGGGTGAGGACCTTGCAGGGGTAAGGCGGCGCCGGCCTCCTGCCCGCACTGGGACGGGAAGCCCGCCGCAAGACGCGGCGCATCACCCGGTCGGAAAGATGCCGCCCGGCCCCGCAGGAGACCTGTCCTTCCTGCGCTCTGGCGGCGGACCCGCTCCGGGCCTTGCGGACTTCTGCCGCCGAAGTTGGCCGGCGGGCATTTCCCCGATGAAGAAGGAAGATCCACCTCCATTTTCTGTCTGCAAGTATCCCGGGAGGGTCCGGGAGGGCCGCGCCCTCCCGGTGGGTCGCCCGCAGGGGCGAAAGTCTTAAGCGGTGTGCATATGGCACCGCCCCCTGCCCGCCCGCTTCGCTGCATAAGTCATCTCGTCCGCGTCGGCATGCATCACGTCAGCCTCGGGCAGCGCATAGGTTGCAGACAGAACCACCCCGATCGAGCCGGAAATCCGGCAAGGCTCGCCCTCATAAAGGATCGGGCGTTCCAGTTCGGAAATGATCCGCTCCCCGATCCGGCGGATGCTGTCCGCCTCGCTTTCCCCGCGCAGGATCATCACGAACTCATCACCGCCCACCCGCGCCACCGTGTCGGTCTTGCGGGTTTCCCCGCGCAGGACGGCGGCAACGCTTGCCAGCACGTGATCGCCCGCCGCATGGCCGAGCGTATCATTCACCGCCTTGAAGAAGTCGAGATCGAGGTGCAGCAGCGCGAATGGCGGCCCGCCCCGCGCCGCAAGCTGGCACTCGCGCGCGAGTTCGCTGTCGAGCGCCCGGCGATTGGCAAGCCCGGTCAGCGCATCGGTCAGCGCCCGCGCCTCCGCCTCGCGCTGCGCGGCCTGCAGGCGACTGTTCAGCGCGGCCAGTTCCCCCATCACGGCGGCCTTGACCTCCGTCAGATACAGGAGCTCCACGGTCAGGTCGGTGGGGGCAAAATCGCCATTGGTCAGCCGGTGGTCGCGCACGGCTTCGGCAACCGAAATGCCGAAGGACAGGTTGAGAAGCCAGCCCTGTCCGCCGCTCAGCGGCTGGGCCTGCCCGCGCAGGCTGGTGCCTGCCCCATTGCCCAGCGACAGCATGATCCGCTGGCCTTCCAGCGCGTGAACATCGGCCATGCTGTGCAGCGCACGCGGCTTGTCGACACGAAAGCAGTCCAGGAACCGTTTGCCGATCAGCGTCTCCCCGGGGCAGAGCTTGGCAAGCGTCGGCCCCGTCGCCCGGATAAGGCCGGTGGGCGTGATCCAGAGATACATGGGCATGAGCCGGCCCAGTGCCTCGCTTCCGACCAGGGCGGCGTCCTGAATGGTCGGACCGTCCATCACACCACCTCTGGCCGGGCCAGATCAAACGCCCGGCCCGAAGCGAACTGTGTCTCCAGAAGTTCGATCCGGATCGTATCAGGCTCAGCCGCGGCGTCTGCCACGTCGACAAGCGCAAAGGCACCATAATCATCGGCCATGGCGCGCAGCACACCGGCGAAGACCGGGACAAAGCCCGAATGCCCGGCCCCGACCCGCAGGGCAAAGGAGGTCGGGCCGAACGCCTCCAGCTCCAGATCCGGCAGGCCGATGTCGGTCACGGCCAGACGCGCGCGATCGGGCAGTTCATCCAGCGACTGCAGGAAATCGACATAGTTCACCCCGCCGAACCGCAAGAGCCGGCGCAGGGGCTCAAGCGAGACGAGGAACATGCCCAGATCTTCCAGAAGCCCGTCGCGCGGCCGGATCAGCGTTTCGGTGGCGGCAGCCAAAACCTGGTCGGTCAGCGCATCGTCATAGGACAGCATCGCCTCGAACCCTTCGGGTCCGATACCTGCCATTTCCGCGACCTGCGCCCAGCGGTCGGCGCCATAGGTGTCGCGCAGAAAGCTCTGCAAAGATCGATTTATCAGCCCATGCATGATCAGCCCTTCCTGATGCAGGCCGATCCTAGGCGCGGTGCATTAAGAAATGACTTAGCAGAGCCTGCTCAGAAGTCGGTCGGCGCCCCGCCTTCCGCCTTGCGGCGCGCCACGAAGTCGCGCAGCGCCTCCCGATCGCCCGCGTCCATCGCCGGGGCCTCATAGTCCGCGAGAATATCCTTGAATATCCGGTGGGCACGTTCGGCCGTCCACGCGCCGCCATCGGCTTTCCAGGCTTCGAAATTGCGCCAGTCCGACGCGATGGGCTGATAGAATGCCTTGGTATAGCGGTCCTGCGTATGCTGGACCCCGAAATAGTGGCCATCCGGCCCGACCTCGGCAATCGCCTCGATCGCGATATCGTCGGGCGTCGTCGCCCAGGTCGCCGGCTCCATGTAGCGCTGGATCATCTGCAGGACCTCACAATCCATCACGAACTTCTCAGGCGACGCGATCAGGCCGCCCTCAAGCCACCCCGCGGCATGATAGACAAGGTTCGTGCCCGACTGGACCGCCGCCCACAGGCTGTTCGACGTCTCCCACATCGCCTGACCGTCCGGCACGTTGGCCGCGCAAACGCCGGACGATCGGAGCGGCAACCCGTAAAACCGCGCCATCTGCCCGGTCATCTGCGTCGCGCGCATGTATTCCGGCGTGCCGAAGGCCGGCGCACCCGACTTCATGTCGACGTTCGACGTAAAGGTGCCGATCATGGAGGGCGTGCCAGGCCGGACATATTGCAGAAGGGCAATCGCGGACAATGCCTCCGCAATCGACAGCGTCACGGCGCCCGACATGGTGACGGGCGCCATGGCCCCGGCAAGGGTGAAGGGCGTCACGACAACCGCCTGCCCCGCCCGCGCCATCCTGAGCGCCCCGTCGATCATCGGGAAGTCGTGCTTCAGGGGCGAGACGGAATTGATGTTGGTGA
>CAZRKU010000166.1:0-3635 GCA_964600685.1 uncultured Frigidibacter sp. | reverse complement strand
GACCCGGTCGGCCAACGCCTCGGCCCGCGCCGCGATTTCGGCCATGCTGTCGATCACCGCCGCGGGCAGAACCGGCACTTGCACCGGGTCCGGCACCGGCTGCACCCGCGCCGCTGTGGCGACCCGTTCGGCAAGGGCCGCGCGCTCCTCAACCGTGCGCAGTTGATCCTCCAGCCCCGCCGTCTTGTCGGCCAGCATCAGGCCTGCCATCAAAAGCATCCGCGCCTCGGGCAGCCGGCCGATCTGGCCCAGAAGCACCGTCGCCTCATTGTCCAGAAGCTTCGCGGCCGACCGCAGGAAATGTTCCTCGCCGGGTTGGCAGGATACGTCGAATTCGCGTCCGCCGATGGACACCCGCACATCCGCCATCATGCCACCTCGCCGATCAGGGGTTTCAGTTCCGACAGGATCTCCGCCACCTCGGCCATCTCACTGGCCCGCGCGGCGCGCAGGGCCTCGACCTCGGTGCGCAGGGCATCGTTCAAGAGCGCCGGGTCGCTCAGGCCGCCGCGCGCCGCATCGCTCAGCGCCTGATTGACCCGCGTGAGTTCCGCGTTGAGCCGCCGCTGGCGCTGCAATTCCGCGCCCAGCTGGTCAAGCTGCTCACCCAGCCGCGCCGCCTTGCGTTCCAGCGCGGAGACCATGTTCTCCTGCTTGTCCTTGATGGCGCGCACACGTTCGGTCAGTTGCGCATTGGCGCTGCGTTCCGCCTCAAGCTCGGCCCTGAGGACGTCAATCTCGATCGAGGTCTCGCCGGCGGTCGTCGAACCTTGCCCCTCGGGCCATTGATCCACCGCCGTCCCGATCCGTTCCAGCGCATACATGATGCGCCGTTCCAATTCGGTAACATCATCCATTTGGCACAACTCCCCGCGCTGTCCGGGGCGACCTGGGCAACCACCGCTGCCACGAATCGCCCATCCGATGCCTTCCACCGATATTAGCCAATCCTTCCGCGCTCTGCGCCCCCTTTCACACCAATGCCTTAGGGGCCGCGCTTGATCTTGCCGCCCGCCCCCCCTATCAAGCCCCGAAACCCGCCCCAGCCAAAGGAAGACCGCCGTGGATATCGCGACGCTCCGCACCGAACACGCCGATCACTGGATGAAGGCCTGCGCGATCCGCGCGCTCGCCATGGATGCCGTCCAGGCGGCCAATTCCGGCCACCCCGGCATGCCGATGGGGATGGCCGATGTGGCGACGGTCCTGTTCGAAAAACACCTGAAATTCGATGCGAGCCAGCCGAAATGGGCCGACCGCGACCGGTTCGTCCTGTCGGCCGGACATGGTTCGATGCTGCTCTATGCGCTCATGCACCTGACCGGCTATTCGGACATGACGCTCGACCAGATCCGGAACTTCCGCCAGTGGGGTTCGATCACCGCCGGCCATCCCGAAAACTTCCTGTCGCCGGGGATCGAGACGACGACCGGCCCCCTCGGCCAGGGTCTCGCCAACGCCGTGGGCTTCGCCATGGCCGAAGAAAGCCTGCGCGCGCGGTTCGGTGCCAAGGTGGTCGATCACCGCACCTGGGTCATCGCCGGCGACGGCTGCCTGATGGAGGGGATCAGCCACGAGGCGATCGGCCTCGCCGGGATGCAGAAACTGTCGAAGCTCATCGTGCTTTGGGACAACAACAACATCTCCATCGACGGGCCGGTGTCCCTGTCCGACATCACCGACCAGCGCGCCCGCTTTGCGGCCTCGGGCTGGACGGTCCTCTCGTGCGACGGCCACGACCCGGTCGACATTGACCGGGCCCTGACGGCGGCGAAAAAGTCCGACGGCCCGGTGCTGGTCGATTGCAAGACCCATATCGGCTTCGGCAGCCCGAAGAAGCAGGATACCGCCGGGGCGCACGGCTCGCCCCTCGGCCCCGACGAGATCAAGGCCGTCAAGGCGATCTACGGCTGGGACCACGACGCCTTCGTCATCCCCGCCGACATCCTGAAAGCCTGGCGCACGATCGGCGGGCGCGGCGCTGACGCCTGCAAGGAATGGGAAGCGCGGCTCGCCACGCTCTCGCCCGCGAAGCAGGCCGAGTTCGCCCGTCAGATGGCCGGCGGCGCGCCGAAGAAGCTCGCCGCGACGATCCGCGCCGTCAAGGCCGATGCTTCGGCAAAGGCCCCGAAAGTCGCCACCCGCAAGGCGTCGGAAATGGTGCTGGCGGCGGTCAACCCGGTGATGCCGGAAACCATCGGCGGCTCGGCCGACCTGACCGGCTCGAACCTGACCAAGACCGCCGATCTGGGCGTCTTCGGGCCTGAAAACCGCAAGGGCCGCCATGTCCACTACGGTATCCGTGAACATGGCATGGCCGCGGCGATGAACGGCATGGTGCTGCATGGCGGCATGCGCCCCTATGGCGGCACGTTCCTGTGCTTCACCGACTATGCGCGCGGTGCCATGCGGCTTTCGGCGCTGATGGGCGTGCCGACCATCTATGTGATGACGCACGATTCCATCGGCCTTGGCGAAGATGGCCCGACCCACCAGCCGGTCGAACACCTGGCGATCTGCCGGGCGACGCCGAACACCTGGACCTTCCGCCCCGCCGACCTGGTGGAGACCGCCGAAGCCTGGGAGCTGGCGCTGACCAGCTCCAAAACCCCCTCGGTCCTCGCCCTGTCGCGCCAGAACCTGCCGACGCTGCGCACCACGCACACGGCCAAGAACCTGACGGCCCATGGGGCATATGTGCTGGCCGAGGCAACCGGAAAACGTCGGGCGATCCTGATGGCCACCGGCTCTGAGGTGGAAATCGCCATGAACGCCCGGTCGATCCTCGAAGCCGAAGGGATCGGCACCCGTGTCGTCTCCATGCCCTGCATGGAACTTTTCACCGCCCAGCCGGAGACCTACCGCAAGCGCGTCCTGCCCGCGGGTCCGGTCCGCGTCGCCATCGAAGCAGCGGTGCGCCAGCCCTGGGACCGGTTCCTGCTGGGCGAGCGCGGGACCGAGAAAAAAGCGGCCTTCGTCGGCATGGACGGGTTCGGCGCCTCCGCCCCGGCCGAACGGCTCTATGCGGAGTTCGGCATCACCGCCGCAGCAACGGCCGCCAGGGTCCGTGCGCTGCTCTGATACTGGCAGGATCCAAGCAAGAAAGCCGCGCCTCTCCCGCGCGGCTTTTCATTTTCTGTCAGAAAATATCCCCGCCGGAGGCCCTGAGCCCTCCCCCCCCGGGGGGGGAGGGCGAGGCAAAAGCTTGCGCCGCAGGCGCGCCGCTTGATCAGGCGTGGTCCGGCCGGCCCCGCAGGCGCGACCAGAGCGGGCCGACAACCCGTGTGGCCACCGGAATGAGCAAGAACCCCAGTGCCAGGCCGAACAACCCGTAAAGCGCCGCCTTGACGATCCATTCGACCGCCGCCGCCGCGCCGGTCGCCAGATCGGCGGCGGCGGCCGCGAGGTCATCGATGGGCTGGCCGAGCCAGCCCCAACCCAGCTCGTCCAACCCGTGGACGATGATCGAACCACCGACCCACAACATCGCGGCCGTGCCGACCGTCGACAGGAACGACATGAGTTTCGGCATCGCCACCACCAACCCGCGCCCGAGCGCCCGCGTCAGCGAAAGCCGGGCGCGCGCCGCCAGCAAAAGCCCGATGTCATCCATCTTCACGATCAGCGCCACCGAG
>CAZRKU010000165.1:0-3746 GCA_964600685.1 uncultured Frigidibacter sp. | reverse complement strand
CCCATGCGAGGCAATCATCGAAGCCCAGAGCGGGCGCGAGATCGGGGCGTGCGGCCAGAACCGTTGCCCATCCGGCTTGATCGCCGGGGCCGGGCGGGTGAAGCCCTGTTCCGCCCGGTAATGCAGGATATCCATCCGGGATTTGCCATCGGCCCGGGTGATGCTGGCTTCGCTGGATCCCTTCCAGTTCTGCGCGGCCGGTGTCGGCCATTGCGCCGCCTGCGCTGGCAGGGGTGGCATCCCGCCCGAGCCATAGCTCTGGCCGGGCCCACCCTTCGCGCCATCTGATCCCTTCGGCGTCGACCAGTTCCTGATGCCCAGCGCCAGGGCTTCGGCCTTCCGGGTAAAGTCGCTGTTCCCCGCCGGATTGTAGCTGGCGGTGCCGGGGTGCAGACTCATCGGTGTGGGCCAGGATGAAGATGCGAAGCCGCTGATGCGGCGCGCCAACTTCTGCCGCGCTGAACAGACCCGCCGCAGGCGTGTAGCCCATGCCCGATAGCTCTCGCAGGACGGTTTCAAGGCCAAGGGTGACATGACCGGCGACGTTTTCGAGGAACACCCATTCTGGGCGGCACTCGCTGATGACGCGGGCAACCTCGGGCCAGAGGTGACGGGGATCATCGGCACCGGCCCGCTTCCCGGCCGCGCTGAAGGGCTGGCAGGGGTATCCGGCAAGCACGATGTCAAAGGCACCGCGAAAGGGTCGGGCATCGAATTTGCGCAGGTCGTCCCAGATTGGGGCCGGGGCGAAATACCCTGCGCGCTGGGCGGCGACGAGAACCCTTCGAGGCCATTCCTCCCATTCGACGAAGGCGCGGGTGTGGAAACCAGGTTCGGCGAGCATGACGCCCAGATCCAAGCCTCCGCCGCCTGCGCAGAGGGACAATCCGTGCCGGGGACGTAACACCAGCCCAT
The DNA here is from genome assembly GCA_964600685.1 of uncultured Frigidibacter sp. GTDB lineage: Bacteria > Pseudomonadota > Alphaproteobacteria > Rhodobacterales > Rhodobacteraceae > TMP-24. Next base: position 2,831 of record CAZRKU010000165.1, on the reverse strand, counting down.
TCACGATTCCATCCGCTGGCGCAGGCGTTCCGGCGTGACGAGGCCACGGTCCAGCATCAATCCACAGGTTCTGCTGGTGAACAAATCTCGGGGCAGGTACGCATCCGAATTGACGATGGCCGCATAGTAGACCGCCACTTCGTCGTCGCTGGGTCGAGGTTTGCTTTCCGCTTTGCGGCGGCGCTTGGCCTTTCCCGAATTGCCGACGGCGGCCGCCTTCTGCGCATCGCGCTGGGCGGCGCGTTCCATGAACCGGTCGAGCGCCTTGGGGCCGTCGGGCGGGTTCGGATGATCGCGGCGCGTTTCGGCGGCGGTCGCGATGATCCGGGCCTCAGACAGCCCGAGGTCATCCCGCCAACGCTGCACGTGGAGCCGCGCTGGCCAGCCCTGCCACCAAGCGGGCAGGGTGGCATTGGCGGCAAAGCCCAGCGCGATCAGCAGTTCTGCGAAGAACCGATCAAACTCGGAATCTCGCGCTTGCGCGCCCTCCTCCTCCTTTACAGGTTCTCTTAAAGGTTCTCTTACAAGGTTAGTCTCCGGATTCCGGAGATGGCTTTCGGCAAAATCCGGAGATGGCTTTGCCGAAAATCCGGAGATGGCTCCATGTCCGGAATCCGGAGTTGGGTCGTCGCCTTGTTCCTCGTCCGTTCCTTCAAGCCCGTCTCCGGTTTCCGGAGTTGGCTCTTGTGGGAATCCGTCCTCGAACGCCAGGATGTAGCGTGTAGCCTGGCGCTTGTGGGTGCGCGGATCATGGACGCGGACGCGGTGGATCAGGCGCAGCGCCTCGAGTTTCGCGAGGTGGCCATTCAGCGCCGAAATCGACATTTCCGCATCGTCGGCCAGCCGGGCCTGCGTCGGGAAACAGCCGAAGTCGGGGTTGTGCCGGTCGCACAGGAACCACAGCACGATCTTGGTGGCGGGCTTCAGCCCGCGCTGCTGGATGGCCCAGACGGTCGCTTTGTGGCTCATAGTGCCGCACTCCGCATGGGGCGCACGCGGCTGGTGAAGCCGTTTTCCGCCAAAGCGCCCAGCGCATCGTCGACCGAGCGGACCAGCGCCCAGCCAAAGCCCTGCGCGCAAACCGTGTCGCGAAACACTTCCTGCGATTTGCGCAGACGGCCGGTTTGACTTTTGACCTCAAGGAACAGCACGCGGCCGCCAGAGATCACGATCAGGTCGGCAAAACCCGCATGAACACCCATGCCGACCAGGATCGACTGTCGGATTCGGCCACGCGAACCGGCCTCAGTTACCTCGTTGGCGCAATGATGAACGATGGCATCGCGGGGCAGGGCGAAGCGCAAAGCTTGCACGATGGCGCGCTGGGCATCGGCTTCGGGGGTACTGCGTCGGTTCATGCGGCACCGCCCTTCGGGAAAGCCGCCGCCGCGAGGACGTGCAGAGGGCGACGGTCCAGCTCACGCAACAGGTCGATGGCAACGCCGCATTCACGGGCATCATCGGTCTGGCCGACGACAACCCGTGCTGCGAGGATGACCAGCGATTCCGGGTGCCGGGTGGTGTCGGCCAGGACACCGCGCGCCTCGGTCAGGCGATCAAGGATCCAGTCGCCGGTGCCGGATGTTGCGACAAGGGGATGGGACAGCGGAGGTGTCATCGACGGCCACCCGGGCGCCGGGGACTGGGCACTTCTTGCAACTGCAGCCAGTCGTGCACTGCATTGCGGCGGTAATAGACCTTCCGACCGGCGCGCACGCAGGGCGGCCCGAAACGCTGCGCTTCCCAGCGGCGCAGGGTGTCGACCGTCAGGCCGAGTTCAAGGGCCAGGTCCAGGCGGCTGATCCAGCCACCGAGCAACCCGCCTGACGCGGATCGCGATGCAGTTCCCGTCGCAGTCATCTTCTCTCTCCCATTCATCGCCCGGAGCGGGCTGATTTCCGGGGTCATGAGACGCAGACGCGAAGGGGTGGCGGGAAGGCGGTGACCGGCGGTGATGCGCCGGAGGCTTGCCGGTCATTGATTTTATGGGATATTCTGGAAACTGGATGCAGTTCAGTGCAGCTGGCGGCCGCGCGGGAGCAGTGCGCGCGCCCTGATCAGTCGCAGGACACGCCTCTTGCCACAGGCGATTTACAGATATTGGCCGTGTTTTCCGCAGGTTCGGCGGCAAGAGCGCGGTTTCGCAGGGGCGGCAGAGGGTGCGGACCCTTGCCGGTCATTGATTTCGTTAGAGATTTACAGAATTCGCTCGTTTTCGTGCCAAGTATGTGCAGCAAGATGGGCTGTTCCTCCTGCTCTCTGGCGACCTCTGCGGTCATCGACGCTGCTGCAACCGCGCCTGAATCAGCAGAGGATCGGCAATTCTCCCATGATTTCAACGACCGGCAGCCCAGCGCGGCTTCACCGCCGGTCACCGCCTGATTGCCGCAGCGGTCGCCATGCTTGGCTTGATAAAGGCGCGAATCCACGCCTGTGTCATTGGCGACAGGAGGTGCCGAGTTGGTCAAGAGATTGCGATTGAACGATAAAACGGTGCGGGAACAGACCCCAGAGGAGGGGCGCCATGTTCAGGTTTTCGACACGGAGGTGCGGGGCTTTTCCATCCGCATCCTCGCGTCGGGCAGCCGGTGCTTTTCGCTGGACTACCGGTTTGCAGGGCGCCAGCGCCGCATGACCATCGGACGCTGGCCCGAATGGACGGTGACGGCGGCGCGTGAGCGGGCGCGGGATCTGCGCCGCATGATCGACGAGGGCGGTGACCCCTTGGGGACGCGAGGCGAGTTGCGCGAGGCCCCACGGTTCAGCGACATGATCCACCGCTATCTGGCCGAGCATGTGCCACATCTGGCCAAGACCAATGCCTCCGACCA
>CAZRKU010000164.1:0-3795 GCA_964600685.1 uncultured Frigidibacter sp. | reverse complement strand
GGCGTGTTGGTCGACAGCGGCAAGTTCGACTGGTCGGCCTCCGACAAGTTCCCCTCGCTCAGCCAGCCGGAGCCGGCCTACCACGGGCTGACCTTCCACCCCACGCTGGGCGGGATGGCCTTCACCTTCCACTCCATCGCCATCGGCCTGCGCGATCTCGGCATGACCATGAACCCGCAGGGCGCGCATTACACGCTTCTCGGGATCGAGACGCTGGGCCTGCGGATGGAGCGGCATGTCAAGAATGCCGCGAGGGTCGCCGAATGGCTGGAGAATGACCCGAGGATCGGGCAGGTGACCTATGCGGGACTGAAATCCTCGCCCTACAGCAAGCGGGCGAAGAAGATCCTGCCGAAAGGCGCCGGTGCCTTGTTCACCTTTGCGGTCAAGGGCGGCTACGACGCCTGCGTGAAGCTCGTGAATGAACTCAAGCTTTTCAGCCACGTTGCCAATCTGGGCGACACGCGTTCGCTGGTCATCCACCCGGCCTCGACCACGCACCGCCAGCTGTCGCTGGAGCAGCAGGTGGCAGCGGGGGCGGCGCCGGATGTGGTGCGCCTGTCGATCGGGATCGAGGATGTCGAGGACATTATCGCCGATCTGGATCAGGCGCTGGCCAAAGCCACCGCCTGATTTTGGACCGGGGGCGCGGCTTGTCGCGCCCCCGACGCCGCATCATTCCGCGACGGCGAAGGTGACCGTGACCGACGCGCCGACCGACAGTTCACCGGCGGCGACAGGCACGGAATCAGCCTTCGCGAACGCCGCTCCGCCCATCATCATCGGCACGCCAAAGTTGCCGCCCTCGGTGATGGAGACGATATCGCCAAGTTCGACCCCGGCGGCCCCGGCATAAAGACCGGCCTTGCGGCGGGCATCCTCCACCGCCTTCTTGCGCGCCTCGTCGGTGACGGGCACCGGATCGAGCAGGCCGAAGGTGATCCCGTTCAGCATGTTCGCCCCGTCGGTCACGGACGCATCCAGCACCGGGCCGACCTTGTCGAGGGCGCGGACCTGAACCGTCACCATGTTGCTGGCGGTATAGCCCTGCACGTTCTGCACCCCGCCCGACGCCGAATAGTCATAGACCGGGCCGAGCGACAGGCCCGAGGTCTGGATGTCCTTCGCCTCGATCCCGGCGGCGGTCAGGCGTTCCAGCACGACGGCAAGTGCCGCGCTGTTGGCGTCAAGCGCGGCCTTGGCCGTATCGCCGTTGACCGTGACGCCCAGCGAAATCGTCGCCATGTCGGGCACGACCGCCACCTGCCCCTCGCCCGTCACGGTGATCAGGGCTTTCGCGTCGTCCGCGAGGGCCGGGGAAGCCAGCAGGGCGACCGAGGCGAGAACAGTCAGAATACGCATGGGAAAACCTCCGTTGATGCGCGTTACATCTGGAAGGGTCAGACGCAGGCCACAAGTCATTCCTTGGCGGCGGTTCTTCCAATAGGCAAATTTCTGCTTTAGGACAGAAATTGCCGGAACGGGGGGTTGGGATGGCAACCCCCCGGGTGCTAGATGCTTGCGATGAAGCCACGTTTCGCCCTAGACCTGACGAATGACTCGGTAAGCCTTCTGGAGCGTCTGCCAGACGGCTGGATGCGGCTTGCCGAGGTGCGGCTGGATGCTGCCGATCTGGAGGGTGAACTGGCCCTGATGCAGGCGCTGGCCACGGCGCGTGCGCCGGAGGGGTTCGTCAGCAAGCTGGTCCTGCCAAACTCCCAGATCCTCTATTTCGAGACCGACGCCCCCGGTCAGGATCGGGCCGCGCGTCGGGGCGTGATCCGCAAGGCCCTGAGTGGACGCACCCCCTATGATGTCGACGATCTGGTGTTCGATTTCACCGGCTCCGGTGCGCGGACGGTCGTGGCCGTGGTCGCGCGGGTCACCCTGGACGAGGCGGAAGCCTTTGCCGAAGCGCAGGGATTTCACCCGGTTGCCTTCGTCGCCGTCCCTGAACCGGGCCGCTTCGCCGGCGAGCCGTTCTTCGGCCTGACCGGCTCGGCCGAACGCTGGCTTGGTGACGGGGTGCGGCTCGACCGTGATCAGGATCCGGTCAAGATCGTTTCGGTCGCGCCTTCGGTCGGGCCGACGGCCGCCCTCGCCGGCGCGACGCCCGATCCCTCCCCGCCTCCCGCCGTGGCCGCTCAGCCGGTGGATGCACCATCCGAAAACGACCCGGCGACCGAGGTGGGCGACCTGCCTGTAGCTGCGACCGACGCGGTCGACGGCCCGCCCGCTGCCCGGAACAGCGGCGTTTCCGAAGCGCCCACCGGCGCCGACCCGGAGTCGGTGGCGGAAGAAGCCCCCTTCATAGAAATTTCGGATGACGAGGCGCTGGCGGCGGAGGCGGAATCGGAAATTACAGACGTTCCTGTCCTCGACCATCAGCCGCTTGAGATGGTTCCGGCACCGACACCGCCGGACGCGACCGCCCCATCACCTTACCAAGAGCCGCAGGAAATTGCGGAGGCCCCTCCGGTCGAAGCAAGCGGCGACGCGCCCTTCCTGAGCCGCCGCCAGCAGGCCGAGGCCACCGACCTGCCTTCCCCCGATCGCGTCGAGGAGCCCGGCACGCGCCTTGCCGGCATCGTCCCGCGTCTGGGCGGAGTGGCGGGAAGCAGGGCGGCGGCCGGAATGACGGCCGGAGCGGTGGCCGGGGTGGTGGAACCTCCCGCACCATCGAGTCCTTCCGCCTCGTCCTTGTATCGACCGGAGAATGGTCCGGTCCCGCCGGCCGGTCCCGCCCCGTTGCCCGGTCTGGAACGGATCGCGTCGCGCATTGCCCGGACGTCGGGATATGCAGCGCAACCCCGACTCAAAGCAGAGGAAAAGCGCCCTGCCGGAGTGCTTGCCGGAAGGGGTCTGGCGGGCGCGGGCATGGATCTGCCGCGACTCGCCGCCGGGGCGACGGCCATGGTGCTGCTTGCCGGGGCGCTCTTCTGGGCATTCCTGAGCGGCGAACAGACCGCCGCACCGGCGGATCAGCCTGTCGCTTTGGTCGAAAGTCCGGCCACCGCCCCGCCAAACCCGGCACCCGCGACCAAGCCTGCGGTGGCGACGGCAACGCCGCCTGTCGGCGAACCCCTGCCCGACCCGGCCGCCGGTCTGGTCCAGCCGGCGGTGAATCCCGCGGCACCGGCGGTTCAGCCCCTCCCGCCGTCGGGCGAGATCGCCGCACTGTCGGCGCCCGCCGGCGAGGCAGGCGTCTCCTCCCATCCGCAGGCGGCAACGGCCCTGCCGGACCTTGCCGTGGTGTCGGGCGACCGCCCCCTTGCCGGACAGCCGCTGCCCCAGCCTTTCGGCACCTTGCTGCGCCGGGATGCAAACGGGCTGATCATCGCCACGCCGGAGGGTGTCGTCACGCCGGGCGGCTTCACCCTGATCGCCGGAAAACCTGCGCGCCTTCCCGGTGCCCGACCCGCGGGACTGGCACCCGCGCCCCTGCCGGAGCCCGCGACCGAAGCGGCGACGGATGCGCCCTTCGCCGATCCGGCGCTGGCGGGCAAGTCACCGCGCGCCCGGCCCGCCGGTCTGCCCCCGCTGCCCGCCGCCACTGCCGCACCCGACGATGATGCAAGCCTTGCACCACTGGCCCCGCCCGTCGACAGCCGCCATGCGGCGCGGAAACCGAAAGACCGGCCCGCCTCGGTGGCGTCCGCTGCCGCCGCCCGGCGTGCCCGGGACGAAGCCGTGGCCGATGCCGCCCGCGCCGAAGCGGCGGCCGCAGCCGCGGCCCTCGCCTCGGCAAGCCCGCAGGCCGTCGCGACCTCGCGCCGCCCGCAACCGCGCAGCGCC
>CAZRKU010000163.1:0-3803 GCA_964600685.1 uncultured Frigidibacter sp. | reverse complement strand
GGCATGCCCTGCAGGCCGAGGAAGTGCTGCGGGAAGAAGGTCAGGTTGGCGCCAATGAACATCATCCAGAAGTGCAGCTTGCCCGCCCATTCCGGATATTGCCGGCCCGACATCTTGCCGATCCAGTAGTAGATGCCGGCGAAGATCGCGAAGACCGCGCCGAGCGACATCACATAGTGGAAATGCGCCACGACATAGTAGGTATCGTGATAGACGCGGTCGACGGGGGCCTGCGACAGGACCACGCCGGTCACGCCGCCGACAGTGAAGAGGAAGAGGAAGCCGAAGGCCCAGAGCATTGGGGTCTTCAGTTCGACCGAGCCGCCCCACATGGTCGCGATCCAGGAGAATACCTTGATGCCGGTCGGCACCGCGATGACCATGGTGGCGAGCATGAAGTAGCTCTGCTGGGTCAGCGACAGGCCGACCGTATACATGTGGTGCGCCCAGACGACGAAGCCCAGAACCCCGATCGACACCATCGCATAGACCATCGGCAGGTAACCGAAAATCGGCTTCTTGGAGAAGGTCGAGATCACGTGGCTGATGATGCCGAAGCCCGGCACGATGATGATGTAGACTTCCGGATGGCCGAAGAACCACAGGATATGCTGGTAGAGGACCGGGTCGCCGCCGCCCGAGGGCTGGAAGAAGGTGGTGCCGAAGTTGCGGTCGGTCAGCAACATGGTGATCGCGCCCGCCAGAACCGGCAGCGACAGGAGGATCAGCCAGGCGGTGACGAAGATCGACCAGGCGAAGAGCGGCACCTTGTGCATGGTCATGCCGGGGGCGCGCATGTTCAGGAAGGTGGTGATCATGTTGATCGCGCCGAGGATCGAGGAGGCGCCCGAGACGTGGACGGCGAAGATCGCCAGGTCCATCGACCAGCCTTCCTCGTTCGTCGAGAGCGGCGGGTAGAGCACCCAGCCGACGCCCGAACCGGTCTGGCCGTTGCCGCCGGGGGCAAGGACCGAAGCCACCGCCAGCGCGGTGCCGGCCACATACATCCAGTAGGACAGGTTGTTCATCCGCGGGAAGGCCATGTCGGGCGCGCCGATATGGAGCGGCATGAAATAGTTGCCGAAGCCGCCGAAGAGCGCCGGGATCACCACGAAGAACATCATCAGGATGCCGTGCGCGGTGACGGTCACGTTCCAGGCATGGCCATTGGGCGTGCAGGTCTGCGAGGCGTCGGCGATGAAGCGCAGCCCCTCAAGGCACATGTACTGGACGCCCGGCTCCATCAGCTCCAGCCGCATGTAGACGGTGAAGATCACCGAAATCAGGCCGACGATGGCCGAGGTGAAGAGGTAAAGGATGCCGATATCCTTGTGGTTCGTCGACATGAACCACCGGGTGAAGAACCCGGGGTGGCCATGTTCGTCGTGGCCATGAACGGCTGCGTCGGCCATGCTGATCTCCCATTCCGATTGACCGGCCAGACTTTACGTCTGTGCCGGGCTTCCCGGCCCGTAATAATAAGCGCGGGGCGATAGGGCAATGCGCCATGGCATTCTTAGCCCGGAAAAATTGCCGCTATGTCCGTGATGCCATGTCGGCGCATGGCGCCGCGGGGATGCCCGCAAGCGGAAGGCCGGGCAGACAGGCAATGCCCGGCCCCCGCCGCTTGGCCGGTCAGCCCGGTCCTACTGGGCGACCGAGGTCAGATAGGCCGCGATATCCTCGCCGCCCTTGGCGAGCTTGAAGCTCATCTTCGACTTGGCGGCGGCGTCGCCGGTCCTGTCCTTCAGGAAGGCCGACGGGTCGGCCAGATAGGTGACGAGCGTGGCTTCGTCCCACACGAGGCCGGCGGCGCCCGCAGCCTTCAGGGAATCGCTATAGGCAAAATCGGTTGACCCAGCCGCGCGGCCGATCACGCCGAACAGGTTCGGGCCGGCCTTGCCGCCCTTCACGATTTCGGTGCCGTCATCCTTGATGACCGAATGGCAGGCCTGGCATTTCTTGAAGCCGGCTTCGCCCTTGGCCGCGTCGCCGGCGGCCAGGGCAGGGGACGCAAGCAGAAGGCAAGCGCCAAGGGCAGTCAGGGTCTTGTTCATCGGGAACCTCCTGATGGTCGTTGATGACGGGGCGCGAATCCATCTGCATCATCCGCGTGCGGCGTGGCGCGCGCCAGTGGTCAAATCGTCCTATGGCGGTTCGGCCGGAAGCGTGGCGATTTCCGCCCCGAAGATCAGCCCGTCGTCTGAGGGCCGAAGCTTTCGTCGAAGGTGGTGCGCAGCGCGCGGTCGAGGTCGGCCATCGTGACCGGCAGGCCCAGATCGACGAGGCTGGTGACGCCGTGGTCGCGGATGCCGCAGGGGACGATTCCGTCGAAATGGCCGAGGTCGGGTTCGACGTTGATCGAGATGCCGTGGAAGCTGACCCATTTCCTGAGCCGGACGCCGATCGCGGCGATCTTGTCTTCGCGGGGCGTGCCGTCGGGGTTCGGGGCGAGGTCGGGGCGCGTGACCCAGACGCCGACGCGACCGTCGCGCACCTCGCCCCGGACGTTGAATTCGGCGAGCGTGGCGATGACCCAGCCTTCCAGCCGCTGCACGAAGCGGCGCACGTCCCTTTCGCGGCGGCCCAGAGCGAGCATCACATAGGCGACCCGCTGGCCCGGCCCGTGATAGGTGTATTGCCCGCCGCGCCGCGCCGCGTAGACCGGGAAACGGTCGGGGTCGGTCAGGTCGGCGGGGCGGGCGGAGGTGCCGGCGGTGTAGAGCGGCGGGTGTTCGAGAAGCCAGATACATTCGGCGGCCATGCCGCGGCTGATCGCTTCCACCCGCGCCTCCATGAAGGTCAGCGCGTCGGGGTAGGGCGTGAGGCCGGGGGTGGTGATCCAGTCTGGCATGTCAGTCCTCGGGGCCGTTTTCGGGGTAGTTCTCGGGTCTGTCGCCCATGAGATAACGCGGACCCGTGCCCTTGGCCGCGGCGCGGTCGTCGCGGTTATAGAGCGTGCATTTGTCCAAGGACAGGCAGCCGCAGCCGATACAGCCATCGAGTTTCTCCGACAGCACCTCAAGTGCGGTGATCCGGTCGCGAATATGGCGGCGGAAGCTGACGGCGATACGTTGCCAGTCGCCCCGGTCGGGGGCGCGGTCGTCGGGCAGCGCGGCCAGGTGTTGGGCGATTTCGGCAAGGGGGAAGCCCAGCCGCTGCGCGATGAGCGTGAAGGAGAGCCGCCGGATGTCGGCCCCGCCATAGCGGCGATGGCCGCCCTGATTGCGATGCGGGCGGACGATGCCATGGGTTTCGTAGAAGCGGATCGCCGAGACCGCGAGGCCGGTGCGCGCCGCGAGATCGCCGATGGTCAGGCCCTGTCGCACGAAAACCCCCTGATCTCAAGTTAACTTGAGAAATTACCCCTTGGAGAGCGGGAATCAAGGGCAGGAGACGGGGCGGTCGGTCCATGTCGGCGGACCGGAGAGCTATGTCGCGCTTTTCAGCCATGGCGACGGGGCGGAGCGGCGCGAGGACAGTTATCACACCAACGGCGGGCTGAACCATTTTGCGGTGGTCGTGGAGGATTTCGAGGAAACCCGCGGGCGCGTGATTGCCGCCGGACTGACGCCGGGCGAGGTCCATGACCATGAGCCGGGGCGGCGGTTCTACTTCCGTGAACCGAACGGAATCGCGATCGAAGTCGTCAGTTACGGCTGAGGGACGGGGGCGCAAAAACCCCCTTTCCTTTCCGCAAACGCTCGGCTAGAAGCACGCCACCTCAGCCGGGGTTCCCGGCAAAGTGTGCGGATGTGGCGGAATTGGTAGACGCGCAGCGTTGAGGTCGCTGTTCCTTAACC
>CAZRKU010000162.1:0-3846 GCA_964600685.1 uncultured Frigidibacter sp. | reverse complement strand
ACCGGGTAACGCGCCACTGGCGCGTTCCCTTCCGGTCCTCCGGGCACCCCCGCACGGGGCTGACACGGATCGTTAACCTGTGTTAACCTTTGCCACGGCCATTCCTCTCCAGGCGAGCCGTGGCAAGCAACCCGTAGGGTGGGTTTTCAACCCACCAATCTCTCCGTCACGCCGGTGGGGTAAAACCCCACCCTACGGGATCTGACCGCGCGCCCCGCGCTTTCTTGAGAAGAAAGCGCCCCCGAAATCCTTTCAGGATTTCGACCTCACCCCCACCGGTACCCCCAAGCCCTTGAATTCCCCCGCCCCACTCCCCAGATTCCACACAGGCGCGGGCCTGGCCCGCACCGATGGGCCGCCAAAGGCCGCAGTCGATGCAGACCGTTCAAAGGAGGGGTATGCGATGACGAACTTCTGGAAAAAACTGTCCGAAAGCTGGCAGGACACGATCAGCCTGATCCTCGGGGTCTGGCTGGTTCTGTCGCCGTGGATTCTTGGCTTTACGACGACCGACGCGGCAATGTGGAATGCCGTGGCCTTCGGTCTTCTGATCTCGGTCATGGCCGTGTTGGCGCTGGTCGAATTTCATGAGTGGGAAGAATGGGCCGACATGGTGGTCGGCCTGTGGCTGGTGGTGTCGCCCTGGGTGCTGGGCTTTGCCATGACGGTGGCGGGCGCGGCAGACGGGACCTATGCTGCGACCTGGAATTTTGTCGTGGTGGGCATTCTGACGCTCGGCATGGCGGCCTGGTCGTTGCGCGACCACCGGCACCACACCCACGCCTGATGGCTGGCCGGAGTTCCGCAGGCCAGCCCCCCGCTGCCCGTGGCAGCGGGGCGGCTGGCCTGCGGTTTTGCCCGCTGACCCGAAACCCGCAGGTCGGGATTCACCCCGCCTCTTCCTCCCTCAGAACAGAAGGGGCGGGCCAATGGCCCGCCCGCTCCTCGATCCTCAGCGCCTGTCGGCCCGTATGGCATACGCTTGCCATACGTTTGCCATACGCTGGCTGGCAGCCCTCAGCCGGTCTTCACCAGCCGCAAGAGCACCAGCAGGATGATCGCGCCCAGCGTCGCATGGATAATCGCGCCGACCACCCCCGACCCGATGGAGATACCGACCGCCGGCAGGATCCATCCGGCCAGGAAGGCGCCCACGATCCCGACGACGATATTGCCGATCAGCCCGAAGCCATAACCTTTGACAATCTGCCCGGCGAGCCAGCCGGCCACTGCCCCGATGATCAGGGTGACGATAAGACTTGTTCCGTCCATTTCTGTCCTCCATTGCCTCACGCCGGTTTTTCCCGGCTGGGCCGATGCTAACCCGGTTCCGGGAAACCACCAACAGAAGACTGAGATGAAAGGATTTTTTGCCGCTTATTCCGGATCGGTGTTGAAAATCAGCCGCTCGTTGCAGGGGGCGACACGCAGGATGTTCGTGGTGCCCTTCACGTTGAACGGCACGCCCGCGGTGACAACGATCTGGTCGTTTTCGGTGGCGAACCCGTGGTCGCGCGCCGCGCGCACGGCATTGACCACCGCCATCTTGAACCGATCGACCGCCGGGGTCAGCACGCAATGCACCCCCCAGGTGAGACAGAGGCGCCGCAAGGTCGCGGTGATCGGCGTCAGCGCCAGGATCGGCACGCGCGGCCGTTCGCGGGCCACAAGGCTCGCGGTGGTCCCCGACTGGCTGAAGCAGCATATCGCTTTGATATCAGTGGTTTCCGCGATCTCCCGCGCCGCCGAGACGATCGCGTCGGCCACCGTCTGGCGGTTGGCTCGGCGGCTCGCTTCGATCACCTCGCGGTAGGTCGGGTCGCGCTCGACCGAGCGGGCGACATTGTCCATCGTCGTGACCGCCTCGACCGGATAGGCCCCGGTCGCCGATTCCGCCGACAGCATCACCGCGTCCGCGCCCTCATAGATCGCGGTCGCCACGTCCGACACTTCGGCGCGGGTCGGCATCGGGCTTTCTATCATCGATTCAAGCATCTGGGTCGCCACGATCACCGGCTTGGCCGCCGCGCGCGCTGTCCGCACCAGCCGCTTCTGGATCGGGGGCACCGAATAGACCGGCAGTTCCACCCCCAGATCGCCGCGCGCGACCATGATCCCGTCCGACACTTCCAGAATTTCCGCGTAAGCCTTCACCGCCGCGGGCTTCTCGATCTTCGACAGGATCGCGGCACGCCCTTTCGCCAGGTCGCGCGCCTCGATCACATCCTCCGGGCGCTGCACGAACGACAGCGCCAGCCAGTCGACCCCCAGCTCGCAGGCAAATTCCAGATCGGCGCGGTCCTTGTCCGACAGCGCCGCCAGCGGCAGCACCACGTCCGGCACGTTCACGCCCTTGCGGTTGGAGATCGTGCCGCCGATCGTCACCGTGCAATCGGCGAAACCGGCCCCGCAGGTGTCGACCCGCAGACGGATCTTTCCGTCATTGACCAGCAGCGACGCGCCCGGTTCCAGCGCCGCGAAAATCTCCTTGTGGGGCAGGCAGACGCGGGTCGCCGTGCCTTCGGCCGGATCAAGGTCGAAGCGGAAGGACGCGCCGTCCGCCAGTTCCTCGGAGCCGTTGGCGAAGACCCCGACCCTGAGCTTCGGCCCCTGAAGATCGGCCAGCACCGCGATCGGGCGGCCGGTATCGGCCTCGATCTGCCGGATGATGTCGTAACGCGCCTTCTGGTCGGCATGGGCCCCGTGGCTCATGTTCAGCCGGAAGACATCCGCCCCTGCCTCGAACAACGCGCGGATCGTCGCGTAATCGCTGGATGCCGGTCCCAGCGTGGCCACGATCTTTACATTTCTGAGCCGTCTCATCCGCGCGCTCCACGTTTGCGTTAACATGCCTGGGCCGAGCCTCTATGGCCCAATTCCACCGCATGAGCAACTGGCGCATTCTCGTCCAGTCCCATAAAGGAAATCAGAGCAATTGGTTGATCCACGGATGACGACTGCCCCTTTTTTAATCATCGGCGAAGACCGGCCCTCCCGCTGGCTGGTGACCTGTGACCATGCCTCCAACCGTGTTCCGGACGAGGTGAGCGGCGGCAGCCTTGGCATTGCCCCGGCAGACATGGCGCGTCATATCGCCTGGGATGTCGGCGCGGCGGGCGTGGCCCGCGAATTGGCCGAACGACTGGACGCGCCGGCGATCCTGACGGCCTTCTCGCGCCTCGTCATCGACCCGAACCGCGGCGAGGATGACCCGACGCTTCTGATGAAACTCTACGACGGCACGATCATCCCCGCCAACCGCCATGCCGACGCGGTGGAGGTCGAACGCCGCCTGAACGCCTGGCACCGGCCCTATCACGCCGCACTCGCAGCCCTCGCGGCGCGGCGGGGCGATGCGGTGATCTGCGCGATCCATTCCTTCACCCCCCGCCTGAACGGCCGCCCGCCGCGCCCGTGGGAGGTTGCGGTTCTCTACTCCCACAAGGACACGCGCCTGGCGCTGCCGCTGATCGACCGGCTGCGCGCCGAAGGGTATGTGACCGGCGACAACCAGCCCTACAACGGTCATCTCGACGGCGATGCGATCGACCGCCACGCCCTTGGGCCCGGCCGCCCGAATGTGCTGATCGAGGTCCGCAACGATCTGATCGCCGATGCGGCCGGACAGGCCTTGTGGGCCGCCCGCCTTGCCCCCATTCTTGAGGGGGTGCTGGCCGCGTCCGGCCTCTGAGGGTGCCATGATGAAGATCGACGACAAGACGCAGATCGAACTCGAAGCCGCCGCCTTCCGGGCGCTGCGCCATCACCTGATGGAAAAACGCGCCGATGTGCAGAACATCGACCTGATGAACCTTGCCGGTTTCTGCCGCAACTGCCTGTCGCGCT
>CAZRKU010000161.1:0-3862 GCA_964600685.1 uncultured Frigidibacter sp. | reverse complement strand
CGGATGCCCGCCTTCGGGGGATCAGACCACGAGAAGATGCGGTCGTCGTATTCGGAATGGGAAGCGCGAACCCGGGAATCGTCGCTGCTTCGCCAAGTGTATCTTTCGAGGTGAAGGGCTTCCGTCTGGAGGAAACCGTTCAGTATCTCGGCATATCGAGCAATGATCGAAGTGATGACCGGGTCATTTGGGTTCATGGCCACCCCGATTTCGGTCAACCGGTCTGCAACCTCGCTCCGAAGTTGGTCACGGATGGGCGTCAGATCGACAGAGCTGATGTCGATAGAGACACCGCTGGGAAGGAAGCGGTTCAGGCGACCGACCGCCGCGGCGAGCACATCGTCGATCATGCTGTCAAGGCGTCGCTCGGGCACTACTGAGAACTTCGTTTCCAGATCAACAAGGCTTTTCAATGCCAAGACGAACGTGCTTTGCCCGCCCGACCTCATCCAAGTTGAAAACTTGCTCTCGTGCCGCATTCTGCCAACGCCCCCAAAATATGGGGGCCATTGGACACGCTCGTGGTCAAGAAGTCATTAACGCCCCGGTCGCAACCCGTCAGCCTCCAGAGAAAGTTGGATCGCGGTCGCGTTGGCGGAAGGGGTGGGCCTGTAGTCGAACCATCTCCGGTAGAGCCTGGCATTCCACGGCCGTCGCGGGCAAGGCGCCAATCCAGCACATGGGTCCGGAAGGACAACAGGGCGCGGTTGCCTCCCCGACAAACAAACTTGCTTGAAGCACGCCATCTGACGCATGCTGGCTGGAACGACAATTCCTGGCAGGTAGGAATGGTGAAAGAATTCTTCGCGCGGCGCGCCGATTTCATGATGGTGCTCGCCTATGCAACAGACCTCGCGACAGGGCAATCTCGCGACTTCGCCCTGCGCTCCTGTGTTCTCGCGATGCGCCTGGCCGACAGGCTCGGCTTTGATGACAGCGGGCGGCGCGAGGTCTTTCATCAGGCCATCCTGCGCTATATCGGCTGCAACGCGGACACGCATCTCCTCGCCGCAGCCTTCGGCGACGAGATCGCGCTGCGGCAGGATCTTGCACTGGCCGATCTTGGCAGCCAGACCGAACTCGGGGCGATCTTCGTCAAGGCCTTCACCCGCGTCTTCGAGGGGATGCCCCCAGAAGACCTGCGCCGTGCCGTGCAAGAGGGGTTGGCGAGTGTCATTCACGTCAGCGTGCCCATCCTTGCGGGGCATTGCGAGGTCGCCCGGCGGATCGGGGAGCGGATCGGTCTGGGCGCGGACGAGTTGCAGAACCTCGGTCAGCTTTACGAACGCTGGGATGGGCATGGCCTGCCGCGCGGGCTTGCCGGCGATCAGGTCCGGCTGCCGGTGCGGATCGTGACGCTGGCCCAGGATGCCATCGCGCTGCTTGAGGCGCATGGTCAGGCCGCCATGATCGAAACCGTCACCCGCAGGCGCGGCGGTGCCTATGAGGAAGCGCTGGCCGACCTCTTCGTGTCCGATGCAGCGGGCCTGACCGCCGGCATCGACGGGCTGATCGGGCGCGAGGCCATCCTCGCGCTGGAACCGCATCCGCACGCCTATCTTGACGAGGCTGGTTGCGAAGAGGCCTGGATCGCCATCGCCGACATGATCGACATGCGGATGCCCTTCACCTTCGGCCACTCCCGGGCCTTGGCCGCGCTGGCAGAGGCCGCCGGCCGCTGCATCGGCCTGCCAGCCGCGGACCTTCGGGCGATCCGCTGGGCCGGCTATGTCCACGACATCGGTGAGCTGGCCGTGCCGGTCTCGACCTGGTTGAAAGAGATGCCGTTTTCGGTTCGGGAAACCGACGCAGCCCAGCTTCATCCCTATCATGGCGAACGTGCGCTGGCGGCCTTGGGGGCCGAGGGGCAGCCGGTGGCATCCCTGGTTCTGCGCCATCACGAAAGGCTCGACGGCACCGGTTACCACCGCTACGCCAAGGCGCCAGACCTTTCGCCCCCGGCGCGCATTCTGGCCGCCGCCGAGGCCTATCAGACCGCACGCGAGACCCGCCCGCACCGCCCGGCGATGAGCGCCGAGGCTGCAGCGGCGCGGCTACGGGCGCTGGTGCGCGCCGGAAAGCTTTGTCCCGACGCGACCGAGGCGGTGCTGACGGCCGCAGGTCAGGCATCGCGCCGTGCCGCCGCCGCGTCGACCCCTGCTGGCCTTACTGCACGCGAATTGGAAGTGCTGGGGCTGATCGCCGCCGGTCATACAGCCAAAGGGGCAGCCCGGGTGCTGAAGATCGCGCCCAAGACCGCCGACAACCACATCCAGAATCTCTATTCCAAGATCGGCGTCTCGACCCGGGCGGGGGCGGCGCTTTACGCGCTGGAACGCGGGCTCGTCCAACAAAGTCTCGCCGCCTAGGGAATCCTCCTCATGCGGGGCACTGGTCTCGCGGGCAATCTGTCCTTGCGAACCGGAAGAACAGTCTCCGGTGCGTGAAGCGGGCAGGCCGTCCGGTCTGCAGATCACCCGGAGGAGCTGATGCAAAACCCAACCGAAACCGCAGGCGCGGCACCGAACGCGCGCCTTTCCCGCCCGACGCCGCTGGCGTCGGCCACCGTTCTGGCCGGCAGCGCATCGCGCGTCGCCTTCATGTCCAACACAGCCATCGCAGAGGAAACCAAGATGACCGCCGAAGCAGCCGCCGATCTCGTCCGCCGTGCCTATCATGCCTTCAACACCGCCGATCTCGACCTGTTCACGACGCTCTCGGCCGATGAGCTGACCTGGGAGACGCCCGGCACCTCGCCCATCGCCGGCCTGCGCCGGGGGCGCGAAGCCGTCTACGGCCAATTCGGCACCTATCTCGGCGGCACCGACGGCACCTTCAAGGCCGAACTGCAATACGTCGCCGCCGATTCCGAGGGCCGGGTGATCGGCGTCCATCGCAATACCGGAAAGCGGAATGGCAAGACGCTCGACACGATGTGCTGCATCACCGCCGTTCTGAAGGACGGCAAGATCCAGTCCGGCAAGGAGCACTTCTTCGACCTCTACAACTGGGACCAGTTCTGGGCCTGAAGCCTGGTCGGGAACGGCACCTCGCGCCGTTCCCGACTCGCCCGCGGCATGGCGCCGGTGGGTAGGCGCGGACCGCGCGAGCCGTCGTCTGGCATGCTTCTCATCGGCCAGTGCATGGCAATGTCCCGCACCGACCGGTCAACGAAGCCGGAAAGACCCTCGGCGACGCCGTCTCCGAACTGCGCGAGGCGGTGGATTTCCTGCGCTATTACGCCGCCCGCGCCGAAGCGGCGGGGGGCGAAGCGGCGGGCGTCTTCACCTGCATCAGCCCCTGGAACTTCCCCTTGGCGATCTTCTCGGGCCAGATTGCGGCGGCGTTCGCCATGGGCAACGGCGTCCTGGCCAAGCCCGCCGAACAGACGCCGCTCATCGCCGCCTATGCGGTGTCGCTTCAGGGATGCGGTCGTCGCCCAGCTCGATCCCGGCAAACCGGCGCATCGCCTCGCTATCGTAGAGCGTCTCTTCCGCCATCGGGTCGCTCGGCGCATACCAGTTCTGCAGGAAGTAAACCCGCAGCATCGTCTCCAGCGCCATCGGCGGGCGCCCACCCTTGCGGCCTGCCTTCGGATAATGCGGCGCGATCAGCGCCAACAGGCGGCCCCAGGGCACCCACCCGTCCATCTCCGCCAGGAACAGCGCGCGCCGCGTCTGCTTCTTCTTCATCGCATCGCGCAGGCCGGGAAAAGTGGGTTGTTTCGCCATCGGCAGATTCCTCGTCGCGTCACCCAAGTCTATCAGATCAGGCCGCAATCGAGAGGTAGTTCAGACGTTCCTTCCCTATCTTGTCACCGCGCATCTGCCGTGATTCCGTTTGCTTTGGCGGAACGGACAGT
>CAZRKU010000160.1:0-3876 GCA_964600685.1 uncultured Frigidibacter sp. | reverse complement strand
AAAATCAGCGCAGGGGAATCCCCGGCGATTCAGTCAAACGCTGAACTGCTCTAGCAGCCGGGCGGTTCCTTTTGGGCTGATCCGTATGCGGGGGAGCGCAGCGCATGACCCCGCCAGCGTCAGGGGGCGAAATTGACTAAACTCAACGCCTCCGAAACCAAGACCGCCTTCGCCATACGGGTCGGCCTGACCAAGGGCCGCATCTCGCAATTGGTAGCCGAGGGTCTGCCGGTGCGACCCGATGGTCAGATTGATGTGGCCGAGGGGCTGGCATGGATCGAGGACAATCTTGACCCGTCGCGTCGTAACAAGGGTGGTGCCTTCGCCGCCCCTGCATCGCCCGCCCGCGTCTTGACTACACTGGCCGAGGCCAAACGCCTGCATGAGATCGTCAAGGTCCAGCGGGCCAAGCTGGCATTTGAACGCGAACAGGGTCAGTTGGTCGAAACTCTCGCTGCCACACGCACGGTATTCGCCCGCGCCCGGGCGGAACGCGACGCGCACATGGCATGGGTCCTGCGCACCGCCCCGCTGCTGGCCGCCGAGGTCGGGGCCGATCCGCGCGCCACCTTCGCCGCGCTGGACCGGATGATGCGCGAGCATCTGGAATACCTCGCCGACATGCCGCTGGGGAGTTTTGGCGATGGTGCCTGAGATTGACCTCGCGTGGCGACGCGGCATCCGGCCGGAACCGCCGATCCCGGTGTCGGACTGGGCCGACCGCCATCGCATCCTGCCGCCCACCTCGGCCGAACCGGGGCGCTGGCGCACAGACCGCACGCCCTATCTGCGCGCGGTGATGGATGCCCTCTCGACCTCCAGCCCCTATGAACGCGTCGTGCTGATGAAGGGCGCGCAGACCGGAGGTTCGGAGGCCGGACTAAACTGGCTGGGCTACATCATCCAGAACGCACCCGGCATCGCCATGCTGGTGATGCCTTCGCTCGATATGGTGCGACGCAATACCACGGTGCGGATCGACCCGCTGATCGAGGCCACCCCTGCCCTGCGAGACCTGGTCTCCGCGCCCCGTTCCCGTGATGCGGGGAACAGCCTGTTCCGCAAATCCTTCCCCGGCGGCCAGCTGGTGATGACCGGTGCGAACAGCGCGGTCGCCCTTGCACAGGTGCGCTTGACGAAGCGGGTGGTGGACAAAGTTAGGAGGGCGATCGGTTGCCGAGCTTTCCCGGCCATTCCTAACCGCTCTGATACCCCGGACACCGGGAACATGTGACACTCCGCACCATGCGGACGCTCCTTCATCGCCTTTTCGGCCCCACGCGCACGCGCGGCTTTGACGCTGCGGGTGGCGGTCGGCGTTGGGAAGGCGCGCGCACCGTTGACGGGCTGAACACGGCGATCCTCGCTGGCGCGACCACGGCAGCGCGGCGGGCTGGGTGGTATGCACGCAACAATCCGTGGGTAGCGGCAGCGGTGGACAGCCTCGTGGGCAATGTCGTCGGCGCAGGCATCAAGCCGCAATCCACCCATCCAAACCGCGCGGTGCGCGAACGGCTTCAGGTGCTCTGGCTGCGCTGGACCGACAATGCCGATCCAGGCGGGTTGGCTGATTTCTATGGGCTGCAGGCCATGGCCGTGCGGGCAATGGTGGAAGGCGGCGAAAGCTTCGCGCGGCTGCGCGTCGTGCCCGATGCCCCGGCTGTTCCCCTGCACATCGACCTGCTGGACCGGGACCAGGTGCCGTTGGACCTCCACCGCGACATTGGCGGCGGCGCACGCATCCGGGCTGGCATTGAATTCAACGGCGCTGGGCAGCGCACTGCCTATTGGGTAATGCGCGACCGGCCCGGCGATCCGCTGACGTCCCTGCGGCTTGAACCGCTGCGCCTGCCCGCCGCCGATTGCCTGCACCTGTTCAAGCCTCTGGCCGCTGGCCAGTTGCGCGGCATCACCTGGCTTGCACCGGTGCTGCTCTCGCAGCTGCCCATGGCCTCGGGCCCGTGGATCTGGCGGCCGACGGATGTTGCCCAGCGCCCAGCGCAGATGGATTTATTTGAAGGATTGCAGCCGTGAGTTTCCAAGGACGAATTGCGCGTGCCAGTGGCGCTCGGGTCAAACGCGCGCTGGGCGTCCAAGAGGCGCTGGAGTGGGCTTTTCGCGTGGAACACGCGCAGCTGGAACTGCCACCGCCAAAGGACGTGACCGAGGAGGGCTTCGGCTTTGGCCTCGAATACGTCCTCCTGCAACGCGCCGCGCTGGGCTGCAAAGTGGACGGCGGCCAGCACAAGATGGGCAGTTACACCCATCCCGATGCGGAAGTCATCGCCGCCACCGTCGCCGGGCTCCCCGACACTGCCGCTATGCCGAAGGTGCAGCCGTGGCTGCGTCGATGAGGCTGAAAGCCCTTGAAACACGCTTAATGTCTGGATTTCAGCTTCTGGCTGAAATACGGTCCTGAAAAGTAGTTCCGGGGGCAGATTTACCAATGGCATCAATAGACAACGGCTCTGACCTCGGCATTGAAGCCAGCCTCTTCAAAACCGCCGACAAGCTCCGTGGCAATATGGAGCCGTCCGATTACAAGCACGTCGCTTTGGGTCTGATCTTCCTCAAGCATATCTCGGACGGGTTTGAACTGAAACGCCAGGCGCTGTTGGCAGAATACCCCGAGGATGCAGAAGACCCCGACGCCTACCTCGCGGAAAATGTGTTCTGGGTTCCAGGCGATGCGCGCTGGTCCCACCTTCAGGCCAATGCCAAGCAGCCGACCATCGGCCGCTTGATCGACGAGGCGATGATCGCCATCGAAAAGGTCAACCCATCCCTCAAGGGCGTCCTGCCCAAAGACTACGGCCGCCCGGCGCTCAACGCCGTCATGCTGGGCGAGTTGATCGACCTGATCTCCGGCATCGCGCTGGGTGAGGGCAAGGACAAGGCGCGTGACCTTCTGGGCCGGGTCTACGAATACTTCCTCGGCCAGTTCGCGGGCTCTGAGGGCAAGCGCGGGGGTGAGTTCTACACCCCCCGCTCGGTCGTGCGCACCATGGTCGAGATGCTGGAACCCTACAAAGGCCGGGTCTATGACCCCTGCTGCGGATCGGGCGGCATGTTCGTGCAGTCGGAAAAGTTCGTCGAGGCGCATGGCGGCCGTCTGGGCGACATTGCCATCTACGGGCAGGAGTCGAACTACACCACCTGGCGGCTGTGCAAGATGAACCTTGCAGTGCGCGGCATCGACGCCGACATCAAGTGGAACTCGGAAGGCACCTTCCACAAGAACGAACTGCCTGACCTGCGCGCCGATGTGATCCTGGCCAACCCGCCCTTCAACATTTCGGACTGGGGCGGTGAGCGGCTGCGCGAGGATGGGCGCTGGAAATACGGCACGCCCCCGGCGGGCAATGCCAACTACGCCTGGTTGCAGCACATCCTGCACCATCTGGCCCCCTCGGGCACGGCGGGCGTGGTGCTGGCCAATGGATCAATGTCCTCCACCCAGTCGGGTGAGGGTGAGATGCGCAAGGCCATGATCGAGGGCGAGGTGATCGACTGCATGATCGCCCTGCCGGGGCAATTGTTCTATTCCACCCAGATCCCGGCCTGCCTGTGGTTTCTGGCGCGGGACAAGTCGAACGGCATCGCGCGTGACCGCAAGTTGCGCGACCGGCGCGGCGAGGTGCTGTTCATCGACGCCCGCAAGCTGGGCTTCATGGTGGACCGCACCCGGAAAGAGTTTTCCGACGCCGACATCACGCAGATCGCCGAGACCTACCACGCCTGGCGGCTGGGTGAGGGCTATGCCGACGTGCCGGGTTTCTGCAAATCGGCGAGCCTGGAGGAGATCCGGTCGCACGGCCACGTCCTGACCCCGGGCCGCTATGTGGGATCGCGCGCGGCAGACGAGGACGAGACGCC
>CAZRKU010000159.1:0-3900 GCA_964600685.1 uncultured Frigidibacter sp. | reverse complement strand
TGGCGGCCTTGCGGGTGTGGTGGGCGAGGATGACGCCCGCGTCCGGATTGACCGCTTCGCGCAGAACCTCGACCCTGTCCTTCAGGAAGAACATCATGGCGGTATTGTCGTTCTCGCCCCCGCCTTCGGGGCCGCCATCAAAGAGGTTGCGGATCGGATCGATGACGATGATGTCGGGGGGCGCGTCGGGGAATGCGGCCCGGATGGCCTCGGTGATGCGGGTGACGCCATCGGCATCCAGCAACAGCTTCAGTTTCGGGGTGGCGATGAAGGTGTCGCGTGCGGCTGCGATCACCCCGGGGGCCAAGCTGATCTGCTGCATCCGTTCGCGCAGGTAGTGATACTGGATTTCCGCCTGCAGATAGAACACGCGCAGCGGCCGGGGCGGCGTGAAGCCGAGGAACGGCACGCCTGCCGCCATGTGCACGAGCCAGGAGATCAGGAAGTCGCTTTTGCCGACCTTGGGCGCGCCGCCCAGCACCAGCAGCCCACCCGGCGTCAGCACACGCGGCGCGATGATATCATCCGGCATGGGACTGCGATCATCGAGCAGCGCACCAAGGCTGAAGGTCGGCAGCGGGCTGGCGGGGGCGTTGTGGCGGGCAGCACGAATGAGCGGCGGGCCGTTGCGCTTCACATGCAATGCCCAGAGGCGTTCGGCCTCGGCCTGCAACCGATCGAGCGGCCATTCGGGGCGCAGCATGGCAGCGTTGTAGCCGCAGATCGCTTCCCAGCCTTCGGTGGGGTCAATGCGGCCGTCGTGCACAAGGCGGATGTAATGGCCGATGGCGGCGCTCGCCCCCTGAAACCGCGACCAGTCATCCACCGCGCCTTCGCGCACCGCGGTGGTCAGCACGGCATCGACGCCGGGCTTGGCGGCGGACAGCGGGGGACTGGCCATGCCAACGCCGGGCAGCGGCGGCATGTCGGCCACCCTTTCCGCGAAATCGGCCAGATCGACTTCGACCGGGTTGTGGTCGCGGATCTGCACCAGCCGCTGATGGCCGTGCTTGTGATAGACCGTCCCGGCAACGCGGATCGGCTGGTGTGCTGATCGGAAATGGGTGTCGCCGCCGACCTTGACGGCGATATCGCCCCGTAGGCGGCACAGGGTGGCCAGATCCTCGCCCACGGCGGGTTCGGTCAGTTTCCACCAGACATGCAGCTTGGCCGCGCCCTCGGGCGTGCGGCCGCCGCTTTCCACGATCAGGGTCGGGGTACCGAGGTGGCTGACGATGTGATCCAGCTTGGCCGGGATGTCGCCTGCGTCGAGGTCGACCACGAGGGCCTGCATCTGCTGCACATCGGCGGCGCGGGCCTGGCCCTGTTCCGCGACCGTGCCAGGGATGACATAGACCGCCGCACCCTCGCGGTTCGCCCAAGCCGCGAAGGTCGCCAGCTTTTCGCGGGCGGTACCATCGGCCGCGATCCAGATGTTGTGGGGCTTGCCGTCCCGGCCCTGACCCTTGTCGACAAAACCGCGCAGCGGGATCAGCCCCTCGCACCAGTTGAAGACGACATCGAGGAAGATGGCGATCTGATCCTGGTCGGGATCGCAGCCGAAGGGATTTTCGGCCGGTGGCCCGTCGTTGAAATCCATCCACGGATTGAAGTGCAGGATGCTGTCCTCGCTCACCGCTCCAGCCTCCAGCAGCGCGCGGCCCAAGGGCAGAAGCGGCATTCGAAGAAATCGGCGCTGGCGGCGATGCGGGGCAGCAATTCGCCCGCGTCGGTCGCCTGCAGGATCCGCACCCCGCGATCCGACATCCTCTGCGCGAGATCGGCATCGAAGGGCACCAACTCGTGGTGCATCTCGGCCGTGTCCTTGTTGATCGCGGTAAACAAGGCCGGTGCGGCGCTGATGCCGGGCACGCTGGCTTCCATGTAGGCCTGATAGACGGCGATCTGGGCGGCATAGACCGGCTTCGATTTTGTCACGCCTTCCTTGACGCAGGCGCGCCAGTTCTTGGCGTTCATGGTCTTGCATTCCCAGAGCGCGGGAACAGCGAGATCGAAACCCACAGGGCCAGCAGCGATGATGCCATCGACATGGCCCCGGATGCGCCCGCCCGCGACTGAAAAGCCGAACTGGCCGCCATCGGGGCGGTTGCCCTTCCGGGTGTAGAGATCAAACCCCGCGCCGCGCAGCCAGGCGACCGCCAGATATTCAAGCGCATGGCCGATGGCGAAGATGCGCAGCGACTGTCCGCTGAAGTCCTGGCCTTCGTCCTTCGGCGTCGCCGTGAATTCGAACTGCAGGGCGCGTTCGCAGGCGTGACCGAGGCGTGATCCGCCCAGATAGTCACGGGGCGTGCGTGTCGCCTGATCGACGGTCAGGGCCTGGTCGACGGCAGCATTGACCTGCTCGGCGAAGCTGGGGCGGTGATTGAAGTCCAGCGTCAAAACGGCACCTCCGGCGCATTGGCTTTGGCGATGTCGGACATGGCCTCGCGGAACCCTTCGACCGCTTCCTCGATCAGGGCACGTACCTGCGCCTCGGTCAGACCGGCCAGAGGGGTGGCCCAGCCGATCTCGTCCATCAGCAGCGCGACGCGCTTCATGGTGGCGGCGATGGCGGCGCGTTCTTCCTCGGTCAGATCAACCATGGCCGAATGCCCCCGCGCCAAACGCGTCCAGTAGCCTTGGCAGGACATCGAGCAGAACCAGACCGATGGGCGGGGCCGCCTCAATCGGTGCGGATCGAACCAGCCAAAGCCACGGCTGGGTTGCCGGCAGACAGCACAGAGTGTTCCACGCGGATGCCATAGCCGCCGCCGGTCCTCGGCCGTGATGATGGTGATGGAGGTCATGGGTCATGCCGCCCTCCGTTCGGGGCTGGCCGCGCTGTCGATCAACTGGCGGATGGCGCGCTTGTTGAAGCCGAAGGTCATCAGCGCCGAGGCGCGGTAGCGCGTCAGGCCGAAGTCATGGCGGCACTCGGGCGCCAAGTATTGCAGCTGCTTTTCGGTCGGCGGCTGGCGCAGCCAGGAACGGGTCTTGAAGGCGCTTTCGTCGGTTTCGTGGGTGTTCAGCCAGTCGTCGGCCTGCGCGAGGCACACGGTGCGTTCGCCGACGCCCAGCAGATGCGGGCGCTCATTCTTGCCGCCGCCCACGGCATACCAGACCCCGTCCAGCCAGAAGATACCGCCCCATGCCGTGAAGCCCGTGG
Organism: uncultured Frigidibacter sp.; assembly: GCA_964600685.1. Lineage (GTDB taxonomy): Bacteria > Pseudomonadota > Alphaproteobacteria > Rhodobacterales > Rhodobacteraceae > TMP-24. The sequence continues at coordinate 731 of CAZRKU010000159.1, read as the reverse complement.
CCATCATCGCATCGTCAGTGCCGAAAAGGTCGACCCATGCGAAGCTGGACCGCTTCAACAGATCGATCTCTGTCATGATGAAACCCGACAGAGGGGCTACGCCACCGCCTTCACCGGCATCGTCATCTTCCCGCGGAAAAACCTCGCCACAGAGCGGGCATTCCGTTGCGGCCAGGGGGATTTCAGCGCCACAGCCCGGGCAAGTCTTGGTCGGGGCCTCACCAGCCTCGGTCTTGCCCTCGAGATCGACATCCTGTTCCAGCGTGCCGTGGATCAGGCTGGAGGTGCCGAAGTCCAGCACGACGCAATCGGTTTTCACGACGCCGGGGTGTTCTTCCGGATCCACGATGCGCAGGCCGCGCCCGACCATCTGGATCATCGTGGATTTGTAGGAACTGGGGCGCAGCAGCACGACGCAGGAGGTGGGCGGGTGGTCCCAGCCCTCGGTCAGCACCGCCACATTGACGATGACGCGGATGCTGCCCGCCGCATAGTTGGCAAGGATGGCCTTGCGGGTGTCGGACGCCAGATCGCCGTGGATCAGTGCCGCCGTGATCCCTGCCGCGCGGAAGGCTACGGTGACATGTTCGGCATGGGCGACGGTGGAACAGAAGATGACGGTCTGGCGGTAGTTTCTTCCATTCCCTGTCGCGGCTGTGCCGCTCCCCGCCTCTTGCGCCTTTTCCTTCCAGTGGCGGATCACCTCATCGGTGACGGGGGCGCGGTCCATG
>CAZRKU010000158.1:0-3927 GCA_964600685.1 uncultured Frigidibacter sp. | reverse complement strand
CGCATTTTCTCTTTCCTTGTGCGGTCCGCGCGACTATATAGCGCGCGAACTTCCCCGAAAACGTGGAAAGGCGGACCGAAAAGGTCCGCAGCCGTTTTCCCGGCCCGGGAGAGATTTGCCGGCCCCCTGGCGGGCCAGATGCGAAGGAGAGATCCGATGAACAAACCGCTGATGTCCAAGGCAACCGCCGTCTGGCTGGTGGACAATACGACGCTGAGCTTCCGGCAGATCGCCGATTTCTGCGGCATGCACGAACTGGAAGTGCAGGGCATCGCCGATGGCGACGTGGCCCAGGGGGTGAAGGGCTTCGATCCGATCGCCAACAACCAGTTGGACGCGGGCGAGATCACCAAGGGCCAGAAAGACCCGGCCTACCGGCTGAAACTGAAATTCAATGCCGCCGCTCTTGGCGAGGAAAAGCGCCGTGGCCCGCGTTATACGCCGCTGTCCAAACGCCAGGACCGGCCCGCCGCGATCCTGTGGCTGGTGAAATTCCATCCGGAGTTGGCCGACGCCGCGATCGGCAAGCTGGTCGGCACCACCAAGCCGACCATCGCCGCGATCCGCGAACGCACCCACTGGAACATCCAGAACATCACGCCGATCGACCCGGTCGCGCTTGGCCTTTGCCGTCAGTCGGAACTGGACGCGGCCGTGCAGAAGGCGGCCAAGAAGAAGGCAACCGACGGATCGGTGATGAACGATGACGAGCGCCGCAAGCTCGTGTCGACCGAACAGTCGCTGGGCATGGCACCGGCGGCCCGGACGGCAACCGGCCTGGACGGTCTGGCGGGCTTCACCCCGGAAAGCCGCGAGGAAGAAGAAAAATCGCCGCAGGATTTCTCGAACGCCGACAGTTTCTTCAACCTGCCCGACGCGGACGACGAAGACGAGGACGACGATCACAAGTGATCCGACCAGAACCCCGGCGCGCCACGCCGGGGTTTTTTTCTTGCCCGCCCGCCTCTGCCGCAAGTCGCCTCAGATCGACGGCGGAATCTGGAACCCGACATGCTGCGGCAGGTCGGCAAGTCTGTCGAGCCAGTCGGCTCTTTCTGCCATCACCACCTGCGCGTCCGGACGGTAGGGCGCTCCGTCGTCCAGCGTCGCGGCATGGAGGTGGATCTCGTCTGGCCATTTGCCGGACCTGAAGTAAAGCCGCGTGCCGCAGGCCGGACAAAAACCGCGCCAGGTGGCGGGTGAGCTTTCGTAATGTTCGATCCGGCCGGTCCAGGCCACATCGTCAGACAGAAAGCCGATGAATGCCGTGAAAGGCGAAGAGGTCGCGCGCCGACAGCTTGCGCAATGGCAGACAAGATTTCGGGTCGGGCGTCCTGCCGACGACCAGCGCACGGCGCCGCACATGCACCGGCCTGTCTGAACCTGCCGCGACATTTTCACCCCCTTGGGAAGAGTCGTCCCGATTGTCAGCCTTCCCCGTTCCGGGTGCAAGTCAGGGCGGGGAGTAGGGCAGCGGTTCCGCTGCCGTTCTGTCAAACGATCCGGTCAGAACTGCCGCCGCGCCCGGAAAGCCGCCTGGATCGTGCCGTCGTCGAGATAATCCAGCTCCCCACCGACAGGGACGCCCCGGGCCAGCGTGGTGATCTGCGCCCCCGCGCCGTCCAGCGCGTCGGCGATGTAATGGGCGGTCGTCTGGCCGTCGACGGTGGCGTTCAGCGCCAGGATCACTTCCCGCACGCCTTCGCCCTGCACCCGCGACACCAGACGCGGGATGCCCAGTTCGTCCGGCCCCACGCCATCCAGCGCCGACAGCGTGCCGCCGAGGACATGATAGCGCCCGCGATAGGCCTGGCCCCGCTCCATCGCCCAGAGGTCGGCCACATCCTCGACCACGCAGATCTCGCCGGTGGCTCGGGCCTCGTTCTGGCAGATGTCGCACAGATCGCCGGTGCCGAGATTGCCGCAGGTCAGGCATTCGCGCACGTTCGCCGCCACCTGCGCCATCGCGCTGGCAAGCGGTGCCATCACCTGCCCGCGCTTGCGGATCAGATGCAGGACGGCGCGGCGCGCCGACCGGGGCCCGAGGCCCGGCAGACGCGCCATCAGCTCGATCAGGGCCTCGATTTCACGGGTGGAGTCAGACACCGGCGATCCTCAGAACGGCAGCTTCATGTCGGCCGGCAGGCCCATGGCGGCGGTCAGCCGGCCCATCTCCTCCTTCGTGCGCGCCTCGGCCTTTTTCTGGGCATCCTTGATCGCGGCGAGGATCAGGTCTTCGACCACTTCCTTCTGGGTCGGATCGAAGATCGTGGGATTGATGTCGAGCGCTTTCAGTTCGCCCTTGGCGGTGCAGGTCGCGGTCACCAGCCCCGCGCCGCTTTCGCCGACGACCTGGATGCGGTGCAGTTCCTCCGTCAGATCGGCCATCTTCTGCTGCATCTCCTGCGCGGCCTTCATCATCTTGGCCATGTCGCCAAGCCCGCCCAGATTGCCCAGACCTTTCAGCATCTTGTGTCTCCTATTCCTCGAACGGATCCCACTCCTCGTCCACCTCGGGCAGGGCGGTCAGGGCCGCCTCGGTCCGGGTTTCCTGGGGAGTGCGTATGTCGGTGATTTTCGCGGTCGGAAAGGCGGCGAACACCGCCCGCACCACGGGGTTGTGCATCGCCACCGCCTCGGCTGCCAGCCGGTCGGCATTGCGGCCTTCGGCGATGGTCGGGCCGCCGCCTTCGGAGACGACCGAAACGCCCCAGCGCGCGCCCGTCCAGCTTTGCAGGCGCTGCGACAGCGTCGCCGCCAGATCGCGGGGAGCGTGCGGCGTGGGTTCGAATTCGATCCGGCCGGGCGCGTAATGAACGAGGCGCAGGTGGTTCTCTACCTCGATCAGCAGTTTCACGTCGCGGTTGGCGCGGATCAGTTCGACGACGGCGGCAAAGGTCGGATAACGCGCCAGCACGATGTCGGGGGCGATGGCCAGCGCGGTCGCGGCGCCCGAGGCGATTGGGGCGGAGGTGACAATGGCACGCGGCGCGGTGTGGGTGACGCTGCCGCCGCCGGGGGCAGGGCCACGGCCGGTCGGGGCGGGGGCGGCTGGACCCGGCCCTTCGGACAGGCGACGCATGAGAAGTTCGGGGTCGGGCAGGTCGGCCACATGGGTCAGGCGGATGATCGCCATTTCAGCCGCCATCATCGCGTTGGGCGCGACCGACACTTCCTCGATCGCTTTCAGCAGCATCTGCCACATGCGCGCCAGAACCCGCATGGAAAGCGTCTGGGCCATGGTCAGGCCACGGGCCTTTTCATCGGGGGGGACCGTCGGGTCATCGGCCGCCTCTGGCGTGACCTTTATCACGGAAACCCAATGGGTTACTTCCGCCAGATCGCGCAAGACCGCCATCGGGTCGGCGCCGTCGGCATATTGGCCGGACAGCTCCGACAGGGCGCCCGCCGCCTCGCCCTTCAGGATCATGTCGAAGAGGTCGAGGACCCGGCCCCGGTCGGCCAGACCGAGCATGGCGCGGACCTGATCCGCCGTCGTCTCGCCCGCCCCGTGCGAAATCGCCTGGTCGAGCAGCGAGGTCGCGTCGCGGGCCGATCCCTCGGCCGCGCGGGTGATCAGCGCCAGGGCCTCGTCGCTGATCGAGGCGCCTTCGGCGCGAGCGATCCTTTGCAGAAGCGCGATCATCACCTCCGGCTCGATCCGGCGCAGGTCGAACCGCTGGCAGCGCGACAGGACCGTGACCGGAACCTTGCGGATCTCGGTGGTGGCGAAGATGAATTTCACATGGGCGGGCGGTTCCTCCAGCGTCTTGAGAAGCGCGTTGAAGGCATTGGTCGACAGCATGTGAACTTCGTCGATGATATAGACCTTGTAGCGCGCCGAGGCCGCCCGATAGTGGACCGAGTCGATGATCTAGCGGATTTCGCCCACGCCCGTCCGGGATGCCGCGTCCATCTCCATAACGT
>CAZRKU010000157.1:0-3966 GCA_964600685.1 uncultured Frigidibacter sp. | reverse complement strand
ATGAAATCCATGTCATGCTCGATCACGCAGAAGGTGTAGCCGCGTTCCTTGTTCAACCGCACGATCGCATCGCCGATGGTGTTCAGAAGCGTGCGGTTCACGCCGGCGCCGACCTCGTCGAGAAACACGACCTTGGCATCGACCATCATGGTCCGACCCAGTTCCAGAAGTTTCTTCTGGCCACCCGACAGATTGCCGGCGCGTTCAAACTTCAGATGGGAAATCGTCAGGAAATCAAGAACTTCGTCGGCCTTCTTCGCAAGCACAGCTTCTTCGTCGCGGATGCGGGCACGGTGAAACCAGCTGTTCCAGAGCGTTTCGCCCGACTGCCCGGCGGGCACCATCATCAGGTTTTCGCGCACCGACATCGACGAGAATTCATGGGCGATCTGGAAGGTGCGCAGCAATCCCTTGTGGAAAAGCGCGTGCGGGGCCAGCCCGGTGATGTCTTCGCCGTCCATGAAGACCCGGCCTGAGGTCGGCTGGTGGACCCCGGCGATCACATTGAAAAGTGTGGATTTTCCTGCGCCGTTCGGCCCGATCAGTCCGGTGATCGACCCTTCGGCAATCTCGATGGACGCGCCATCAACGGCATGGAACCCGCCAAAATGCTTGTGCAGGTCTTCGACGACGATCATGAGCACCCCCGGCTTCGCCATCGCGCGGTTCTTGCCGTCCGCTGCAGGCGAAGTTTCTTTCATGATGGTTAGGAAAAAGGCAGCCCGGAAAGCATCCGGGCTGCCTCTCTGATGGAAGTCAGATCAGCGGTATTTCACCGTCTCGATCTTGTTGTCCTTCACTTCGATCTCGCGGTAGTTGCCGGCCGATTCACCCGGTCCGATCAGTTCCACCGCCGAAGCGCCCTGATAGTCGATGTCGCCACCGGCATTGATGATCTCGAGCGCCTTCTTCAGTTCGCCCGGGAAAATCTGCTCGCCCGGCGCGTTGGCCAGATCCATGATCTTCGGCGCATAATCGGCCGCTTTCGTGGATTTGGAGGCCGCCATCGCCAGAAGCATCAGTGCCGCCGCGTCATAGCTTTCCGGCGTGTAGGGCGAGGAGACGTCGAACGCGCCACCCGACATTTCGCCCAGCGTCTTGAGGCCCGGCGAGTCGTTGCCCGGAACCTGGCCGAACGAGCCGTTCAGCCCTTCGGGCACGTTCACGGTCAGCGAGTCGGAAATCATGCCGCCCGGCAGTTCGAAGAGCGAGAAGGCGCCGGTGTCGATCGCGGCGCGCAGAACGCCCGAACCACCCTGGTCGACATAACCTGCGACGATGAGCATGTCGCCGCCCGCGGCCGCCAGCGCCGCGACTTCGGCCGAATAGTCGGCCTTGCCGTCTTCATGCGCGGCCGAGATGGTGATCTTGCCGCCCTTGGCTTCAAAGCCTTTCTGGATCGCTTCTGCCAGGCCCTTGCCGTAGTCGGAGTTCGAGTAGGTCAGGGCGGCGCTCTTGATCCCGCGGTCGGTCATGATTTCGGCGGCAATCTCGCCCTCACGCGCGTCCGAAGGCGCGGTGCGGAAGAAAAGGCCATTGTCTTCGGCGGTCGACAGGGCCGGCGAGGTGGCCGAGGGCGAGATCATCGCAATGCCGTTCGGCACGGCGACGTTCGACAGGACAGCGCCGGTCACGCCCGAGCAGTCGCCACCGAGGATGCCCACGACACCATCCGAGGTGACGAGCTTTTCGGCGGCAGCAGTGGCGGCAGCGGCGTCGATGCAGGTCGAGTCGGCGCGCACGGCCGCAACGGTGGTGCCATCAAGGAACAGGCCGGAGTCGTTGATTTCCTTGATCGCGGCTTCCGATGCGGCGGCCATGGAGCCGGTCAGGGATTCGATCGGGCCGGTGAAGCCATAAAGGATGCCGAGCTTGATCTCAGCGGCACCGGCCACGCCCGCAAAAAGCGCGCTCGCCGCAGTGGCGGCAAGTAGTTTTTTCATTGGTATTCTCCCATGTTGGAACTTGCGTTCTGCCCGCGAACCTAATTCGTCGGAGACAAAATGCAAAGGCTTTCATTGTTTCGCACTTCCGTTACCGCCGTTCGCAGTTTTGATGCGCGCGGCACCCTGGCATTGTTTCAAGTTTAAAGCAATACCGATCCGCGCGCAACTTTCTTTCAGATCGAAAGCCGGACATTGCCGGGTTTGCCCAGGGTTCCGCGCTCGCGGTAAGGGGTGGTCTGATAGTGCGCGCGGTAGCATTTCGAGAAATGCGAGGGGCTGGCGAATCCGCAGGCCAGCGCCACGTTGATCACGCTCATGTCGGTCTGCATCAGCAGGTTGCGCGCCTTCTGCAGGCGCAGTTCCATATAGTAGCGTTTCGGACTGCGGTTCAGATAGCGGCGGAACAGCCGTTCGAGCTGGCGCGTCGACATGCCGACATCTTCGGCCAGCGTCGCCGGGCTGATCGGATCCTCGATATTGCCTTCCATGATCTGGATGACCTGGGAAAGCTTGGGATGGCGCACGCCGATCCGCGTGGGGATCGACAGGCGCTGGGTGTCCTGATCGGTGCGGATCGAGTTGTAGATCAGCTGATCGGCCACGGTATTGGCCAAGTCCTCGCCGTGATCCTGGGCAATGATCTTGAGGACGAGATCGAGCGACGACGTGCCGCCCGCCGTCGACATGCGGTTGCCGTCGACGACGAAGACCGACTTGGTCAGGCGCACATCCTCGAATTCCTCAAGGAAGGAATCCTGATTTTCCCAATGGATCGTCGCGCGCTTGCCGTCCAGCAGCCCGGCCTTGGCCATCGTGTAGGATCCGGTGCAGATGCCGCCGACGGTGACCCCGCGCCGGGCTTCGCGGCGCAGCCAGTTCAGGACCGGCCTCGTGGTCGCCGTCTGCACGTCAATGCCGCCGCAGACAAAGATCGTGTCGTCGCGGTCCACCTCCTCAAGCCCCATGTCGAGCTTGAAGGACGCGCCGTTCGAGCAGGCGGTTTCCTTGCCGCTTTCGCCGACTAGCAGCCAGCTGTAGGCTTGACGGCCCAACATCCGGTTGGTGATCCGAAGGGGTTCGATCGCGCCCGCGAACGAGATCAGCGTGAACCGGTCGAGCAGCAGGAAGATGAACCGCCTGCCGCGGGTCTTTTCGTCGGCTTCCTTCTTGCCGCGCGTCGCGACCATCTGCATAATGCGACCCATTCCTGTCGTTTTGCGCACAGAACCACCAAAACCCGGCGACCGCAAGGGCAATTGTCAGGAAGTGGTTTGCAAGGGGCGGGGGGCTTCTTTATAAGCGCGTTCCGTTAACGCTAAAGCTGCGGGAGACCAAGATGACCAAGGGCTGGACCAAATCCGACTGGCGCAAGATGCCGCGGGTGCAGATGCCCGACTATCCCGATCAGCGAGCGCTGCGATCGGTCGAGGCAACACTGGCGAAGATGCCGCCGCTGGTCTTCGCGGGCGAGGCGCGCAAGCTGAAGCGCGTGCTGGGCGAGGTCGCGGCAGGTCGCGCCTTTCTCTTGCAAGGGGGCGACTGCGCCGAAAGCTTCGCCGAGTTTTCTGCCGACAACATCCGCGACACGTTCAAGGTGCTTCTGCAGATGGCGATCGTCCTGACCTGGGGCGCCAAGCTGCCCGTGGTGAAGATCGGCCGCATGGCCGGCCAGTTCGCCAAGCCGCGCTCCGCGCCGACGGAAATGGTGAACGGTGTGGAACTGCCGTCCTACCGGGGCGACATCATCAACGGCTTTGACGCCACCGCAGAGGCGCGCATTCCCGACCCGGCGCGGATGCTGCAGGCCTATACGCAGGCGGCCGCATCGCTGAACCTGCTGCGCGCTTTCTCGACCGGCGGCTTCGCCGACATGCACCGCGTCCAGAGCTGGATCGCCAGCTTCACCGATGAGGACGAGGCGAAGAAGTATCGCGAAGTGGCAATCCGCATCCAGGACGCCATGGACTTCATGGCCGCCGCAGGCGTGACCTCGGAGACGGTTCATGCCATGTCCACGGTC
>CAZRKU010000156.1:0-4324 GCA_964600685.1 uncultured Frigidibacter sp. | reverse complement strand
TGGGATGAATGACATAGCCGATGCAAAGGCTTCGTTCAGGGAACAGGCCGTCATCTTCAGCCGCAAGCACAACTGGCTGATGTGCGTCCTCTACATCGGCACGTTCGGCAGCTTCATCGGCTATTCGGCGGGCTTCCCGCTCTTGTCGAAGACCATGTTCCCCGACGTGAACTCGTTGCAATATGTGTTCCTCGGCCCGCTCGTCGGTGCCCTGTCCCGCGCCGGGACCGGCTGGGTCAGTGACAGGTTTGGCGGCGGGCGCGTGACCTTCTGGGTGTTCGCGGGCATGATCATCGCTGTCGGGGGGGTGATCTACTTCCTCGGGATCAAGGATCAGCCGGGCGCCTTCAACGGCTTCTTCGCCTTCTTCCTTGCGCTCTTCATGCTGACCGGGATCGGCAATGCCTCGACCTTCCAGATGATCCCCGCGATCATGGGGCGCGAGGTGCCACGCCTGATGCCCAGCCTGGACGCCACCGCGAGCCGGCGTCAGACCGAACGCGAAAGTGCCGCGATCATCGCCTTTTCCTCGGCCATCGGCGCCTATGGCGGGTTCTTCATCCCCAAGGCCTATGGCTCCTCGCTGGCGCTGACCGGCAGCCCCGTGGGCGCACTCTACCTCTTCGGCGCCTTCTATGTGCTCTGCCTCATCCTGACCTGGGTCTACTACACCCGGCGCGGCGGACTTCTTCACGACATCGAACGCGGCCGCGGCGCGGCCCCGCTTCAAGCCTGAACTCAGAAAGGAACGCGCCATGAGCCAGCTTCTTGACCGGCTGAACTTCTTCAAGCCCCTGCGAAAGGACACGTTCGCGGACGGTCACGGCCAGACCACCATCGAAAACCGCGACTGGGAGGATACCTACCGGGGCCGCTGGCGGCACGACAAGATCGTGCGGTCGACCCACGGCGTGAACTGCACCGGGTCGTGCTCGTGGAAGATCTACGTGAAATCGGGGATCGTCACCTGGGAAACCCAGCAGACCGACTATCCCCGCACGCGGCCCGATCTGCCCAACCACGAACCGCGCGGCTGCGCCCGTGGCGCGTCCTACTCGTGGTATCTCTATTCCGCCAACCGGGTGAAGACGCCACTGGTGCGCGGGCGACTGATGAAACTCTGGCGGCAAAAGCGCCAGGTGATGGGCCCGGTCGAGGCCTGGGCGTCGATCCAGGCAGACCCCAAGGCCCGCGCCTCCTACACCAGGATCCGTGGCAAGGGCGGGTTCGTCCGCGCCAGCTGGGACGAGGTGACGGAGATCACTGCCGCCGCCAACGCCTATACCGCGAAAACCTACGGGCCGGACCGGGTGTTCGGCTTCTCGCCGATCCCGGCCATGTCGATGGTCAGCTATGCGGCAGGCTCGCGCTATCTCAGCCTTCTGGGCGGTACCTGCATGTCGTTCTATGACTGGTATTGCGACCTGCCGCCCGCCAGCCCGATGACCTGGGGCGAACAGACCGACGTTCCCGAAAGCGCCGACTGGTATAACGCGGGCTTCCTGATCCTCTGGGGGTCGAACGTGCCGCAGACCCGCACGCCGGACGCGCATTTCTATACCGAGGCGCGCTATCGCGGCACCAAGAGCGCCGTCGTCTGCCCGGATTATTCCGAGGCCGCGAAGTTTGGCGACATCTGGCTGAATGCCAAACAGGGCACCGATGCGGCCCTGGCCATCGCCATGGGCCATGTGATCCTGCGCGAATACCATCTCGACCGGCAGGTCGAGTATTTCGAGGATTATTGTCGGAAATACAGTGACTTCCCGATGCTGGTGCGTTTGGAAAAACAGGGTGACCGCTATGTGCCGGGCCGGATGCTGCGCGCCGCCGATCTGGTGGACGGGCTGGGCGAAAAAAACAACCCCGACTGGAAAACCGTCGCCCTTGCCGAAGAAACGGGCGAACTGGTGGCCCCGAACGGCTCCATCGGTTTCCGCTGGGGCGAGGAAGGCAAGTGGAACCTTGAAGAACGTGCGGCCGGAATGGCGGCACGGCTGAAGACCACGCTGATCCTTGACGGCGACAATGACGGCACCCTGCCGGTCGACTTCCCCTATTTCGGCGGGCAGGCCACGACCCAATGGGCAGCCTGCGACCATCCCGACGTGCTGACCCGCAACATCCCGGTGAAAAAACTGGCGCTGGCGGAGGGCGAGGCCGCCGTCTGCACCGTCTTCGACCTTCTCGCGGCGAACTATGGCCTAGACCGGGGGCTGGGCGGCGACTGGGTGACCAAGGATTATGACGCCGACATGCCGGGCACGCCTGCCTGGGCCGAACGCATCACCGGCGTCCCGCGCGACAAGATCGTGCATGTCGCCCGCGAATTCGCGACCAACGCCGAAAAGACCGGCGGCAAGTCGATGATCATCATCGGCGCGGCGATGAACCACTGGTATCACATGGACATGAACTACCGTGGCGTCATCAACATGCTGGTGATGTGCGGCTGCGTGGGCCAGTCGGGCGGCGGTTGGGCGCACTATGTGGGGCAGGAGAAACTCAGGCCCCAGACCGGCTGGACGGCGCTGGCCTTCGCACTCGACTGGGCGCGCCCGCCGCGCCATATGAACGCGACGTCCGCCTGGTATGCCCACACGGACCAATGGCGCTATGAAACCCTGACGTCGGCGGAACTCCTGTCACCGACCGCGCCGAAAGGCGATTGGAACGACCTCAGCCTCATCGACTATAACATCCGGGCCGAACGGATGGGCTGGCTGCCCTCCGCGCCGCAGTTGCGCACCAACCCGCTGGAGGTGGCGCGCGCGGCCAGGGCGGCAGGCAGGGACATCCCCGGTTATGTCGCCGAGAACCTGAAATCCGGCGCGCTGGAAATGTCGGCCGAAGACCCCGACGCCCCGGAAAACTGGCCGCGCAACCTGTTTGTCTGGCGGTCGAACCTTCTGGGCTCGTCCGGCAAGGGGCATGAATATTTCCTCAAGCACCTCCTCGGCACCGATCACGGGGTTTTGGGGAAAGACCTTGGACAGGAGGGTCGCCAGAAGCCGGTCGAGGCGCGCTGGCACGACAGGGCACCGGAGGGCAAGCTGGACCTTCTGGTCACCATCGACTTCCGCATGTCCACCACCGCCGTCTATGCCGACATCGTGCTGCCGACGGCGAGCTGGTATGAAAAGGACGATCTGAACACGTCCGACATGCACCCGTTCATCCACCCGCTGCAGGCGGCGGTGGACCCGGCTTACGAGTCGAAGACCGACTGGGAAATCTTCAGGGCGATCGCCAGGAAGTTCTCCGACATCGTGCCCGGCTATCTGGGGGTAGAGACGGATGTGGTCCAGCTTCCCCTCCAGCACGACAGCGCGATGGAGGTCGCCCAGCCGCATGTGAGGGACTGGAAGAAGGGCGAATGCGACCTGATCCCCGGCAAGACCGCGCCCGCCTACATCGCAGTCGAGCGGGATTATCCGAACCTTTACAAGCGGTTCACCGCGCTTGGCCCCCTGATGGAAAAGGTCGGCAACGGCGGCAAGGGCATTTCCTGGGACACCAAGGTCGAGGTGCATCACCTGAAGGCCCTGAACGGCACCCATCATGAAGATGGCGTGACCAAGGGGCTGGCAAAGATCGAAACCGCCATCGACGCGGCGGAGGTGATCCTGATGCTGGCGCCCGAAACCAACGGCGAGGTGGCGGTGAAGGCCTGGGAGGCCCTGTCCAAGGCCACCGGCATCAGCCACAAGCACCTGGCCGAGGTGAAGGAAGACGAAAAGATCCGCTTCCGCGACATCGCCGCCCAGCCGCGGAAGATCATCTCCTCCCCCACCTGGTCGGGAATCGAGAGCGAGGAGGTCTGTTACAACGCCGGCTGGACCAACGTGCATGAGTTGATTCCCTGGCGGACACTGACCGGACGCCAGCAGCTTTATCAGGACCATGAATGGATGCTCGCCTTCGGGGAATTCTTCCTGGCCTGGCGCCCGCCCGTCGACCTGAAAACCATCAGCCACGCGGCGCTGAAGGAGTTGGGCAGCAGCGAAAAACACGTCGTCCTGAACTTCATCACCCCGCACCAGAAATGGGGCATCCATTCGACCTATTCCGACAACCTCCTGATGCTGACGCTGAACAGGGGCGGGCCGGTGGTGTGGCTGTCTGAAAATGACGCGAAGACCGCAGGCCTCGTCGACAACGACTGGGTCGAAGTCTTCAACTCGAACGGCGTTCTGACCGCCCGCGCGGTGGTCAGCCAGCGCATGAAGGACGGGACCGTCTTCATGTATCACGCGCAGGAAAAGATCGTGAACACCCCCGGCAGCCAGATCACCGGCAAGCGCGGCGGCATCCACAATTCGGT
>CAZRKU010000155.1:0-4413 GCA_964600685.1 uncultured Frigidibacter sp. | reverse complement strand
CGCAGGTGGACGACGCCCTGATCTCCGTCGACAAGGATATGGTCGCCGTTCAGCGCCTCGGTCGTGATCAGTTCGGCGTGGATGACCAGCGGAATCGCCAGCGCGCGGGCGACGACGGCGGCGTGGCTGCCGACCGAGCCTTCCTCCAGCACCACGCCCTTGAGCTTGCGGCCATAATCCAGAAGTTCCGCCGGGCCGATGTTGCGGGCGACGAGGATCGGATTTTCCGGCATGTTGGCGCCGGTGTCCGCGCCCTGGCCGGTCAGGATGCGCAAGAGCCGGTTCGAGAGATCGTCGAGGTCGTGGAGCCGGTCGCGCAGGTAGGGGTCTGGCACCTGTTCCAGCCGCGCCCGGGCGGCGGACTGTTCCTTTTCCACCGCCGCCTCGGCGGAAAGGCCGCGGGCGATGTCCTCCTCCATCCGCCGCATCCAGCCGCGCGAATTGGCGAACATCCGGTAGGCTTCGAGGATCTGCTGCTGGTCCTTGTCCACCACCTCGGTCGTGGTGAGCATCACGTCGACCGACAGGCGCAGTTCGGCCACCGCCTTGTTCAGCCGCTCCAGTTCCTTCACCGGATCGTCGCCGATCGGGTTGGTGATCACGACGCGCGGCTCGTGCAGCCAGACGCGGCCTTCGGCGGCGCCTTCCTGGCCGGTGCCGCCCCGGAACATGACGGCGCTCTTGTGAGGCGCGGCCAGCGCATCGCCTTCGCCGATGAAGGCGCCAAGCTCGGACATTTCGGCCACGACCATGGCGACGACTTCAAGGGCATAGATCTCGTCGTCGGAATATTGGCGCGCGTCCTTGGACTGAACGATGAGAACGCCAAGCTTTTCGCCCAGCCGCTGGATCGGCACGCCGAGGAACGACGAATAGATCTCCTCGCCGGTTTCCGGCATGTAGCGGAAACCCTTCTCGGACGGGGCGTTGGCGGTGTTGATCGGCAGCGAGGTCTTGGCGACGCGGCCCACCAGCCCTTCGCCGAGCTTCATCCGGGTCTTGTGGACGGATTCGCGCTTCAGCCCCTCGGTCGCGCAGAGTTCGAGGGTCTCATTGTCGCGGAAAAGATAGATCGAGCAGACCTCGGTTTTCATCGAATGGGCAATCAGCCGCACGATCCGGTCCAGCCGCTCCTGACCGGCACCCGGTTCGGCAAGCGTATCTCTCAGGCGCCGCAGAAGTTTGCGGCTGTCGCTTTCTGTCCGTTCCGGCATCGGTTGCTCCTGTGTCGAGCCGCACGATGCAGCGGCTCTAGCTGCTTTAGAACACAACCCGACCCGCGGGGAAACCAGATTGGCATCCTTCCGGTTGCGGTCAGTCCAGGCCAAAGCCGCCCTCGCGGTCCCGCGCCGCCAGGAGGTCGGCCAGCGTCGCCTTGACCAGCGCCAGCCGCTCGGGGCCGACGACGCGGGCATAGTCCTGCTCGATCTCGGCAATCACCTCGACCGCGCAGGCCAGTGCCGCACGCCCCGGCGCGGTGAAGCGCACGATGACGCCGCGCCCGTCCTCGGGATCGGGCAGGCGCGCGACAAAGCCCGCGCGCTCGATCTCGACCGCGAGTTGCGCGGCCGCCTGGCGGGTGACGCCCATCTTGCGCGCCAGGGCGCCGATGCGGGTGCCCTCGGTGTCGAGATTGCCGAGAAGGCGCGGATAGGCCGGCATCATGCCGGTCACGCCGCGCGCGCGCATCCGCGCCACGGTGTCATCCGACATCAACCGGCTGATCCGCAACAGTTCGCGCAACAGGTTCCCCTCGCGTTTGGCGCGGAAGGCGTCAGGCGTGTCCGACATTATGCAAGCCTCTTGACAAAATAGGCAAGGTGGTTGACAAATACTTAGCGAAGGGAGGAGCCCATGTCCAGCATCACCGCCATTGAGACCACGCTTGCCGGTCTGCCCGCGCGCCAGACCCCGGTGCAGCCGGGCCGCCCGCCGCTTCTGTTCCTGCACGGCGCCTTCGTGACGCACCTGAGCTTCGCCGACTGGCAGGACGACCTTGCCCGCCGGGGCTGGGGCGGCACCGCTGTCTCGTATCGCGGCAGGCTGGGGGTGCCGCCCGCCCGGGCCGAGGGGCTGGGGGTCGCCGATTACCTTGACGATGCCCGCCGTGCCGTGGCGGCGCTGCCCGAGCCGCCGGTGCTGGTCGGCCACAGTCTGGGCGGGCTGGTGGCGCAGAAGCTGCTGGAGGAAAGGCTGGGCCGCGCGGCGGTGCTGCTCGCCCCGGCGCCCTCCGGGATGCTGACGGCGCAGCCGGTGGCGCTGCCCTCCTATCTGCCGATGCTGCCGTCGATCCTGGCGGGCCGCCCGTTCCTGCCGCCCGCAGGCACCTGTTCGCGCATCGTGCTGAACGAGATCCCGCCCGCCTTCCATGCCGCCTTCCACGGCTCGCTGGTGCCGGAATCGGGGCGGGTCTACCGCGAGATGATGTTCGGGGTGATCCGGGTCGATGCCGCCAAAGTGCGCGCGCCGGTGCTGGTGCTCTCGGGCGACCGCGACCGGATCATCGCGCACGGGCTGGCCCGCGCAACGGCGAGGCGGCTGCGCGCGGACCTGCGCCTGCTGCCCGGCAGGGGTCACCTCATGTTCGCCGAGCCGGGCTGGCAGGATCTCGCGGCCGAGGTGGCGCGCTGGCTCGACACCCGCGTCAGTGCGATGCCGGGCCGGGCGGCGGCCTGAACGATCGGCCTGAACGATCAGCCCCAATGATCGGCCGTTGTCCGGCGCGACGGCGTCGTGCGGGGCCCGGAGGGTGAGGGCGGGCTTGCCCTCCCGGTTCATCCGCCTATATCGGTCATGGTCCGGGAGAGAGGTCAGCCATGATACAACATGAGGTGGATGTGGCGATCATCGGGGCCGGTTTCTCGGGGCTGTCGGCGGCGCTGATGCTGGCGCGCGGAAGGCGGCGGGTGCTGCTGGTCGATGACGGGCTGGGGCGCAACCGGTTCGCGGCGTCGGCACACGGTTTTCTGGGTCAGGACGGACAGGCGCCGGGCGAGATCCGGCGGATCGGGCTGGCCGAGGTGCTGGCCTATCCGACGGCGGCGCACGCGGCAACGCGGGTCGAAACCGTGCGCCGTCTGGGAGATGGCGGGTTCCGCCTGACCGGGCCGGGCCTGACGGTCGAGGCGGCGCGCATCATCATCGCCTCCGGGCAGCGGGATTTCCTGCCGATGATCGACGGGCTGGCCGAATGCTGGGGCAGGACGGCGAACCAGTGCCCCTATTGCCACGGCTACGAACTGGCGGACCGTCCGACGGGGCTGCTGTGCACCGGCGACGTGCCGCTGCATCTGGCGCAGCTCCTGTGGGCCTGGACTTCGGACCTTGCCCTTCTGGAGAATGGCGTGACGGTGGATGACGCCACGGCGACGGCGCTGGCCGGGATGCCCCGCATTGCTGGCCGGGTGCAGCGGATCGAGCATGTCGGCGGCGAGATGCAGGCGGTGGTGCTGGCGGGCGGGCGACGGATTCCAATGACCGCGCTGTATCTGGTCACGCGCCAGGAACCGGCGGCATCGTTGGCCGCCGATTTTGGTTGCACGATGAAGGAAGGACCGATGGGGCCGGATGTGATGGTGGACAAGTATCAGCGCACGTCGGTGCCGGGGGTTTTTGCGGCGGGCGACCTGACCACATCCTTCGCGAATTCCGTGCTCGCGGCGGCCTCGGGGACGCAGGCCGGGACGGCCTGCCACCAGGATCTGATGGGGCTTCTGCCGCCACCCTGAGGCGCCGAGGTCACGCCTTCTCCAGCTCGAACGCGTCGTGCAGCGCCTGGACTGCCAGTTCCATGTATTTCCGGTCGATCAGGACGGAGATCTTGATCTCCGACGTGCCGATCACCTTGATGTTGATGTTTTCGCGCGCGAGGCAGGAGAACATCTTGGCGGCCACGCCCGCATGGCTGCGCATGCCGATGCCCACGACCGAAACCTTGGCGACGTCGGTGTCGACCACGAGATCCTCATAGCTGATCGTGCCGGCGGCGCGGGCATCCTCCAGCGCCTTCCTGGCGCGGGCGACCTGGTTCACCGGGCAGGAGAAGGTCATGTCGGTGACGTCCTTGGGGCTGCCGCCGATGTCTTTCTCGGAGATGTTCTGCACGATCATGTCGACGTTGACGCCCGCCTCGGCCAGCGGGCCGAAGATCGCGGCGGCGATGCCGGGGCGGTCCTCGACCGTGACCAGGGTCAGTTTCGCTTCGTCGCGGGAATAGGCGACGCCGGAGACGACTTTCGATTCCATGATTTCATCCTCGTCGCAGACAAGCGTTCCAGAGTTTTCGTCGGTATCTTCAAAGGAGGACAGGACGCGCAGGCGCACCTTGTAGCGCATCGCCAGTTCGACCGAGCGGGTTTGCAGCACTTTGGCGCCGAGCGAGGCCATCTCCAGCATCTCCTCGAAGGCGATGCG
>CAZRKU010000154.1:0-4554 GCA_964600685.1 uncultured Frigidibacter sp. | reverse complement strand
CCTATGGCGGGGCCTATGACGTGATGGCGTCCAAGCATCTGCGCGGTGATTTCAACTATGCCTGGCCCACGGCCGAAATCGCGGTGATGGGCGCCAAGGGCGCGGTCGAGATCCTTTATCGCGCCGAGCTTTCCGACAAGGACAGGATCGCGGCGCGGACGAAGGATTATGAGGGGCGGTTCGCCAACCCGTTCGTGGCGGCCGAAAAAGGCTTCATCGACGAGGTGATCATGCCCCATTCGACCCGCAAACGCGTGGCGCGGGCCTTTGCCAGCCTGCGCGGCAAGCGCCTTTCGAACCCGTGGAAGAAACACGACAACATCCCCCTTTGACGGAGACGGACCATGCGGACCTGTGCGGCTGCGGCAGCTCTTTGGCTTTGTCTCGCCTACCCGCTTTCTGCCGAGGAGAAGATCGAAGTGCCATCCGGCCAGGACATGAGTTTCGTCGACATGGTGCGTGACGCGCCCGGCCCCGACGGGTTGACCTATCGTTTCCGCTTTCTTGCACCGGCCATTGCGCGCGACGATGGGACCGTCTCTGCGGAAATGGCCTTCGACGACATGCTCGCGTTGTGCCAGACCTATGCCTTGCCGCGGCTCGCGGTCAACGCGCCGGTACCCGGACAAATCGTGATCAGCCTGTCCGACAGGCCAGTCGATTTCGGCGTTCCCAACCCCGAAGCGACGCAGTTCTTTGAGGCCTTCCGTCCCGAAGGCACCACCTGCATCTGGGAAGGATTCTGACCTTGAATCAACATGTTGTAATTTCAGAGGGGTATGTGGCTGTCGGTGGTGCAATTGCGCCACAGGCAGACAACTTCGGATGGAATGATTTTTTCTTCGCCATGCGGTCTGCTACTCTGATTCTGGGTCGGAACACTCTGACGCCGAACAAAAAACGAGAGCTGGCGGACGCCACATCCGGCGTAACCGTCGTTGAGAGCAGGAGAATAAAATGCCGAAGAAAATCCTCTTCGCAGCGATCCTCGTCGCTGCCGTCGCCGCTTGTGCGAAAAAAGCAGAGACCGTCTTTGTCGAAGAGCCGGTCACCACGGAACCGGTCTACACCGGCAAACTCTGATCTGAGTAATGTCTCCTGCCGGGTCCGGTTCGCGCCGGTCCCGGCCCGCTTCGCTTCCCCCTGCCGGAGGGTCGCGGCATGCTGAAGCATCGCGGCTTTCCCGGCCGCCTTCCGAGCACCGATTTCCAGTTCGTCATCCGGCGCGCCAACGACAAGGGCGCGACCCGCATCATCGCCCGCGAACGATTCCGCGATCGGGCCGCGATTGACCGGATGGCCGATTCGGCCTTCCTCGCGGCGCTATGGAAACATTTCGGCGACCAGCCGTTCGAACGCGGCAATCTCGATGCCGGACGCCTGTCCTGGCTTTTCGGACGCGAGGTGGTGCCGGCCGAAGACCCGTTCGATCCCGAAAGTTACGAGGCGCTTCTTCAAATTGACGTGAAGCGGGCGCGGCAATCCTTCCCGGACCTGTTCGGCGGGGCGGAATAGGCATGTTTTCGCGTAACCTCCGGGTTCGGTGGCGGGTTGCAGCCGACTGTAGTGCCGTTGGCAACTTTGCAATTGCCCAGCAGGCGATCCTGCGGAAAACTCGGCCGCAGATCCCGTATTCTTGCACCCGCGGGATCGGTGTTTGTCTTAACCGTTACCCTTCCCCTTGTGGGTGGTCTGGCCTTATTTCAGTCAGGCCGCCCACTCCTGTTGCCGGTCGGCGGACGGGCGCCTATGGGGAATCCGCCGCAGCTTTCCGCTTTTATCCATTGCGGCCAAAGGGTAAAGTTTCGGCCATAAGAAGCTCAATCGGAGGCCGAGCAAAATGTCCAAGATCAAACCTCTCGCCGGACTGGCGATCACGGCAGTCCTGGCTGCCTGCACCCAGGCGGGTTATGGCAACGGCGGCGGCATCAACGCCAACTGCGCGCTCGTGGGGGCTGCGGCCGGTGCGGGTCTCGGTGCCATCACCGACAACGACATCGCGACCAGCGCACTGGTCGGCGGCGTCGGCGGTGCCGTGGCCGGCAACGCGGGTCTGTGCAACTGATTTGATGCGGCGCGCCGCGCTCGCGCGGGCGTCAGACTATACCATCGCGAACCACCGGGACGAAACCGTCCCGGTGGTTTTTCTTTTGCCTGAGGGAAGCCGCCCATGTTCAAGAAGATCCTGATCGCCAACCGGGGCGAAATCGCCTGCCGGGTGATCAAGACCGCCCGCAAGATGGGGATCAAGACCATCGCCGTCTATTCCGACGCCGACCGCAATGCGCTCCATGTGCAGATGGCGGACGAGGCGGTCCATATCGGCCCGCCGCCCGCCGCCCAGTCCTATATCGTGATCGACAGGATCATGGAGGCGATCCGCCAGACCGGGGCGGAGGCGGTGCATCCCGGTTACGGATTCCTCAGTGAAAACATGAATTTCGCCGCGGCTCTTGAGAAGGAAGGTGTGGTGTTCGTCGGCCCGCCCAGCCCGGCGATCGAGGCGATGGGCGACAAGATCACCTCGAAGAAGATCGCGCAGGAAGCGGGCGTTTCGACGGTGCCGGGTTATATGGGCCTGATCGCGGATGCCGATGAAGCGGTGAAGATCAGCGGCCAGATCGGCTATCCGGTGATGATCAAGGCCAGCGCCGGCGGCGGCGGCAAGGGCATGCGCATTGCCTGGAACGATCAGGAGGCGGCCGAGGGCTTTCAGTCGTCCAGGAACGAGGCGGCCGCCTCGTTCGGAGACGACCGGATTTTCATTGAAAAGTTCGTCACCCAGCCCCGCCATATCGAAATTCAGGTGCTGGCCGACAAGCATGGCAACTGTGTCTTTCTGCATGAGCGCGAATGTTCGATCCAGCGCCGGAACCAGAAGGTGATCGAGGAAGCGCCTTCGCCCTTCCTCGACGAAGCCACCCGCAGGGCGATGGGCGAACAGGCCTGCGCCCTGGCCAAAGCAGTAGGCTACACCAGCGCCGGCACCGTCGAATTCATCGTCGATGGCAGCCGCAACTTCTACTTCCTCGAAATGAATACCCGCCTGCAGGTCGAACATCCGGTGACGGAACTGATCACCGGCGTCGATCTGGTCGAGCAGATGATCCGGGTCGCTGCAGGCGAAAAGCTGCCCTTTGCGCAGAAGGATCTGAAGATCGACGGCTGGGCGATGGAAAGCCGCCTTTACGCCGAAGACCCCTACCGCAACTTCCTGCCTTCCATCGGGCGTCTGACCCGCTACCGCCCCCCGGCAGAGATCGCGACCGCCACCCATGTCGTCAGGAATGATACCGGCGTCTACGAGGGCGGCGAGATCAGCATGTATTACGACCCGATGATCGCGAAACTCTGCACCTGGGGGCCGACGCGGGCCGATGCGATCGAAGGGATGCGCAGCGCGCTCGATGCGTTCGAGGTCGAGGGGATCGGCCACAACCTGCCCTTCTGTTCGGCGGTCATGGACCATCCGCGCTTCACCGCGGGCGACATCACCACCGCCTTCATCGCCGAGGAATATCCCGAGGGGTTCGCGGGCGCGACGCTTGATGACGCGCTGCTGCGCCGGGTTGCGGCGGCGACAGCGGCGATGAACCGCGTGGCCGAAATCCGGCGCACGCGGATCACCGGGACGCTCGGCAATCACGAACGCAAGGTCGGTGACGATTGGGTCGTGTCGCTTCAGGGCGCGGAGTTTCCGGTGCGCATCGCGGCCGACAGGGGCGGCTCCACCGTCACCTTTGCCGACGGGACGGCGCATCGGGTGATGTCGGACTGGCTGCCCGGGCAGCCGCTGGCGCGGGTCGACGTGGACGGGCGGGCGCTTGTCCTCAAGGCCGGCAAGATCTCCGGCGGGTTCCGCATCCGCCTGCGGGGCGCGGATCTGAAGGTTCATGTCCGCACACCGCGTCAGGCCGAACTGGCAAAGCTCATGCCGGAAAAACTGCCGCCCGATACATCGAAATACCTGCTCTGCCCGATGCCCGGCCTGATCGTGAAGATCAGCGTCGAGGAGGGGCAGGAGGTGCAGGAAGGGCAGGCGCTGGCCACGGTCGAGGCGATGAAGATGGAAAACATCCTGAAGGCCGAGCGCAAGGGCCGGGTGAAGAAGATCAACGCCGCCACGGGCGCGAGCCTGAAGGTCGACGATGTGATCATGGAATTCGAGTGAGGGCGCGGACATGACGACGAAGATGGACGACTGGCGCACGCTTGTGGGCAAAGAGCTGAAGGGCAAGACGCCCGAGGATCTGACCTGGAACACGCTCGAAGGCATTGCGGTCAAGCCGCTCTACACGGCGGCCGATACCACCGGCCTGCCGCAGATGGGCGAAGTGCCGGGCATCGCCCCCTTCACGCGCGGCGTGCGCGCCAGCATGTATGCGGGCCGCCCCTGGACGATCCGGCAATATGCGGGCTTCTCGACCGCCGAGGAGAGCAACGCCTTCTACCGCAAGAACCTGGCGGCCGGGCAGCAGGGCGTCTCCGTTGCCTTCGATCTGGCGACGCATCGGGGCTATGACAGTGATCATCCGCGCGTGGTGGGCGATGTCG
>CAZRKU010000153.1:0-4640 GCA_964600685.1 uncultured Frigidibacter sp. | reverse complement strand
TGACCATCAAGCTGATCGGTGGCACCTACCACCTCTGGCGCCGGGTTCCGAAGCGATTCCAACTGATCGAGCCCCGCCAGCACCTCAAGGTGACGCTCAGGACCGACAGCGAGAAGGACGCCCGCAAGACAGACGGGCGCGGACCTGCAAGTTTTTCCTACTGGTCAAAACTGAACCGCTGTCTGAGCAGCTCACCTTGCATGGGTGGCATGATGACCCGTCCCGGACGGGGCGCAGGTGCAGGCCGCGTCCGTCGCGGCCACGTCTGCCGCAGGCGCGGCATGGGCATGGGCATGGGCCTTTGCGGCGACCCCGGCATCGGCACCATGCGCCTTGTGGCCGGTCGTCGCATCGGTTTCGGACGGTTTGCCGCAATCGCACATCGCTGAAACTCCTTCGCGTGGGGCGCTGGGAGTGCCCTGAAGGATTACAACATTGGAAGGTCAAGAGGTTTCACGTCTGCCCGCGACGCGCCGGATCGGGTCGCAGGCCGCACGGCGCCGCGCCACGGATTTTCCGCCCCGCGCCTGCTCTGGACAGGGCCGGGCCGCCACGGTCAGTCGGCGCGGTAAAAGAACTGTTCGGTGCTTCTCAGGCTGGTCAGCGTGATCACAACCAGAACAGCGGCCAGAACATACAGCCCGGCGGCAGCAGCAACCTCGGGCGGTGGCGGGCCGCGCATGCTGGCGAACATCGCGATCGGCAGGGTCTGGATGCTGATCGTGAACAACAGAAGCGAGATCACAAATTCCGATATTCCCAGCACGAAGACCATCAGCGTACCCGAAAGGATCCCCGGCATGATGCCCGGCAGGGTGACGAAAAGGAAAGTCTGCACCTTTTCTGCCCCCAGCGTCGCCGCCGCCTCTTCCAGTTGCGGGTCGAGGCTGAACAGCGAGGACGCGACCGAGAACATCAGGAACGGCAGGTTAACGATGGTGATCCCGACCGAGATCGGCCAGAGCGAGCCGAGCGCCCCCATCTGGGTGAAAAGCGCAAGGAAGGCGAAGGCCGAGGCAATCAACGGTGTTGCCACGCCGAGGATCATGTAGAGCCCGAGGCCAAAGCGGAACCGGAACTTGAACCGCACCAGCGCGATGGCCGCGGGCACCCCGGTGATCAGCGACAGCGCCACGACCTGGAAGCCGACGATCAGGCTGCGCCCCAGGGCCGCGCGAATCTCGCCATTGCCGACCAGCGCCCGGTAGGGGTTGAGCGACAGGCTTTCCGGCGGAAAGGTCAGCCGCTCGCCGCCGCTGACCGAAGCGATCAGCACGATGGCCAAGGGCACCGCCACCAGCAGGATGACCAGCGCCAGCGACAGGCGGATTACCGGACCCCTCATGGCGCGGCCCTCCGCGCCCGCCTGATCCGCAGCCAGCCGAGGAACAGCACTCCCGGCACGACCACAAGCAGCGTCGAGACGACAAGCAGCAGCAGGCTGAAGGCCGAGCCGAGATAGAGATTCTGCTGCAAGCGGTAGATGTCGCCGATGACGTTGGCGACAAAGGGCAGCCGACCGAGGCCGAGGATCGCGGGCATGTCGTATTCTGCGATGTTGAGGAGCAGCACCACGATGATGGCGGCGACAATGCCGGGCCAGGACAGCGGCACGATGATGTGCGCCCAGATCCGCGCGGGCGTCGCACCGAGCGTCGCCGCCGCCCGTTCAAGATTGGGGTCGATCCGCCGCATCGCCGGCATGATTAGAAGCGTGGCAAGCGGCGTCGAGACCTGCATCATGCCGATGAAGACGCCAAAGGACGTACCCAGCAGCCCGCCATCCTCGATCCCGAAGAGCGCCGCGAGCCAGCCAACCGCGCCGCGGTTCGCGAGGATCAGATACCAGGCGAAGGTGCGCACGATCTCGCCCATCAGGAAGGGCACGAGCAGCAGGACCAGCAGCGTCACCCGTAGGGCCCGGCTGGGGGTGCGGATGATGACATAGGCAACCGGCAGGCCCAGCAGCACCGCCCCCGCCGTCACCGTCAGCGACAGCCCCAGCGTCCGGACCAGCGTGCGCTGATAGAACGGACCAGAGGGCGGCTCGAACAGCAGCAGATACTGTTCGGCAGAGATCCCGCCGACCTTCATCAGAAAGGTGTCATAAGAGTGGATGCTAAGCCAGCCGAGCCAGACCAGCCCGACCGCCAACAGCGTCACCAGCAGGACCGCGGGCAAAAGCAGCAGGTAGGGCTGCGCTTTCGCGATCCGCCCCAGCCGTAGCACCCGGCCCGCAGCAATCAGCCCGTCGATCAGCCGCCAGCGCAGCCCGGCATAGGTTTCAGCCATTGCTGTCCTCCGCCACCGTCCAGACCTTGTCGCGCGGCCAGGTCAGCCAGACTTTCGCGCCGTTTGGGATATCGCCGGTCCGGCTCGCCACGCGCAGCGCCCGGTCGATGCCAGGAACGGCGATTTCGTAATAGACCGCCTCGCCTTCGAACAGCCGCAACGCCACCTCGCCGGCAAGGCCATGGGCTGCGCTGTCACCCGGCGGCGCTGCGATCACGATGTCCTCGGCGCGCAGGATCGCGGTGGCGTTGCGGCCATCGGCGATCGCCCGCTCGGGCGTCACCGCGATCCGAGCGCCGCCAGGCGTCACCACCGAAGGGCCGGTCCCGTCATGGCGCAGCGTGCCGTCGATCACGTTGGCGCGGCCCAGAAAATCGGCAACGAAGCGGCTGGCTGGCCGACGATACAGCGCCTCGCCACTGCCGACCTGCATCAGCTTGCCATCGCTCATCACGCCGACCCGGTCACTGAGCACCATCGCCTCGACCTGGTCATGGGTGACGTTGATGATCGTCACATCGATCTCGCGGTGCAGGCGGACTATTTCCAGCTGCATCTCTTCGCGCAGCCGCTTGTCCAGCGCACCCAACGGTTCATCAAGCAGCAGAAGTTTGGGATTGTAGACCAGCGCGCGGGCCAAAGCGACGCGTTGCTGCTGGCCGCCTGAAAGCTCGTGCACCCTCCGTTCCGTGATCTTCGGCAGGCGCACGACATCCAACGCCTGCGCCACCCGCCTTGCAATGTCGCCTTGCGGTTCGCGCCGCATGCGCAGCGGAAAGGCAATATTGTCGAACACCGTCATATGCGGAAACAGCGCCAGCGACTGGAACACCATGCCGATGTTGCGCTGATGTGTCGGCACGTCGCGCACATCGCGACCTTCGATGGTCAGGGCGCCGCCGTCAATGCCGATCAGGCCAGCGATAGCGCGCAGGATCGTGCTTTTGCCCGAGCCGGACGGCCCGAGAAGGGTGAACAGCTCGCGCGGACGAATCTCCAGATCGACATGGTCGATCGCGTTGTGCGGGCCATAGGATTTGACGACCCCGCTCAGCCTGACGATTGCAGGCTGGGCGGACGCCTCGGGAACCGGCCGCGGCTGTGCGCTCACGGTGCGGCCCTAGCGCTGGATCGCGGCGCTATAGGCGGCCTGCCAACGGTCCTTGTTGCGGGTCTCGACCTCGACCGGCACGATGATGCCGAATTCCGCGATCTCTTCCTCGGTCACGGGGAAAGCCGGGTCGCCCTTCATGAAATCGGGCACCGTCGCCTTGAGATTCACCGGTATTTCTGCAATTCCGGCGGCGATCTTGCCTTGGTTCTCGGCCGTCAGCACCTCAGAGATGAAGACCTGCGCCCAGTAGGTCACGTCCTCGGGCAGGCCCGCGGGCACGTAGATCGCTTCGGCCGAGACGACGGCGCCTTCCTTAGGCACAACCCAGTCCAAGCCATCGACTTCCATCGCGGTGCCGACCAGGGTGATGCCAAGACTGATCTCGCCCGCTTCGATCCCGGCGATGAATTCTTCCTCGTCGCCCGCGGCGGCGATATTGGGCTTGAGCCCGGCGATCTTGTCGAACACCGGGGTCAGGTCGTCCTTGGCCGGATCGAGGCCCATCGTCTTGGCAAACGGAAACAGCAGAGAGGGGAAGGTGTTGGTGACGAAGAGTTTGCCCTCGTATTTCGGGTCAAGCAATTCGTCCCAGGAGATGCCGTCTGCCAGCGTCACCGCCTTGGGATCAAACAGCACGGGCTGCGAATAGGCCGCGACGTTGACATAGTTGGTGGCACCGGCAGGCATCGCGAGCGAACTGAGATCGGCCCTGGCTTCGATCATGAACGGGTCGATGGGCACCGACAGGCCCTGCACCTGGGCGGCATAGGCCATCGATTCGATGGTCAGAACCAGATCGACCGCCGGCCGACTTCCGGCACCGACGCTCTGCGCGATCTTGACCTGGACCTCGTTGAAATCGGTCACGTCGAACTCGACCGGAATACCGGTCTTGGCCGTGAAGCTGGCGGCGGCGCTTTCCTCGTAGGTCGTGCGCCACGGGCCGCCCCAGGTACGCACCACCAGCCGCTCGGGCTTGGTGGCGGGTGCCACCGGCAGTTCGTTCGCCACCAGCGGCAGGCTAAAGGAGGTGATCGCGCCGCCAAATGCCACAGCGACAACGGCACCACGCAGCACGCCCCTGCGGTTCAAAGCAACGATACGGATCTTGTCCATCACATCTTTCCCCTGTTGTTTTATTCGTTGCGCCTGTCTGCGGTGCATTTCTATGAGTATTGTACTGTCCGTTCCGCCAAAGCAAACGGAATCACGGCAGATGCGCGGTGACAAGATA
>CAZRKU010000152.1:0-4774 GCA_964600685.1 uncultured Frigidibacter sp. | reverse complement strand
CTAGCGATTAAGACGTCCTCGACGACGCCCGACCCGAACCGCGAGACCCCCCACGGCTCAGGTTCAGTATCGGCCACAGCGGAACGCCCCGCATCGCCTGAATGAATGAGAAATTCGCGCCATGGTTGTATTAGCGGACATGTCGGCCATGACATCTGCTGAGTGGCCGCCCGCCCAGGGCATCAGTCCCCCCCGCGCCTGAAGCCCATTCTTCGCCAGGTCGAGCCCGCCGGTGACAATCTCCGCCATGACCACTCTCCCCTGTGATCGGCGCGGACCCGCCTTGGCACATCACTGCCGTCGGGGGGCAGGCACGTCATCAGGGCCAGCGAAATCCCGGCGAATGCCGCGTGACGTTCAGAGGTTGAGGGCCGCCGGGTGCTGCTAGGCGCGTGTCAGGTAAATTGACATCTGGCGCAGCGTGTCGTGAATTTCCGGGCTCAGCACCATCATGTTGAGCGTCTCGGCATGCAGCGCCTTGAGATCGCGCAGGATGCTGCCGGCTTCGAGGTCGCTGAATTCACGGTCGCCACGCGCGAAGCCCGCGATGGAGCGCGAGGATTTGTGATGGACGGCAGCGGCAAGGCCATATTTCATGCCGAACTTCGCGGCGCCGCCCAGGACGCCCAAAGGGTCATCAAGGCCAAGCGCGCTCCAGCGGCAGGTGCCTTCGTTCGTGAAGCCCCAGTGCACGATCGGATCGTTCATCACGTAGCCTTCGGTCGTGTAAGTATCGAACCATTCCTTCTGGTAGGCCTGGAAGAAATAGCGTGGCGTGGTGAACTGGATGTGCATGCCGATCGCGAACCCGGCTGGACTGTTGTGATGAAGGCGTTTCAGGATCTCGTTGGCTTGGGTCACTTCTTCTGTCCTGCTCGGCCGATCGACGTCGGCTAATGGTCCTTTGACGCGGGCTCTTTACATGCCATAAATCATCTTGGCACAGTTTTGTTGCGGATTGCAAAAGTCTTGACGCGAGAATTCATCCGGGCTGAACGCGTTGGCGGCGGAACGAGCGGCAGCGAGTTCCAGGAGCTGTCGCCGGCCGGATATTATGTTGCCCTTCGCGTCGGGTTCGCCTTTCCCCTGGCGGAGCACAACGCCTTGCCGACGGCCTGGATCGAGGAATACACCCGCAACAGCTTCATGGTCTTTGATCCGGTCATGCAATGGGTCTATCGCAATTTCGGCACCATCCGCTGGAGCGAAATCACCCTGCCTGATCCGCGCGGAATACTGAAGCAGGCCCGCCGGCACGGGTTGCTTTACGGGGTGGCGATCAGTGTTGACGATCCGGGCCCGCAGGGGCAGCGTTCCTTCGGCAGTTTTGCCCGGGGCGACCGCGAGTTTCGGGATGAGGAGATCGAGATCCTCAAGCGCAAACTGGAATGGCTGCATGTCGCCATGGCCCCCCCCACCAATCTGACCAAAGCCGAACTGGAGGCGCTCAGGATGGTGAAGGATGGTCTTCTGGTCAAGGAAATCGCCAATGTTCTTGGCGTATCCGAAGGCGCGGTCAAGCAGCGGCTGCGCAATGCGAAGTCGAAACTCGGCGCGAAGACCGGACGTCAGGCCGTTTCCGCTGCGACAGGTTACGGGTTGATCTGACGGCGCTGCAACGCGAGGCGAAATTCTGGCGCCAATGCAACTATAAGTTTATTAACTGTTTCTGATGGTGCTCTAATCGCCCTGCCTGACAAGGAGGGGCAACCATGCATAACATCACGTTCGACCTGTCGGATCTGCATCGTTACGGTAGTGCCTTTTACGAGTATCTGAAGCTTCGCAAGGAGTATTTCGTCGATACGCTTCATTGGGACATTCCCCACAACGACCAAGTCGAAATGGACCAGTATGACAATCCGACCGCGTATTATTCGCTGGTCATTGATCAAGGCAAAGTCGTCGGGGGGGCGCGGGCGATGCCCACGACCGCGAGATGGGGGGCCCATACCTACATGCTGCGCGATGCGGCAGAGGGCAAGTTGCCCGGTATTCCGCAGCAGCTTTACGGCAACGCCGTGGTGACGTCGCGGGTCTGGGAATCCACCCGGCTCATCACCGCAAGCAGCGTGAACAGTCATGAGGGCCGCAGCCGCGTCCTATCCTTGGTCATGCGGGGTGTCTCCGACATCGCGCGTGCCCACGGGGCGAGCGAGCTGATCGCGATTGCGCCGGTGTTGCTGGTCCGGGCGATGCGTCAGTTGGGCTGGCCGGTCAGCCGTGCGAGTGAGCCGTATTACGGCAAGGAAGACGGCCGATGCTACGCAGTCTTGTCGATGCCGGTTGCCGCGATGCAGGCAGCCGCAGAGTAAACGGCGCGGCGACGGAGGCACCCCGCACTCAGGAGTGCCTCTGCTCGTCTTTGTCTGGACGTCGGAAGGATATTGATCACCCGTGTTGGTGGTGGTCCTGCGTCCGATCACCAGTTGAAGTGTGCCCCTGTCACCCTTAGATACTGAACCTGAACCCGGGGAAGGCCAGGTGCTGCCGCTGAACGGGGCCGGTGCTTTCCTGCCAGACGAGGAAACGCGAATGACTGAACTGAAAGCCCAAAGCTACCCGGTCTTGCCCTTGCGCGATATCGTGGTCTTTCCGCACATGATCGTGCCCCTGTTCGTCGGGCGCGAAAAGTCGGTGCGGGCGCTGGAGGAGGTGATGCAGGACGATCGCCAGATCCTTCTGTCGTCGCAGATCGACCCGACGGTCGATGACCCGAAAACCGATGGCATCTATCGTGCAGGCGTTCTGGCCAATGTGCTGCAACTCCTGAAACTGCCCGACGGCACGGTGAAGGTGCTGGTCGAGGGCCGCTCGCGCGTGCGGATCACCCAGTTCGTCGAGAACCCGAATTTCTTCGAGGCCCATGCCGAGGCGCTGGACGAAACTCCTGGCGAGCCGACGGTGGTCGAGGCGCTGTTGCGGTCGGTCGGCGGCGAGTTCGAGAGATATGCCAAGATCAAGAAGAATGTCCCCGAGGAGGCCCTGTCGGCCATCGCGGAAACCCGCGAGCCGGCGAAACTTGCCGACCTCGTATCGGGTCATCTGGGCGTCGATGTCGGCCAGAAGCAGGAGCTTCTGGAAACGCTCGACGTGGGGGAGCGGCTGGAAAAGGTCTATGGCCTGATGCAGGGCGAAATGTCGGTCCTGCAGGTCGAGAAGAAGATCAAGTCCCGCGTCAAGAACCAGATGGAGAAGACCCAGCGCGAGTACTATCTGAACGAGCAGATGAAGGCCATTCAGAAGGAACTGGGCGACGGCGAGGACGGCCAGAACGAGATCAACGAACTGGCCGAAAAGGTCGCCCGGACCAAGTTTTCCAAGGAAGCCCGCGACAAGGCGGAGGCGGAGCTGAAAAAGCTCAAGTCCATGTCGCCGATGTCGGCCGAGGCGACGGTGGTCAGGAACTACCTCGACTGGCTGCTGAGCCTGCCATGGGGTCTGAAATCCCGCGTCAAGAAAGACCTGCGCGCCGCGCAGAAGGTTCTGGACGACGATCACTTCGGACTGGAAAAGGTCAAGGAGCGGATCGTCGAATATCTGGCGGTGCAGCAGCGCAGCCAGAAGCTGAAAGGCCCGATCCTCTGCCTGGTCGGTCCGCCCGGCGTCGGCAAGACCTCGCTCGGCAAGTCGGTCGCCAAGGCCACGGGGCGCGAGTTCATCCGCATCTCGCTCGGCGGTGTCCGGGACGAGGCCGAGATCCGCGGCCACCGGCGGACCTATATCGGCTCGATGCCCGGCAAGATCATCCAGGCGCTGAAGAAGGCAAAGACCACCAATCCGCTGATCCTGCTCGACGAGATCGACAAGATGGGCCAGGATTTCCGCGGCGACCCGGCCAGCGCGATGCTCGAGGTCTTGGACCCCGAACAGAACGCCACCTTCGTCGATCACTATCTGGAAGTTGAATATGACCTGTCGAACGTCATGTTCCTGACCACGGCCAACAGCTACAACATGCCGGGGCCGCTTCTGGACCGGATGGAGATCATCAGTCTGGCCGGTTACACCGAGGATGAAAAGCGCGAGATCGCCAAGCAGCACCTGATCCCCAAGCAGATCCAGAACCATGGGCTGAAGAAGGGCGAGTTCAAGCTGGACGACGCGGCCCTGCAAGAGATCGTCCGCACCTATACCCGCGAGGCGGGGGTGCGGAACCTCGAACGGGAAATTTCCAAGCTGGCGCGCAAGGCCCTGACCAAGATCATCCGCAAGGATGTGGCCAGGGTCGAGATCACGCCCGAGAACCTTGAGGAGTATCTGGGCGTCAAGCGCTTCCGCTATGGTCTGGCCGAAAAGGACGACCAGGTGGGTGTGGTCACGGGGCTGGCCTGGACCGGCGTTGGCGGCGATCTGTTGCAGATCGAGGCGCTGAAACTGCCGGGCAAGGGCCGGATGAAGACGACCGGCAAGCTTGGCGACGTGATGAAGGAATCGATCGAGACGGCGGCAAGCTATGTTCGTTCGATCAGTCCCGATCTGGGCGTGAAGCCGCCGGTCTTCGAGCGGATCGACATTCACGTCCACGTTCCCGAAGGGGCGACGCCCAAGGACGGTCCGTCTGCCGGATTGGCCATGGTGACGTCGATCGTCTCGGTCCTGACCGGCATCCCCGTCCACAGGGACATCGCGATGACCGGCGAAGTTACCCTGCGCGGCAACGCGCTGGCCATCGGCGGGTTGAAGGAGAAGCTTCTGGCGGCGCTGCGGGGCGGCATCAAGACGGTGCTGATCCCCGAGGAGAACGCCAAGGATCTGACCGAGATCCCGGACA
>CAZRKU010000151.1:0-4798 GCA_964600685.1 uncultured Frigidibacter sp. | reverse complement strand
GCATCAACATCGTCGATACCCCCGGCCACGCCGATTTCGGCGGCGAGGTGGAGCGGATCCTGAACATGGTCGACGGCGTCTGCCTGCTGGTCGACGCGGCCGAAGGGCCGATGCCGCAGACCAAGTTCGTCACCTCGAAGGCGCTGGCGCTGGGACTCAGACCCATCGTCGTCGTCAACAAGGTCGACAAGCCCGATGCCGAACCCGACCGGGCGCTGAACGAGGTCTTCGACCTTTTCGCCAACCTCGGCGCCAGCGACGACCAGCTCGATTTTCCGCATGTCTATGCCTCCGGCCGCGCCGGCTGGGCCGACGACAGCCTTGAGGGGCCGCGCAAGGATCTCGGCGCGCTTTTCGACCTGATCGTGCGTCATGTGCCTGCGCCCAGGCAGATCGCGGCGGCGGCGGAACCTTTCCGGATGCTCGCCACCACGCTTTCGGCCGATCCGTTCATCGGTCGCATCCTGACGGGCCGGGTCGAAAGCGGCACCATCCGGGTGGGCGAGACGATCAAGGCCCTGTCGCGCGGCAACGAGCGGATCGAGCAGTTCCGCGTCACCAAGATCCTCGCGTTCCGCGGCCTCAGCCAGACCTCGGTGGACGAGGCGCAGGCGGGCGACATCGTCACGCTGGCGGGCATGTCGAAAGCCACCGTGGCCGACACGCTCTGCGCGCTGGAGGTCGACACCGCCCTGCCCGCCCAGCCGATCGACCCGCCGACCATCTCCGTCACCTTCGGGATCAATGACAGCCCGCTGGCCGGGCGCGACGGCAACAAGGTGCAAAGCCGCGTCATCCGCGAACGGCTGATGAAGGAAGCCGAGAGCAACGTCGCGATCAAGATCGAGGACACGCCGGGCGGCGAGGCTTTCGTCGTCTCGGGCCGGGGCGAACTGCAGATGGGCGTGCTGATCGAGAACATGCGTCGGGAAGGGTTCGAGCTGTCGATCTCGCGCCCGCGCGTGATCTTCCGCGAGGAAAATGGGCAAAGGATGGAGCCGATCGAGGAGGTCATCATCGACGTCGATGACGATTATACCGGCGCGGTCATCGACAAGCTGACCGGCGAGCGCAAGGGTGATCTGATCGAGATGCGGCCCGCGGGCGTCGGCAAGACCCGCATCGTCGCCCATGTGCCCTCGCGCGGCCTTATCGGCTATCACGGCCAGTTCCTGACCGACACGCGCGGCACCGGCGTCCTGAACCGGATCTTCCACGGCTGGGTGCCGCACAAGGGCCCGATCCAGGGCCGCCGGGTCGGCGTGCTGATCAGCATGGAAAACGGCGTCTCGGTCGCCTATGCGCTGTGGAAGCTGGAGGATCGCGGCCGGTTCTTCATCGGCGCGCAGGAAGCGGTCTATCAGGGCATGATCCTGGGCGAGCACAACCGCGACAATGATCTGGAGATCAACCCGCTGAAGGGCAAGCAGCTGACCAACGTCCGCGCCTCCGGCACCGACGAAGCCGTGCGCCTGACCACCCCGGTCAGGATGAGCCTCGAGGAATCGATCGCCTATATCGAGGACGACGAACTGGTCGAGGTGACGCCGAAGATCGTGCGTATCCGCAAGCGGACCCTCGATCCGCACGAGAGGAAGCGCCTGTCGCGCAGCGCGTGATCAAAAGGCCGGACAAGCGCCCGGCCTTTTTCCTTCATGCCGCGCGCCTTTCCGGGCCGTCCGGTCCACCGCACCGGGTCGGCGGCGTGGGGGGCTTCCAGCTTCGGCCACTACTCGGCGGCAAGGGTTCTGGCGGCCCGCGGCGCGAACTCCTCCACCCGCACCCCTTCCCCCTCAAACGTGCAGAACGACCCCGGCGGCACCGCTTCCCAGCATTCGCCCGCCTCCAGCGGTTCGGACACAACCGCCCTGCCCCCGCGCGTATCGGACCAGCGGTGATAGAGCGTCGGCGCATGATCGTCCGAGGCATAGCGCACCGCGTAAAGCCGTTCGCCATCCGAAAACGCCGCCGTCATGCGGAAGTGCGGCGCCACCCCCTTGGTGCGCGACAGGGCTTCCATCCGGGCGGTGGCGCGTTCGAGCGCACCCTGCGGGTCGGCCTCCAGCCCCTCGCCGATGGCGATCAGGAACAGGGCCTCGCTGTCGGTCGCGCCCTTGCGGTGGGGATAGAGCGCGTCGGGGATCATCATCTCCGCGTCGCGGCGGAAGCGGTCATAACCGCCGATCTGGCCGTTGTGCATGAAGGACCAGCGGCCGACCGCGAACGGATGGCAGTTGTTGCGGCTGGTCGCGGTGCCGGTCGAGGCGCGGACATGGGCAAGGAACAGCCGCGATTTCACCTGACGGGTCAGCGAAGCGAGGTTCGGGTCGGACCAGGCGGGCAGGATATCGCGGAAGAGGCCCGGTTCGGGATGGTCGCCATACCAGGCCAGACCAAAACCGTCGGCATTGATCGCGGTCTTGCATTCGCTGGCGCAATGGCTTTGCTGCACCAGCGAATGGCCGGGGCGGCTGATGATTTCCTCGAGAAAGATCGGTTGCCCGACATAGGCGGCCCACCTGCACATGGCTCAGGCCTCCTTTTCCGCTGGATCGCGCATATCACACCCGCCTCTGACCTCCTCCAGTCTGGCAGGGTGATGTTAATGAAACCCTGTGCCGGAAGTTGGGCACGAAATTAGCAGGAAGCGGGCTGCGGGTCAAAGACGACATTCCCGCATGTGGCCGCCAATTCGGAACGCCAGTTCCGCAAACGGCCATCTTCCAGGTCAGCTTTCCTCGACAACCAGCAGATCGCGCTCCGATGCTCCCTTGGCGTGCGACAGGGCCGCCTGATAGTCGGGGCTGTGATAGCAGGCCACCGCCGCCTCCAGCGACGGGAAGCGCGCCACCACGTTGCGGGGGCGGTCGTTGCCCTCAAGCTGCACGTAACGGCCGCCACGGGCGAGGAACACCCCGCCGTGCCGGGCAATTGCCGGGCCGGCGAGTGCGGCGTATTGGCCATAGCGCTCGGCATCCAGCACCTTCACATGCGCGATCCACAGGGCACCCTTGGTTTCGCTCATCATGCCGCTCCGATCACCGCTTCGGCGGCCCTGACCGCGCCTTCGGCATTCTCGGCGCTGGCGCCGCCGGCCTGCGCCATGTCGGAGCGTCCGCCGCCGCCCTTGCCGCCAAGCGCCTCCGCCGCGGCCTTGACCAGATCGACCGCCGACAGGCGCGTGGTCAGGTCCGCCGTGACGCCCGCCGCAACCGCCGCCTTGCCGCCGGTATCGGCGACGACGAGGACGGCACCGGAACCGATACGCGCCTTCATCTCGTCAACCAGGGCGGGCAAGTCCTTGCCGCTCACGCCCGCGACTGTCTGCGCCATGAACCTGATGCCGTTGATCTCTTTCGCCTCAGGCCCGCCCGATGCGCCGCCGCCCATGGCCAGATCGCGGCGCAGCTGCGCCACTTCGTTCTGCAGCGTCCGCCGTTCGTCCATCAGCGTGCGCACCCGGTCGGCCACCTCCTGCGGCTGGGCCTTCAGCGCGGCGGCAACCTCGCCCAGGCGTTGATCCTGGGCCCGCAGATGGTTGAGCGCGGCCTGACCGGTCAGGGCTTCGACGCGCCGCACCCCGGCAGAGGACGCGCTGTCCCCCAGAACCACAAAGGCGCCGATCTCGCCCAGCCGCGACACATGGGTGCCGCCGCAGAGTTCCAGCGAATAGGTGGCGCCGTCGGTGCCCTTGCCCGACCCGGCCTGACGGCCCATCGAGACGACGCGCACCTCGTCGCCGTATTTCTCGCCGAAAAGCGCCTGCGCCCCGAGCGCGCGCGCATCGTCTGGGGTCATGACCCGGGTTTCGACGGGGGTATTCTGGCGGATGTAACCATTCACCTCGGCCTCGACCCGCGCCAGTTCATCCGGCGTCAGCGCCTTGGAATGGCTGAAGTCGAAGCGCAGCCGGTCCTCGGCATTGAGCGATCCTTTCTGCGCGACATGATCGCCCAAGGCCTCGCGCAGCGCCTCGTTCAGCAGGTGGGTCGCGGAATGATTGGCGCGGATCGCGCTCCGGCGCTTGTGGCTGACTTCCAGTTTGGCGGGCTGGCCACGGGCAATCTCGCCTTCCGTCACCTCGGCCACATGGACGAACACGCCCTGCGCGCGCTTGGTGTCGGTCACGGTCGCGAGGCCGGTATCGGTGCGGATCAGGCCCGCATCGCCGACCTGGCCGCCGCTCTCGCCATAGAAGGGGGTCTGGTTCACCATGATCTGCACCCTGGTGCCCGCGGCGGCCGATCCGACCTCGGCCCCGCCCACCACCAGCGCGGTGATCTGGCCTTCGGCGGTCTCCGTCTCATAACCCAGGAATTCGGTCGGACCATGCTTGTCGGCAATCTCGAACCAGATCGCGGCATCCTTCGTGTCGCCCGATCCGGCCCAGGCGGCGCGGGCCTTGGCCTTCTGTTCGGCCATCGCGTGATCGAAGCCCACGACATCGACCTCGCGGCCCTTTTCGCGCAGCGCGTCCTGGGTCAGGTCGAGCGGGAAGCCGTAAGTGTCATAAAGCTTGAAGGCGGCAGCCCCCGGCAGGGGCACCCCGTCGCCGATCTTGGCCAGTTCGTCCTCCAGAAGGCCAAGGCCGCGGTCCAGCGTCTGGCGGAAGCGGGTTTCCTCCAGCCTCTGGGTTTCCTCGATCAGCGCCTGGGCGCGGACGAGTTCGGGGTAGGCCCCGCCCATCTGCCGCACCAGCGCCGGGACCAGCCGGTACATGACCGGATCCTTGGCCCCCAGCATATGCGCGTGCCGCATCGCGCGGCGCATGATCCGGCGCAGCACATAACCGCGCCCC
>CAZRKU010000150.1:0-4849 GCA_964600685.1 uncultured Frigidibacter sp. | reverse complement strand
CGCGAGGGCGGCCGCACCGTCGGTGCCGGCGTGGTCTCGAAAATCCTGAAGTAAGTCGGGATTTTCAACCGGACGGCGGAGCGATCCGTCGCACCGGAACGAAACAAGGTGGTGCGCCCCGCGGGCGCGCCATTTCCTCTTGACAGAGCAGGGGGTGCCCCGTAGGGGACCGGCCTGATCTCCGAGAGATTTGGTTCGATGCAGGCGTCGCATGCGGCGGTGTCTGCCTCTCAACCTTTAAAAGCCCGCGAGAGGCAAGACTGATATGACTGGTCAAAATATCCGCATCCGGCTCAAGGCCTTCGATTACCGCGTTCTGGACGCCAGCACGCAGGAAATCGTCAACACGGCCAAGCGCACGGGTGCCACGGTGCGCGGTCCGATCCCGCTGCCGAACAAGATCGAGAAATTCACGGTTCTCCGTGGCCCGCACATCGACAAGAAATCGCGCGACCAGTGGGAAATCCGCACGCACAAGCGCCTTCTCGACATCGTCGATCCGACACCGCAGACCGTGGACGCGCTGATGAAGCTCGACCTCGCCGCCGGCGTCGACGTCGAAATCAAGCTGAACTGAGGGGGGCACCAGACATGTTGCGCTCCGGCGTTATCGCAAAGAAGCTGGGCATGACCCGGCTGTTCCTGGAAAACGGCACGCAGGTTCCCGTGACCGTTCTGCAGCTTGACAACCTTCAGGTCGTGGCACAGCGCACGGCCGAGCGTGACGGCTATACCGCCGTCCAGCTTGGCGCGGGCACGGCCAAGGCCAAGCGCACCACCGCCGCGATGCGTGGCCATTTCGCCAAGGCGAACGTGGCCCCCAAGCGCAAGATCGCGGAATTCCGCGTCAGCCCCGAGAACCTGATCGAAGTCGGTGCCGAAATCTCGGCCGCCCACTACGCAGACGGGCAGTTCGTGGACATCGCCGGCACCTCGCTCGGCAAGGGTTTTGCCGGTGCGATGAAGCGCCACAACTTCGGCGGCCTTCGCGCCTCGCACGGCGTGTCCGTGTCGCACCGTTCGCACGGGTCGACAGGCCAGTGCCAGGATCCGGGCAAGGTGTTCAAGGGCAAGAAAATGGCTGGCCATCTGGGTGCCGTGCGTGTGACCACGCAGAACATCCAGGTCGTCCGCACCGATGCAGACCGCGGCCTGATCATGGTCAAGGGGTCGGTTCCGGGGGCCAAGGGCGGCTGGGTCACGATCAAGGACGCGGTGAAGAAGCCGCTGCCGAAGGTTCTGCCGCTTCCGGCGGCGATCTAGTACGCAGGACTGGGCGCTTCGGTGGCTGCTCGTGCTGAAACTGTTTCGGCCGAAGGAGGTGAAGCATGAAACTCGATGTGATCAAGCTCGACGGCGGCAAGGCCGGTTCGGTCGATCTGGACGAGGCACTGTTCGGCCTTGAGCCGCGCGCCGACATCCTGCATCGCGTGGTCCGCTGGCAGCGCGCCCGCGCGCAGGCCGGCACCCACAAGACCAAGGGCCGGTCGGAAGTCAGCTATTCGACCAAGAAGATCTATCGCCAGAAGGGCACCGGCGGCGCGCGTCACGGTGACAAGGGCGCGCCGATCTTCCGGCACGGCGGCACCTACAAGGGCCCGACGCCCCGCAGCCACGCCCATGACCTGCCCAAGAAGTTCCGGGCACTCGGTCTGAAACATGCGCTGTCGGCCAAGGCCGGTTCCGGCAACCTCGTGATCCTGGACGCGGCCACCATGGCCGAGGCCAAGACCTCGATCCTGGCGAAAGCCGCCAAGGAACTGGGCTGGAAAAAGGTGCTGATCATCGACGGCGCGGAAGTGAACGAAAACTTCGCCCGGGCGGCCGCCAACATCGAAGGTATCGATGTGCTGCCGACGATGGGGGCCAACGTCTATGATATCCTCAAGCGTGAGACGCTGGTCATCACCAAGGCGGGTATCGAAGCTCTGGAGGCGCGTCTGAAATGAGCGTGAAACCCGAACATTACGACATCATCAAGACCCCGGTGATCACGGAAAAATCGACCCTCGTCGGCGAGAGCAACGCCGTCGTCTTCCGGGTGGAGAAGTCCGCGACCAAGCCGATGATCAAGGAGGCCGTCGAGGCCGTCTTTGGCGTGAAGGTGAAAGCCGTCAACACGACGATCACCAAGGGCAAGGCGAAGAAGTTCCGCGGCCGTCCCGGCGAGCGGAGCGACGTGAAGAAAGCCTATGTGACCCTCGAGGAGGGGAACACTATCGACGTCTCTTCGGGGCTCTGATAGAAGCGCGCGAATCTGGCGGCCCCGGCACTCCGGGGCCGTCGATTTTCCGGCATTCCCAAGGCAATCGCCGCCTTCCGGACTGACCGGATATCTGAACGGGGACCTTCGGGGCCCTATATCCCAACGGACCAATCGGTCCAAAGCAACGGAAGACAGAGAGCATGGCACTCAAGTCGTACAAACCGACAACGCCAGGCCAGCGTGGACTGGTTCTGATCGACCGTTCGGAGCTTTGGAAAGGTCGCCCGGTCAAGTCCCTCGTCGAGGGGCTGATCAAGACGGGTGGCCGGAACAACACCGGACGTGTGACCTCATGGCACAAGGGCGGCGGCGCGAAGCGTCTCTACCGCATTGTGGACTTCAGACGCCGCAAGTTCGACATGGCGGCGACCGTCGAGCGGATCGAATATGATCCGAACCGGACCGCCTTCATCGCGCTGGTGAAGTATCAAGACGGCGAGCAGGCCTATATCCTGGCCCCGCAACGTCTGGCCGTGGGCGACAGCGTGATCGCTGGCATCAAGACCGACGTGAAGCCGGGCAACGCGATGCCGTTCAGCGGCATGCCGATCGGCACGATCGTGCATAACGTCGAACTGAAGCCCGGCAAGGGCGGCCAGCTGGCCCGCGCCGCAGGCACCTATGCCCAGTTCGTCGGCCGCGATGGCGGTTACGCCCAGATCCGCCTCTCGTCTGGCGAACTGCGGATGATCCGCCAGGAATGCATGGCCACGGTTGGCGCGGTGTCGAACCCCGACAACTCGAACCAGAATCTCGGTAAGGCGGGCCGTCGCCGTCACATGGGCATCCGCCCGACGGTGCGCGGTGTCGCGATGAACCCGATCGACCACCCGCACGGCGGTGGTGAAGGCCGCACCTCTGGTGGCCGTCACCCGGTTACCCCGTGGGGCAAGGGCACCAAGGGCACCAAGACCCGTTCGAACAAGGCGACCGATAAATACATCGTTCGCTCGCGCCACGCGAAGAAAGGGCGTTAATCCATGGCACGTTCTCTTTGGAAAGGCCCCTTCGTTGACGCCTATCTGCTGAAGAAAGCAGAAAAAGCGCAAGCATCGGGCAAAAGCGATGTGATCAAGATCTGGTCGCGTCGGTCCACCATCCTGCCGCAGTTCGTCGGCCTGACCTTCGGCGTCTACAATGGCCAGAAGCATATCCCGGTCTCCGTGACCGAGGAGATGATCGGCCAGAAGTTCGGTGAATATTCGCCGACCCGGACCTACTACGGTCACGCCGCCGACAAGAAAGCGAAGAGGAAGTAAGCCATGAGCAAGGAAAAGAATCCGCGCCGCGTGGCCGACAACGAAGCCTTTGCGAAAGCCAAGATGCTTCGGACCTCGCCGCAGAAGCTGAACCTCGTCGCCGCGCTGATCCGCGGCAAGAAGGTCGAGAAGGCGCTTGCCGACCTGACCTTCTCCAAGAAGCGGATCGCGATCGACGTCAAGAAATGCCTGCAGTCGGCCATCGCCAACGCCGAGAACAACCACGGTCTTGACGTGGATGGTCTGGTCGTCACTGAGGCCTATGTCGGCAAGAACCTGACGATGAAGCGTGGCCGTCCGCGGGCCCGTGGCCGGTTCGGCAAGATCATGAAACCGTTCAGCGAACTGACGATCAAAGTCCGGCAAGTGGAAGCCGCTGTTGGGGAGTCTGCATAATGGGACAGAAGGTAAACCCCATCGGGATGCGTCTTCAGGTCAACCGCACCTGGGACAGCCGCTGGTTCGCTGAAAGCAAGGACTACGGCAACCTGCTTCTTGAAGACCTCAAGATGCGCGAATTCATTCATGAAGAGTGCAAGCAGGCCGGCGTCTCCAAGGTCATCATCGAGCGTCCGCACAAG
This sequence comes from uncultured Frigidibacter sp., assembly GCA_964600685.1. Classification (GTDB taxonomy): domain Bacteria; phylum Pseudomonadota; class Alphaproteobacteria; order Rhodobacterales; family Rhodobacteraceae; genus TMP-24. The sequence goes on along the minus strand of CAZRKU010000150.1, from coordinate 743 downwards.
AAGTGCCGCGTGACGGTTCACACCGCGCGCCCGGGTGTCATCATCGGCAAGAAGGGCGCGGACATCGAAACGCTGCGTTCGAAGCTGGCGAACTTCACCAAGTCGGAACTGCACCTCAACATCGTCGAGGTCCGCAAGCCGGAACTCGACGCGATGCTGGTGGCGGAATCGATCGCGCAGCAGCTGGAGCGTCGGGTGTCCTTCCGCCGCGCCATGAAGCGTGCGGTGCAGAACGCGATGCGCATGGGTGCCCTCGGCATCCGGGTCAACGTCGCGGGCCGCCTTGGCGGCGCCGAGATCGCCCGGACCGAATGGTATCGCGAAGGCCGGGTGCCGCTGCACACGCTGCGCGCCGACATCGACTATGCGCTGGCGGAAGCTTCCACGCCCTACGGGATCATCGGCTGCAAGGTCTGGATCTTCAAGGGCGAGATCATGGAGCATGATCCGCAGGCCCGTGACCGCCGTGCGGCCGAAGCCCAGGACGGCCCCGCGCCGCGTGGGCCGCGCCGTGACCGCGACGCCCGCTAAGGAGTAAGTAGAGATGCTGCAACCGAAACGGACAAAGTTCCGCAAACAGTTCAAGGGCCGCATCCATGGCGAGGCCAAGGGTGGGTCGGATCTGAACTTCGGCGGCTATGGCCTGAAGGCAACCGAGCCCGAGCGCGTCACCGCGCGGCAGATCGAGGCGGCCCGCCGCGCGATCACCCGCCACATGAAGCGTCAGGGCCGGGTCTGGATCC
>CAZRKU010000149.1:0-4890 GCA_964600685.1 uncultured Frigidibacter sp. | reverse complement strand
GAAAATGCGACATCGGCTGCTGGCCATGCTTCTCCCTCCGCTCGGCCGCACCCGCCCGGGCGGAGGGAGAAGCTGCGGGCGGTTCGACTATTGCGTCCTGTCGCTTGGCTGGTCCCCCGGCTGGTGCGCGACCACGGAGGATGCGCGCGACGACGATCAATGCGACCCGCGCCATGACTACAGCTTCACCCTGCATGGCCTCTGGCCGCAATATGAGCTGGGCTGGCCCAGCTTTGCCGGTCGGCGGAGCGCGAGGCGAGCCGGTCGGAAACTGCGGCGATGGCCGACATCATGGGATCGTCCGGGTTGGCCTGGTATGAATGCAAGAAACACGGGCGATGCAGCGGGCTGGCAGCGGCAGATTATTTCGCGCTGTCCCGCCGCGCCTACGAGAGTGTTGCGATTCCTCCGGTCTTCGTCGGGCTGAAGCGCGATATCCGCCTGCCGGCAAGTGTCGTCGAGGAGGCGTTCATCGAGGCGAACCAGGGCCTTCAGCGCAACATGATCACCGTGACCTGCGACGCAGGACGGATCGCCGAGGTGCGCCTGTGCCTGACCACCGATCTGGAGCCGCGCGCCTGTGGCGAGGACAGCGTGCGTGACTGCCGGATGCAGGATGCGCTTATGGAAAGCGTGCGCTGACGGGGCCTTTCCTCCTGCCTGCGGCGGACCGAATCACTGGGGAGGCTCTGCCTCCCCAGACCCCTCCGGGATAGTTGCGAACGGAAGAAGGGAAGGGCACGCGAAAGCTGCGCCCGTCACCGCACCTTCAGAACGATCTTTCCGACATGGTCGGACCCTTCGATCCGACGATGGGCCGCGGCGGCGTCAGCCAGGGCGAATTCCGAATCCATCACCGGCGCGATCCGGCCAGCCTCGAGCAGCGGCCAGACCTGGGCCCGCAGGTCGTCGGCGATGCGGGCCTTGGCGAGGTCGGATTGCGGGCGCAGCGTCGATCCGGTGATCGTCAGGCGCCGGGTCATCAGCTGGGCGAAATTGAGTTCGACCTTCGGCCCTTGCAGGAAGGCGATCTGCACCAGCCGTCCGTCGTCGGCGAGGGCCTTCACATTGCGCGGCAGATAGTCGCCGCCGACCATGTCGAGGATCAGGTCGCTCCCCCCCTCGGCCATCAGGATCGCGGTAAAATCCTCGGTCCGGTAATTGATCGCCCGTTCGGCCCCGAGCGCGATGCAGGCCGCACATTTTTCATCCGACCCGGCGGTGGCGAATACGCGCGCGCCGAACTGGCGGGCGAGCTGGATCGCAGTCGTGCCGATGCCGGAACTGCCGCCATGAACCAGGAAACGTTCGCCCGCTTTCAGCCCGCCGCGCAGAAAGACGTTCGACCAGACGGTGAAGAAGGTCTCGGGCAGGCAGGCAGCCTCGCGCAGGCCCATGCCTTTCGGCACCGGCAGCGCATGGGCGGCGGACGTCACGGCATAGTCGGCATAGCCCCCGCCCGGCAGAAGCGCGCCGACCTGATCGCCGACCTGCCAGCCGCTCACCCCCGGCCCAACCGCCGCGATCCGGCCCGCAGCCTCCAGTCCCGGCAGGGGCGACGCGGAAGGCGGTGGCGCATAGGCGCCGGCCCGTTGCAGCGCGTCGGGGCGATTCACCCCGGCAAAGGCGACCTCGATCAGGATCTGGCCCGCGCCGGGCACCGGAACGGGGCGTTGGCAGAGCGCCAGAACCTCCGGCCCGCCGGGACGGGTGATTTCCACGGCACGCATCGTCTGTGGCAGGGTCATGATCAGCCTTTCCGTCCGGGCAGGTCGTCAGGCAGGGGCGCGGGCGCCTTGATGCCGTCGAGAAGTTTCAGAGGGCCGGCCAGCATCTTGCCCCAGGCGGAGGCACGAAAATCGGCCTTGGCCTTCTCAAACCGCATCACATCCTCGATGCGACGGTCCAGAAATCCCCACGTCGCCGCCTGTCCTTCGCTTTGGTCGCCAAGCCAGTAGAGGACGGTCGCGGAATAGACCGCCGACAGGGTCAGACGTTTCGTATACCAGTTCACGTCGCGCGACGTATCGCCCAGCCCGGTCCAGATCGAATCGGCGGTTTCCCACAGAAGCGCGCTTCCGGTCAGCGCATTCTGCGGCAGCGCGAACAGCGTGACGCCACGCCGGACGATTTCCCGGTCCGCGACCGAGAGCCGGTGGCGGATCGCCCGTGCCACCCGGTCGCGGAAGCGCCGCGCCGCGAGGTCTTCGGCCACAAGCGCGTCGCGCATCGCCCGGTCGCACGCGCGGTGATAGTCGCAGGCCAGATCGAGCGCGCCGCGCGGACAATGCACCCGCGCCTCGGCCGGGGTTAGGCCCGCTTCGGCGGCGGCGGCCAGAAAGGTCGCCTCGCTCCATCCGTCGAAAGCCACATGCGGAAGGGCGACCGCCAGAAGGCGCGCCCTTGTGTCCGGCATCTCTGTCCTTGGTTTGCTCATACCCCCTGATACCGTGCCCGGGCGGTGGACAAAAGACAAAACCCCTGCTAAGGGGGCGCTTCCTGCGACTTTTGCAACTCTAACTTAGGAAGGTGGTGACACCACATGCAGGTCAGCGTTCGCGACAATAACGTCGAACAGGCTCTTCGTGCACTGAAGAAAAAACTTCAGCGCGAGGGTGTGTTTCGTGAAATGAAGCTCAAGCAACATTTCGAGAAGCCGTCCGTGAAGAAAGCCCGCGAGCAAGCCGAGGCCGTTCGTCGTGCCCGTAAACTGGCGCGCAAGAAGGCCCAGCGCGAAGGCGCCATCTGAGGCACCTTCGAGGCTCGGAACGTTGGCGGGGGCAACCCCGCACCACGATCAACCCCTGCGGCCCCGGCCCGGGGGTTTTTCATTGCCCGCAAGGCTGATCCTTATCTGTGGCACATAAAGTTAGCCATTGAACTAACTGTGCGCTCATTGCTAGGGTGCAGAGGCGCAGCAGGAAAGGAACACCAGATGCCCGAGGAAAAGCCCTCTGCCGCGCCGGTCAAAGGACCGGCCTCCTACTTCCCTTCGATTGAAAAGAAACATGGCCGCCCTATCGCCGAATGGCTGGATCTTATCCGCACGCAGGAAGGGCTGAAACATATGGAACTGGTCGGCTGGCTGAAAGAGGCGCATGGCCTTGGACATGGGCATGCCAATGCGCTTGTCGCCTACACGCTGGCCAAGGGCCGCACCTCCTGACCCTTGCGACATCGCCCGATGCGCAAGATACCGCCGATCCCGCATCAGACGGTTTTTGTGCGCCGCGGTCCCGGCTAAGACAGGCGGACCCCGGAGGAAGAACCATGACCCAGATCACCCGCCGCACCGCAATTGGCCTGTGCCTGACCGCCCTGGCCGCCTGCGGTGCCCGCACGCCGAAGGGCAATACACGCCCAAGCGGCGGCACGCCGGAAATGCAGCGCCTCGTTTCCCGGTACGCCGAAATCCACGACATCCCCGAAAGTCTTCTTCACCGGGTGATCCGGCGCGAGAGCAACTACAACGCTGCGGCGCGAAACGGCCCCTATTACGGGTTGATGCAGATCCTGCCGCAAACTGCGCGGACCATGGGGTATCGCGGTTCGCCCGAGGGGCTTCTGGATGCGGAAACCAACCTGAAATACGGGGGCAAATACCTGCGCGGGGCCTGGCTTGTGGCGCGCGGCAACGAGGATCGCGCGGTCATGTGGTATGCGAAGGGCTATTATTACGAGGCCAAGCGCATGGGGCTGCTCGAGGAGACCGGCCTCAGAACCTGATCCTCACACCGGAATCGCCGTCGTCTTGAATACGGTCCTGAGCGCGAAGGACGAATGCATCTGCGCCACGCCGGGCAGGCGCGCCAGATACTGGCGGTGGATGCGGGCGAAATCGTCCGTATCTTCGGCCACGACCTTGAGCAGATAGTCCGCCGTCCCCGCCATCAGATGGCACTCCAGCACATCGGGCACCCGCCGCACCTCGCGCTCGAAGGCCTCCAGCACCTCGTCGGCCTGGCCCGAGAGCGTGATCTCGACGAACACGGTCGTCGGCCGGCCGAGCTTGCGGGCGTTGAGCAGCGCCACATAGGCGTCGATCAGCCCCGCCTCCTCCAGCCGCTGCACCCGCCGGTGGCAGGCCGAGGGCGACAGGTTCACCCGCTCCGACAGTTCCGCGTTCGTCAGCCGCCCCTCTTTCTGCAACGCAGAAAGCAGGCGGCGATCTGTTGCGTCCAGCTCCATATCTGCGCAAGATCCTTCGATATTTTAAAGATATTTCAGGATATATATGCAAGTCTGCGCTCAGACACCACCATTCTTTGCAAAGCAATTGCAGGCCCGCCGCGCCATACTGGCGGCAATGATATTCGGAGGATTCCCACATGAAAATCGGCTGCCCCAAGGAAATCAAACCGCAGGAATTCCGCGTCGGCATGACCCCGAACGCCGCGCGCGAGGCGATTTCGCACGGCCACGAGGTCTATGTCGAAAAGAATGCCGGCACCGGCGCGGGCTTTTCGGACGCCGACTACACCGCCATCGGCGCGAAAATCCTCGACACCGCGGCGGACGTGTTCGCCAGGGCCGACATGATCGTGAAGGTCAAGGAACCGCAGGCGGTCGAGCGCAAGATGCTGCGCGAGGGCCAGATCCTCTTCACCTACCTGCACCTCGCGCCCGATCCGGAGCAGACCCGCGACCTGCTGAAATCCGGCGCGACCTGCATCGCCTATGAAACCGTCACCGATCGCAATGGCGGCTTGCCGCTGCTGGCGCCGATGTCCGAGGTGGCCGGCCGTCTCGCGCCCCAGGTCGGCGCCTGGACGCTGCAGAAGGCCAATGGCGGCCGCGGCGTTCTTCTGGGCGGCGTGCCCGGCGTGTCGCCTGCCAAGGTCCTGGTCATCGGCGGCGGTGTGGTCGGCACCCACGCGGCCAAGATCGCGG
>CAZRKU010000148.1:0-5043 GCA_964600685.1 uncultured Frigidibacter sp. | reverse complement strand
TAACTATGAGAGAAGCCTTTCCCTCGTCAAGCCTGTTTACATGGACGGCCATCACCCGCTGTGCCCATTGCCTCAGACGCTCGCAGACCCGGACGTCTGGAGGGTTGACCGTGCGACCAAAGGCATAGGCCGTGCCGAACTCGGGCAGGTTGCGCGGGCACGAAGTGCATCCAAAGCCGCAGGCGTACCGGCTAACCGGATTCGTTCACCGCAAAATGCCGCGGGAACACATGGCTGAGCAGCATTAGCGCGCCCTTGCGCATCGCGCCCGGACGCACGGCATCGGGGTTGGCATTGTCCCAGTACCAGGCGCCTTGCACCAGATAGTTGAGGCATTCGGCCACCGTATCGGTGTCGACACTGGCATAGCCGCCAGCACGGGCGACCTCGTCGATCAAGGCGCGCGCTTCGTTCTTGTAGGTCAGGTCGTTCGGCAAGCTGATCATGCGGTCGACCTGCAAGGCCCGGCGGTCGCTGCCGAAAACCACCCAGGCCGAGACCCATTTCGGATGCTGGCGGGTGAAATGCTGCGCACAGTCGATGGCCGCGCGCAGCCGCTCTTCCGGCGGCCGGTCCGGGGTGCGGACCATCTCGGTCCACAACAGCTCGAACTGGTCGCTCAGGAACTGCAGGACGGCGCGGAAGAGATTGTCCTTGCTGCCGAAGTGAAACACCACCAGCGCGTTCGACGATCCGACCTTGGCGGCGACGCGCTGCATGGTCACGGCCGCCAGCCCCTCGTCGGCGATCACCTCGATGGTGGCGTCGATGATGCGCTGGGCGCTGGCGTCGCCGCGCAGCCGCCGCCGGTCGGGGGTGGCAGCGCGGTCTCCCGCTGCAGCGGATGGCAGGTCGTCGCCCATGATCGTCAGCCCTTCCTGCGGCCGGAGGCGCGCCGTCACAGCGCGGGCCGGGTCCGGGCGTCGTGATACCACGGCCCCCGCGCCGTTTCATAGGCCATCGCCGCACGGAACACATCGGCGTCACAATAGCTGCGGCCGACGATCTGGATGCCGGTCGGCACGCCGTTACCTGCCCGGCCCGAGGGCACCGAGATCACCGGGCAGCGGCTCAGCATGTTGAAGGGCGTGGTCATCGCCCAGCCGAGCATCGGATTGACGATCTTGCCGTCGATGGTGAGTTCGTCCCTGGAATGGTCGAAATCGGCGCTGACCGCCGGCAGGGCGTTGGTCGGGCAGATGAAGGCCTGGTACTTCTCCATCATCGGCCCGAAGGTCTGATACATGTCATTGATGATCTCAAGGCTCTTGACGAAATCCAGCGCCTTGGACTTGCTGCCCTTTTCCGCGAACTGCCGGGCGTAGGTCGTCATCTCGTCGGCGTGGTCGGCCAAGAGCGCCGAGAGGTAGCCGCCGAACAGATGTTCGAGATAGGTCATCCCGGCCTGCAGCGCCTCCCATTTCCAGCCGAGATCGACCTCGACCACTTCCGCCCCCAGATCGCGGAAGGTGTCCAGAGCGGCCAGCGTGTTCCGGCGCACATCGGGGTCGACCTCGAAAAATCCAAGGTCCATCGAGAAGGCGATTTTCCAGCCGCGGATCGGCTTGTAGTCGAGCGGCAGCCGCAGCTTCGGGCGCAGGGTCGCGATATCCTGCGGGCTGGGCCCGGCCATGACGTTCTGCAGCAGGATCGCGTCGGTGACGGTCCGCGCCATCGGCCCGGTGTGGCAGAAGAAATCAAGGTTGAAGGGCGGATCATCGGGGTTGCGGCCATAGGGCGGCTTGTAGCCCACCACGCCGCAGGCGGCGGCCGGAATGCGGATCGAGCCGCCGATGTCCGAGCCGGTCGCGAGCGCCGAGGTGCCCGCGGCCAGCGAGGCCCCGGCCCCGCCCGATGAGCCGCCGCAGGTGTGATCCAGGCTCCACGGATTGCGGGTGACGCCCCAGAGCCGCGACCAGGTGGTGGCCGCACAGCAGAATTCCGGCGTCGCGGTGCGGGCATGGACGATGCCGCCTGCCCGCATGATGCGGGCGTTCATCGTCGAGGTCCGGTCGGCGACATGATCCTTCAGGATCAGCGAGCCCGACGAGGTCGGCTTGCCCTTGATCTCGCTTTCATCCTTGATGCCGACCGGCAGCCCCTCCAGCGCCCGGGTCGGCGCGCCATTGGCATATTTCGCCTCGGCCTTGCGGGCGAGGTCCATCGCCTCGTCGAAATGGGTGTAGGTCAGGGCGTTGACCGTGCCCTTGGTGGCCTCGGCGCGGCGGATCGTCGCCTCCATCAGCTCTGCCGGCGACAGCGTCTTGGCTTTGAACCGGCGCAGCGCCTCGTGCGCGGGCAGGTAGCACAGGTCGAGATCGGTCATCTTACGCCTCCGGCGTTGCAGGTGGTCTTTGAGAAATGGGGCCCGAGGACCGGCCGCCCGCAGGGGGCCGGTCCAGGACAGCAATCTTGTCGGGTGCGCTACTTCAGCAGATCGGTCCAGATCTGCGTGTAAAGCTCGGTCACTTCCGGCGCGCAGGCCTCGGTGAATTCGCCCTTGTCGACGAATTCGGCCGGGATCACGATCTCGGGCGCGTCCCGCATGTCTTCGGACATGAAGGCTTCGGAGCCGATGATCCCGTTGGCATAGCGCGCATAGGCCGAAATCAGCGCCGCGTTCTCCGGGTCCATGATGAAGTTCTGGAACAGCTTGGCGTTTTCGACATTCGGTGCCGATTTCAGGACGGCCACATTGTCCATCCAGATCGGATAGCCTTCCTTCGGGTAGCCATAGACAAAGCGCGGGTCAGCCAGACGGATGCGCAGTGACCCCCCGCTCCAGTTCATCGCGGCGGCATAGTCGTTCGCGGTGAACCGGTCGATGTTGGTGTAATCCATCGACACCCATTTCGGCCGCGCCTCGACCAGCTTGTCGCGGACCTTGCGCAGCAGCTCCATGTCGGTCGTGCAGGCATCGCCGCCCAGATACCGGATGGCCAGATAAATGACGTCGTTCATTTCCGGCACAATGTTGATCTTGCCGACCAGATCCTCGGGCGGATCGAAGAAGATGGCGCTGGTGTTGGGGTCGCCGCCGTAAACCTCGGTGTTGACGGTGACGCCGGTGGTCCCCCATTGCCACGGCACGCTGTAGCGGCGGCCCGGATCGAACGGCACGTCCACCCAGCGCGGGTCGACGTTCCTGAAGTTCTCCATCTGGTCGGGGCGGGTTTCCAGAAGCAGCCCCTCGGCGATCCAGATCGGCATCGAGGTCGAGGTCGGCACCACGATGTCGAAGTCGTTGCCACCCTGCCGTGCCTTGGCCAGTGCCGTTTCGTTGGAATCAAAATCGGTGATCGTCACCTTGATGTCATAGGTGTCCTCGAACTTCGCGATCAGCTCGGGGTTGGTGTAATCGCCCCAATTGAAGATGTTCAGCACACCTTCGGCCCGGGCGGGGCCAAGGCTTGCCAAGATGGCGAGGCCCGAGGCGGCGGTCAGATGCAGTCGCATGAATTCCCCCTTGTCGATGGTTTGGTTGCAGGTCAGTCGGTCTTGCGGCTCAGGAAAAAGAACAGGGTGACGACGGCGATCGAGACCGCCAGGAACACCGTCGAGATGGCGTTCATCTCGGGCGTGGTCTGGCGGCGCAGCTGACCCAGCATGTAGGTCGGCAGCGTTTCCTGCCCGGCGGATTTGACGAATTCGGTGATCACCACGTCGTCGAGCGAGACGACGAAGGCCAGCATGAAGCCCGCCAGGACGCCCGGCCACAAAAGCGGCAGGGTGACGCGGCGGAACACCATCCAGGGCCGGGCGTAAAGATCCGCCGCGGCGCGTTCCAGCGTCAGGTCCATTGTCTCCAGCCGCGCCCGGATCGGCAGATAGGCGAAGGGAATGCAAAAGGCGGTATGGGCGGCGATCAGGTAGCCAAGCCCGGAATAGCCGGTCCAGACTTTCACTTGGGAAAACACCACCAGCAGCGCCACGGCGGTGACGATCTCCGGCACCATCAGCGGCTGGTTGATGAAGGCGTATTTGAAGGTCAGCCCAGGGTAGGGCGCGGTCCGCGTGGTGGCCAGCGCCGCCATCGTTGCCGCGACGGTGGCGATCAGCCCGGCGATGGGCGCGATCGTCAACGAGCGCAGCGTGGCATCGACGATCCGGTCGTTGGCGGCGGCGGCGCGGAACCAGCGCAGCGAGAAGCCGTCCCAGCTGCTCGTGGTGGCACCGGCGTTGAAGGCATAGGCCACCAGCACCACCATCGGCAGGTAGAGAAGCACGAAGCAGAACAGCGCGATCAGGGTGAAGCCGCGCTGGCGCTGGACGGAATGGCGTCTAGCCATGACGCGCCTCCGTCGTCGAGGTCGCGCGGACATAGACGATCAGCGACAGCATGACGATCGCCGTCAGGCTGATCGACAACGCCGCCCCCAGCGGCCAGTTGCGGCCCTGCCCGAACTGCAGCTCGATCAGATTGCCCAGCATCAGGGTCTTGCCGCCACCCAGGAGGCGCGGCGTGACATAGGCGCCGAGCGAGGGGATGAAGACCAGGATCGAGCCGGCGACGATGCCGGGCATCACCATCGGCACGATGATCCGGCGCAGCACGCGGGAATTGTTCGCGTAGAGATCGGCGGCCGCCTCGGCCAGGCGGAAGTCGAACTTCTCCAGGCTCGCGTAAAGCGGCAGCACCATCAGCGGCAGGTAGACATAGCCCATGCCCAGAAGGATGGCCGCATCGGTGAACATGATCTGGATCGGCTGGTCGATCAGCCCGGCCCTGATCAGAGCCAGGTTCAGCACGCCCTCGTTGCGGAACACCTCCTGAATGGCGAAGGTGCGGATCAGGAGGTTGGTCCAGAACGGGATGGTGATCAGAAAGAGCCACAGATCGCGGCGCTGCCGTGCCCTTGTGGCGATGAAGTAGGCGGTCGGAAAACCCAGGATCAGCGTGACGACGGTGGTGATCGCCGCCAGCTTGACCGACCGCCACAGGATGCCGAGATGGGCGTCGGCAAGCGACACGGTGTTGTCGAACATGTCGCGTTCGAACAGCACCTCGAACCAGCCCGTCCCCGAGAACTGCCAGTATTTCAC
>CAZRKU010000147.1:0-5078 GCA_964600685.1 uncultured Frigidibacter sp. | reverse complement strand
GTCTCCCTACGACTTCTGGAACATGGCGAGCATGCGCCGGGTGACCATGAAGCCACCGAAAATGTTGATCCCGGCCATGAAGACCGACAGTGCCGCCAGAACGATCACCAGAAAACCGGCCGATCCGATCTGCATCAGTGCCCCCAGGATGATGATTGACGAAATCGCGTTCGTGATCGCCATCAGCGGCGTGTGCAGCGAATGCGCGACGTTCCAGATCACCTGGAAGCCGACGAAGACCGCCAGCACGAAAACGATGAAGTTGCTCATGAAGCTGGCGGGCGCATAAAGCCCTGCCAGCAGGATCAACGCGCCACCGGCGGCCAGCATCGACACCTGGCTTTTCGTCTGCGCCCTGAAGGCCGCGACTTCCAGCGCCCGCTTCTCCTCGACCGTCAGTTCCTTCGGCTTTTCCTTGGGCTTGGCGACGGCAATCGCGGCGATCTTCGGCGGCGGCGGCGGGAAGGTGATCGCGCCCTGATGGGTCACGGTCGCGCCCCGGATCACGTCATCTTCCATGTTGTGGTTGATGACCCCGTCCTTCTTCGGCGTCAGGTCCGTCATCATGTGGCGGATGTTCGTCGCATAGAGCATGGAGGATTGCGCGGCCATGCGGCTCGGAAAATCGGTGTAGCCGATGACCGTCACGCCATTGTCGCTGACCACCTTCTGATCCGGCACCGTCAGGTCGCAGTTGCCGCCGCGTTCGGCGGCAAGGTCGATGACCACCGAGCCGGGCTTCATCGCGGCGACCATGTCGGCCAGCCACAGCTTCGGCGCGTCACGGCCGGGGATCAGCGCCGTCGTGATGACGATATCGATCTCCGGCGCCAGTTCGCGGAACTTCGCCAGCTGCTTTTCGCGGAATTCAGGGGACGATGGCGCGGCATACCCACCCGTCGCCGCCCCGTCCTGCGCGGCTTCGAATTCGAGAAAGACGAAATTCGCCCCCATCGATTCGATCTGTTCGGCCACTTCGGGGCGCACATCGAACGCATGGACAATCGCACCAAGCGAGGTGGCGGTGCCGATCGCGGCCAGACCGGCGACGCCCGCGCCGATCACCAGCACCTTCGCCGGCGGCACCTTGCCCGCCGCGGTCACCTGGCCGGTAAAGAAACGGCCGAAGTTGTTGCCCGCCTCGATCACCGCGCGGTAACCGGCAATATTGGCCATCGACGACAGCGCGTCCATCTTCTGCGCGCGGCTGATGCGCGGCACCATGTCCATGGCGATGACGGTTGCGCCCTGCCTGTTGCAGGTCTCAAGAAGTTCCTTGTTCTGCGCCGGATAGAAGAAGGAGATCAGCGTCTGGCCATCCCGCAGCTTCTTGGCTTCTGCCGCCGACGGCGGGCGCACCTTGGCCACGACGTCGGCCTGCTTGAACAGGTCGGTCGCGGATTTGACGACCTTGACCCCGGCGGCGGCATAGGCCGCGTCCGAAATGCCGGCCGCCCGCCCTGCCCCGGCCTCGACCAGGCACTCATGCCCCAGCTTCTGCAGCTGAAGCGCGGAATCCGGCGTCAGCGCGACGCGGTTCTCGTCTGCAAAGCTCTCCCTCGGAACGCCGACTTTCACCCTGCTCTCCCCCAAGATCAGTTATTTGACCTTTTGGTCAAATATTATCCACGATCAGCGCCTACGCAAGAAAATTCCAAGCCCGCGCTGCGCTGCGGCAATATGAGGTAAGTCGCCGATCAAATCCAGCGCCGGGTGCGTTTTTTGTAATCGGCATATTCCTCGCCGAAAAGATGCTGCAGGCGGATCTCCTCGACCCGGATGAAACGCTTGTAAATCAAATACATGAACAGGGGCACCAGCGGCAGCGCCACGAGGGCGTTCCAGAAGACATAGAGCCCGACCAGCAGAAGAGCGTCCGCAAGGTAAATCGGGTTCCGGCTCAGCCGGAACAGGCCATGGGTCAGAAGATGCCGGGGATCGCGCCCGGGAATCACCGTTGTCCGCCAGCGCAGCATCTGCAGCACGGCCGCAAGCATGATCAGAAGCGAAAGGGTCACCAAAATCCCCCCTGCCTCCGCCCTATAGGGAAGGCGGACCGGAAACACGGTGCCAGCCGCCGCGCCGATCAGGGCAAAAGCCGCCAGCCAGACGGGGGGGAAATCAATCTCGCGCGCGGTCACGTCTGTCTCCTGATCCTCTGGTCCTGCGGGTATACTGCACCGGATCGCTCATTGCCCGCTGAAAAGGGCGGCACTTGGGGCGAAAAATGCTGGCAATGTGGCCTGGGATATTTTAAACGCAAAACAAATGCCCTTCAGATCCGGACCCGCGATGACCGCCGATTTTGCACAGACCCGCGCCGCCTTCGACCTGCCCGAAGGGGTGATCTACCTCGACGGCAATTCGCTTGGCCCGCTGCCGCGCGCGGCAGCTGGGCGGGTCGAGACGGCGATCCGCGCCGAATGGGGCCAGATGCTGATCACCGGCTGGAACAGGGCGGGATGGATGGACCTTCCGGCCCGGCTGGGCGATCGCATCGGCCGGCTGATCGGTGCCGCGCCGGGCACCGTGGTTCTGGGCGATACGCTCTCGATCAAGGTCTATCAGGCGCTCGCCTCGGCGATCGAACTGAACCCGGCGCGGCGCGTGATCCTGTCGGACACCGGCAACTTCCCCTCGGACCTCTACATGGCTGACGGCCTCGTCCGCACCCTGGGCAACGGGTACGAGTTGCGCACCGTCGCGCCCGAAGCGGTCGAAGCCGCCCTCGGCCCCGATCTTGCGGTCCTGATGATCACCGAGGTCGACTACCGCACCGGCCGCAAGCATGACATGGCGCGGCTCATTGCCAAGGCCCATGCGGCGGGCGCGCTGGTCGTCTGGGATCTGGCCCATTCGGCCGGCGCCCTGCCGGTCGATGTCGGGGGAACCGACGTCGATTTCGCGGTCGGCTGCACCTACAAATATCTTAACTCCGGCCCCGGCGGCCCGGCCTTCATCTATGTCGCGCCGCGCCTCGCGGACCGGGTGCGCCCGGCACTGTCGGGCTGGCTGGGCCATGAAAGCCCCTTTGCCTTTGATCTCGGCTATCGTCCGGGGCGCGGCATCGAGCGGATGCGCGTCGGCACGCCGCCGATCCTGCAGATGCGCGCGCTTGAGGCCTCGATGGACATCTGGGACCGGGTCGACATGGCCGATGTCCGTGCCCGCTCCATCGAGCTGACCGAGGCTTTCATCAAGGGCGTGGAAGCCGCCTGCCCGACGCTGACCCTTGCCACCCCGCGCAACCCGGCGGAACGCGGCAGCCAGGTCAGTTTCCGCCATCCGGAAGGCTACGCGATCATGCAGGCGCTGATCACGCGCGGCGTGATCGGCGATTTCCGCGCGCCCGACATTCTGCGCTTTGGTTTCACGCCGCTCTATACGACGATGGGTGACGTGACAGGTGCCGTGGCCATCCTGGCCGAGGTGATGGAGAAAGCCCTGTGGAACAGGCCGGACTACAAGACGCGCTCGAAAGTGACTTGAGCCTGCGCATCCGGCCCTACCGGCCGGACGACCGCGCCGCCTGCGCGCTGGTCTTCTATCGCGCCGTGCGCGAAGGCAGCGCCGCCTTCTACGACCAGGCCCAGCGCGACGCCTGGGCCCCGTCGCCCGAGCCGGACTATTCCGAGCCGAGCAAACTTGAACGGCAATGGTGCTGGGTCGCGGAACGTGGCGACAAGGTAGTGGGCTTCATGTCGATTGAACCAAGCGGTTATCTCGACATGGCCTTCGTCCTGCCCGGTGAAATGGGCAAGGGCACCGCCGCAGCACTATACGAAGTGCTCCTGTCGAAGGCCCGCGATCAACGCCTGCCTCGGCTGACCGTGATCGCCAGTCCCCTCGCCCGCCGCTTTTTCGCCCGACAGGGCTGGCAGGTCGACCGCCCGGAAGATCTTGCCGCCGATGGCCAGGTCTACGAAGTCTTCCACATGTCGCTGGATATGGCGGCGGGCGGGGTGCGCCATGGCTGACCATCACGGACGGCAGATCGAACGCCGCGAACCGCCGCTCGCCCGCCCCGGCGCCTGGGCGGGTCTGTGGCGTCGCATGGCGGTCAAGGCGGCGCTGGCCGCGGACGGAATGTGATCGCCCGCCGCGCCGGGCCTGTCCCCGCGCACCCGATCCATTCCCAAACCGGAGGTCCGAGATGACCCAGTCCTATGATCCTTCCCGCGAAGGCGCGCAAATGTCCTTCGACGGGCGCATGTCTTACGGCGATTACCTGGCGCTTGATGCAATCCTCACGGCACAGAAACCGCTCAGCACAGCACACGACGAACTTCTGTTCATCATCCAGCACCAGACTTCCGAACTCTGGATGAAACTCGCGCTGCATGAGATCGGCGCGGCGCGGGAGGCGATTGCCGGCGGCGCGCTGCAACCGGCCTTCAAGATGCTCGCCCGCGTGGCGCGGATCATGGAGCAGCTGAACTCCGCCTGGGACGTGCTG
Organism: uncultured Frigidibacter sp.; assembly: GCA_964600685.1. Taxonomy (GTDB): domain Bacteria; phylum Pseudomonadota; class Alphaproteobacteria; order Rhodobacterales; family Rhodobacteraceae; genus TMP-24. The sequence continues at coordinate 622 of CAZRKU010000147.1, read as the reverse complement.
CGCACCATGACGCCGTCGGACTACACGACCTTCCGCGACGATCTCGGCCAGTCGTCGGGATTTCAGTCCTGGCAATACCGGCTGATCGAGTTTGCCGCCGGCAACCGCAATCCGGCGATGCTGCGCCCGCACGAACACCGCGCCGACATTCTGGCGAAACTGACGGCGGAGCTTGGCCGGCCGTCGCTTTATGACGTGGCACTGGCCGCGCTGAACCGGGCAGGCATCGCCGTGCCCGCCGACGTTCTGAACCGCGACTACAGCCAGCCCTGGACCGCCGATCCGCGGGTCAGCGCCGCCTGGACGACGGTCTATGCGCGCCCCGCGGATCACTGGGTGCTTTACGAACTGGCCGAGAAACTCGTCGATTTCGAGGATTACTTCCGCCGCTGGCGCTTCAACCATGTGACGACCGTCGAACGGGTCATCGGCCTGAAGCGCGGCACCGGCGGCACCGGCGGCGTGAGTTACCTGCGCCGGATGCTGGAAGTGGAACTTTTCCCCGAGCTTTGGCACCTGCGCACCGAGCTCTGAGACCAGAATGGGGGGGTTTCCCCCGCCCCAACCCCCCCCGGGAATTTTGGGGCCGAAGTATGGGGAGGGGGCCGGCACCACATAGGGT
>CAZRKU010000146.1:0-5104 GCA_964600685.1 uncultured Frigidibacter sp. | reverse complement strand
TCTGGCCCGGCATCGTCGGCGAGTTCATGAAATACATGCCGATCACGCTGATCGCCACGCTCTCGGCCTCGATGCTCTATGCGCTGATCTTCGTGCCGACGCTGGGCGCGATCATCGGCCGACCGTTCAAGAACCCGCCGGTGCACAGGGACGGAGCCTATATGTGGGTGGTGGGCAAGGCGATCCGCCATCCGGTGGTCGTGCTGTTCCTGACGCTCGCCACCCTTGTCGCGGTGCCCTACACCTACAGCCAGATCGGCAAGGGCGTCGAATTCTTTCCCGATGTCGAACCCGACTACGGGCTGCTCTACGTCAAGGCGCGCGGCAACCTGTCGATCGAGGAGAAGGACGCGCTGGTCCGTCAGGCCGAGGCACGGATCCTGGGCTGGCCGGGCCTTGAGTCCGTCTATACTCGGGTCGGCAGCGGTGGCGGTGCCGGAAACGAGGCGCCCGCCGATGTGGTGGGCACCATCCAGTATGAGTTCGTCGACTGGCGCGAGCGCAAGAATGCCAACGCCATCCTGACCGACCTGCGCGGCGCCATGCTGGGCATCCCCGGCGTCGATATCGAAGTGTCGGTGCCGCAGGCCGGCCCGCCGACCGGCAAGGCGATCCAGATCCGCCTGTCGGCCGACGACCCTTCCGGGCTGAACGACGCGGCGCGGCTGCTGGCCGAAAAGCTCGCGCAGATCCCCGACGTGACCGACATCGACAACGGCTTGCCGCTGCCCGGCGTCGACTGGGAACTTCGGGTCGACCGCGGCCAGGCCTCGCGCTACGGCGCCTCGCCGGGGGCGGTGGGGGCGGTGGTGCAGCTGGTCACATCGGGGCTGAAACTGTCGGAATTCCGCCCCGCCGGGTCGGATGATGCGGTCGACATCGTGCTGCGCCTGCCGCCCGAACAGCGCACCATCTCGGCGCTGGACCAGTTGCGCATCGAAACCGAGAACGGGCCGGTGCCGATCTCCAACTTCGTCACGCGGGTCGCCGCGCCGACCACCGGCATTCTGACCCGCATCGACGGCGCGCGCACGGTGACGGTGCAGGCCGGCATCCGCGAGGGTGTTCAGGCCCAGCCGGTGCGCGACATGGTGGCGGCGATGCTGGACGATAGCTTCGCCGCCGCGGGATTTTCCGCGCGCGGGATGCGCTGGACGATGGCCGGCGAAGACGTGGAGCAGGCCGAGGCCGGGGCGTTCCTGTCCAAGGCGTTCGGTGCTGCGGTGTTCCTGATCTTCGTGGTGCTCCTGGCGCAGTTCAACAAGTTCATCTCGGTCGGGCTGGTCCTGTCCGCGGTGGTGATGTCGACCATCGGCGTGTTCCTTGGTCTGATGATCATGGGCCAGGCCTTCGGCGTGGTGATGTCCGGCATCGGCGTCATCGCGCTGGCGGGGGTGGTGGTGAACAACAACATCGTGCTTATCGCGACCTATGATCATTTGCGCGACGAAGGCGTGGCCCGCATTGATGCGATCCTTGAAACCTGCCGCGAACGGGCGCGGCCGGTGGTGCTGACGGCGCTGACGGCGATCCTCGGGGTGCTGCCGATCGCGTTCGGGCTGAACCTCGAAATCCTCAACCACGAAACCACCATCGGCGCGCCTTCGACGCAGTGGTGGATCTCGCTTTCCGGCGCGATCGTCTTCGGGCTCGCCTTCGCCACGATCCTGACCCTGATCGTCACGCCGTCGATGCTGATGCTGGTCACCCGCGGCGACCAGCCGCGCGGTAAACGGCGCGGCTGGTGGCGCTGGTGGCGGAAGACCGATGCCGCGGCGGGCCCCGCCTCCGGCAAAGCCGGTGAGGCGGCCGAATAGCGGCGGTTCCGTTCGCGGCGAACGTGCGCCCGTGTGCTGATGTCCGGGAGATGTCAGAGGGATCTGCCTTGTTGAGGGACGTGGCGGGCTGGCCTCGCGCATGGCGAAGCGCAGTCCCTTCCACCATTTCAAGGCGCGCCGCGTGATCATCCGCCCGCCGGTGATGCGCTGTGACCTGCCCCCGGCCGTCCCTCGTTCATCACCAGCGTCCTTGGGGTTGAAACTCGTCGGTGACGCGTGCGCGCGGCACGATGGCCCGCGTGCCGCGCGACCATGCGCGATCACATCAACCCCGCCCGCTCAATCGCGGCCGCACTTTTCCCGCCAAAGCGGTCGATTGTCCGCCCGAGCGGCGTCAACCTGCCATGCGGCCCCTTGCGGGGCACGGCCCTTGCCCTATCCTATAGAGACATCGGCCGTCCCGGGATGAGGCTCTCATGTTTCTCAATACACTCTCGGGGCGGTTCCTGCTTCTGACGGTCATTTTCGTCATGCTGGCCGAAGTCCTGATCTTCGTGCCCTCGGTTGCGCGGTTCCGCGAGGATTACATCCTGTCGCGCCTGGAGCGGGCGCAGATTGCATCTCTGTCCTTGCTGGCTGCGGGTGACATGATCGACGAAAAGGTCGAGCGGGAGCTGCTGGCCAATGCCGAGGTCTACAACGTCGTCCTCAGGCGTGACGAGATGCGCGAGCTTGTCCTGTCCTCGCCCATCCCGTCGGCGATCGTCGCCACATATGATATGCGCGACGCGCCCGCCTGGGACTTGATCCGCGACGCGATCCAGTGCCTGTTCTGGACCCGGAACCATGTGATCCGGGTGATCGGCGATCCGGTCAAGCAGGCAGGCCTCCTGATCGAGGTCACGATGGACACCGCCCCGCTGAGGACGGCGATGTTCGACTATGGTTTTCGCATCCTGGGCCTGTCGGCGTTCATCTCGGTCCTGACGGCGGGGCTTTTGTTCTTTGCCGTGGGGCGGCTGCTCGTCCAGCCGATCAAGCGGGTGGTCCACCACATGTCCGCCTATGCCGACGCGCCGGAGGACGCGCGCAGCATCATCGAACCGCAATCGACCGTGATCGAGCTGCGCGAGGCCGAGGAGGCGCTCAAGGCCCTGCAGACGCAGCTGACCGGCGCGCTCAGGCAAAAGGAGCGGCTGGCCCAGCTTGGTGGCGCGGTGGCGCGGGTCAGCCATGATCTGCGCAACATCCTGACCACGGCGCAGCTTCTGGTCGACCGGATCGAGACGAGCAAAGATCCGGCGGTCGCGCGCGCCGCGCCGAAGCTTGTCACCTCGATCAGCCGGGCGGTCGCGCTGTGCGAGGCGACGCTGACCTTCGGCAAGGCGGAGGAAGCGCCGCCGTCCCTGGCGCGGTTCATGGCGCTGACCCTGGCCGAAGAGGTGATCGAAGCCGAGAAACTGGCCGGAAACGGGCTGGTCGAGTTCGTCACCGACATTCCGCCCAGCCTGACCATACGCGCCGACCGCGAACAGATGTATCGGGTTCTGTCGAACCTGACCCGCAACGCCCGTCAGGCGATCGAGGCGAGCGGCAAGGCCGGGACCGTCGAAATCGGCGCCGGCGAGGAGGAGGGCGGCTGGTGGATCCGGGTGGGCGATACCGGCCCCGGCCTGCCGCAGCGTACCCGGGACCACCTGTTCCAGCCCTTTCAGGGGGGCAACCGCAAAGGGGGCGCCGGCCTTGGCCTGACCATCGCGGCGGAGTTGGTGCGTGGCCACGGCGGGCGGCTTGATCTGGTCCGTTCCGATGAAAACGGCACGGAGTTTCTGGCACATCTGCCACGCGAACTGGTCCTGGGCGATCAGGCCTGATCGCGCCTCAGTGCTTCTTTTTCTTCTTCCGCGGTTTTTGTGCTTGTTCGCCCAGTTGAGTGAAGCGGCGTGCCAGCTCGCTCCCATCCGTGGCCGCCAGAGCGGAGAAGGTCGATCCGATGCCGTCCAGCACTTCATGCAGCGCCGCCAGGCGGATATCGGCGCTTGCCGCTTCGGCCGCGACGATCCGGTCCAGGATCGGGGCGACCACCTGCCGCTGGCGCGCGGTCAGAAGGCGGGCGAAAATGTCCCAGGGGTCGGCGGGGGCGGTGAAATAGTCCTTCCGGTCGCCCGGTGCGCGGGCAAGGCCGATCAGGTTCCAGCCGCGCAGTTCCTTCAGCGCGGTCGAGATATTGGAGCGGGAAAGGCCGAGCGTCCGGACCAGATCGTCGGCGCACGGGGCGGTTGCGGCGCGCCAGATTGCCGCGAAACACTGGCCCGCGGGCCGCGACAGGCCGAAGAGCTGCGCCACATCGGCAAAGAGATCGGCAAGCGTCTGATCGGAGGAGGTCATCCTTCAACTGTGCCGCCCTGACGGCGGGGCTGCAAGCCATCAAACGCGCAAAGCGCCCCGCTGTTGCCGGATCGTCTAGAGAATGACCTGATATTCCGGCAGGCCCTTCACACCCGCCTCTGCCGCGAAGACGCAGCCGTTCAGCGGCTCGGTGGCAAGCACCTCCGCGCTCAGATCCACCCGCGCGGTGGTGACGAACAGCGTGCCAAGGTCCGCCCCCCCGAAGGCCGGGCAGGAGGAATGGCGACCCCCGACCGTGACAGCCCGCTGGAAGGCGCCATCGGGGCCATAGGCCGCCACGCGCGAGGCGCCCCATTCGGCAAGCCACATCCTGCCGTCGGCGTCAAAGACCGCGCCATCGGGATCGCTCTGCCCGCCGGACAGATCGAGGAAGACCTCCACCTCGCCGCGCGGCCAGCCGTGCAGGGGGTCGAGCGCCACTTTCCACACGATCTTCCGGGCGGAATCGGCAAAGAAGCCGAAGTGCCGGTCGGGGCTGAAGGAGATGGCGTTGCTGATGGTGATGGCCGGAAAGAGGCGGCGCAGTTCGCCCCGGTAATAGCGCCAGATCGACCCGGCGCCGGGTTCGGCACGCTTGCCCATGGTTCCGATCCAGAACCCGCCCCAGGGGTCGGTTCGCCCGTCGTTGGACCGGGTTATCGGATTGTCGGCCTCCAGCGCGGTCACCCGATCGCGCGTGCCGCTTTCCAGATCCATCACCCAGAGTGCGCTTTCCGACGCGACCAGAAGCCTGTCCCGGTCGATCCAGCCTGCGGCAGAGGTCAGGTCATCGAACATCCAGGCGCGCGGTCCGGTCTTGTCGCGGCTCATCAGGGTGCGGCCCAGGATGTCGAACCAGAACAGTTCCTGACGTTCGGGATGCCACAGCGGCCCTTCGCCCAACTGGCATGGGCGGTCGTCATAGACCCGGCTCATCT
>CAZRKU010000145.1:0-5129 GCA_964600685.1 uncultured Frigidibacter sp. | reverse complement strand
TTCTCGATCATGTCGCGCGGCATCAGATGCCGGCGGTTGGAGGTGGCGTAGAAGATCACGTTCTCCGGCCGCCCCTCGATGCCGCCATCCAGCACCGCCTTCAGCGCCTTGTAATGCTGGTCATCGTGGCTGAACGACAGATCGTCGCAGAACAGCAGGAACCGCTCCGCCGCCGCCGTGCGCAGAAAGGCCAGAAGCCTGCCGATGGAGGGCAGATCCTCGCGGCTCAGTTCGACGATCTTGAGCGGCATGTCCCGGCGCCGGACCTCGGCATGGACGGCCTTCACCAGGCTCGACTTGCCCATCCCGCGCGCGCCCCACAAGAGCGCGTTGTTGGCGGGCAGCCCTGCGGCGAAATGCAGGGTGTTTTCCAGAAGCGTATCGCGCGCCCGGTCGATCCCCAGAAGCAGGGACAGGTCGACCCGGCTGACATCCCGGACCGGCTCCAGCCGGTCGGGCGCCACATGCCAGACGAAAGCGTCGGCGCGCGCGAAATCCGGCGCGGGAAGCGGCTCGGGTGCCAGCCGTTCAAGCGCCGCCGCGATGCGCGCGATCACCGCCTCGTCCATGGTCAGGAGGCCTCTTCCTCGTCGTCGATCCAGGTGCCGTCGGCGCGCATCTGCGCCTCGCGCTGGCGTTCAAACCGGGCGGTGAGCAGGATGGAAATCTCGTAGAGCGGATAGACCACCGCGAAGAGGATGAGTTGCGACATGATGTCAGGCGGCGTCACGATGGCCGCGACGGTCAGGATGCCGACGACCGCATATTTGCGCGTATGCCTGAGACCCGCCGCCGAAACGATCCCGGCACGCCCCATCAGGGTCAGCAGGACCGGCAACTGGAAACAGAGACCGAAGGCCAGGACGAAGGTCATGGTCAGCGAAAGATAGGCCTCGATCGAGCCCTGGTAGAACACCCCGGTCGGCACCGCGCCCAGCGCGCTTCCGCCGCTTGCGGCCTGCTCCTGGAACGCGTCGGCAAAACCCAGGAAGAAGTTGAAGGCAAAGGGCAGCATGACGAAATAGGCGAAGGCCGCGCCGATGAAGAACATGACCGGCGAGGCGATCAGGAAGGGCAGGAAGGCATTCTTTTCGGAGCGGTAAAGCCCCGGTGCCACGAACCGCCACATCTGATAGGCGATGATCGGGAAGGCCATGATGAACCCGCCCCAAAGGGCGATGCGGATGGCGACGAAGAAGCCTTCCTGCATCTTGACCAGCACCAGACGGCATTCTTCGCCCCGCTCGGCCATCACCTGGCACATCGGGTGGGACAGAATGTTGAACACCTGCTGCCAGATCACATAGCCGATGATGAAACAGACGGCATAAGCGGCAATGGAAATGAGGATGCGGTTCCTGAGTTCCTTCAGATGCTCCATCAACGGCGCGCTGCTGTCGTCGATCGTGTCGGATTTGCTCATGCCTCAGGGGCCTTTTTCTTGCGGGGCGCGGCTTTTTTGCCGGGCGCGGGCGGGGCTGCACCACCTGCCGCCTTCGGTTTCCTCGTGGCGGGCTTCTTGCCGTCCACCGCCGCGGGTGCGGCCACCGGCCCTTCGTTCACCGCCTTCAGCCGGTCGGCGGTTTCGCGCAGGATCGCCTTGCGCTGCGCCTGCCTGGCGCGCAGGGCCTGGGTTTCCGGCCCCTCCACCGTCGGCGGAGGCGTTTCCGCGGCGGGCACTTTTGCCGCAACCGCTGCCGCCGTCCTGGTCGGGCGTGCGGCGTTCTTCAGCGGATCCCATTTCTCGAACTTGTCGGCGGCTTCCTTCACCGCATTCAGGCCAAGGCTTTTGGACGAGGTCGCGTTCTTCAGATCGCGCGCCACCTCATCAACGCCGGACTCCTTGGCTGCCTGATCCATCGCGCGCTGAAACTCGCGGGCCATGCCCCGTATCTTCGCGGTGAACCGGCCAAGCTGCCGGAACATTTCCGGCAGGTCTTCCGGCCCGATCACGATCAGCGCGACAACGCCGATCACCAGCAGTTCGGCCCAGCCGATATCGCCAAACATGAATGTGCCCTCTGGAAATCCGATGCGTCAGGCGCCCGCCGTCACACCTTGTCCTTGTCCTTGTCCGACGGCGTGACATCCTTGGCGACATCCGCCGCCTCGCGTTCGATTTCCTCTGAGCCGTCCTTGACGCCCTTCTTGAAGGCGGTGATGCCCTTGCCGACCTCGCCCATCAGGTTGCTCACCTTGCCACGCCCGAAAAGCACCAGCACCACGATTGCGATCAGCAAAAGCTGCCAGGGTCCCATCTGCATCTGTCTGTCCTCCGACTGGCCGCAAAGGTGCGGCGGGTTCTGCCCTTCATCTAGTGAAGGATCACCGGGGTTCAAAGCCCCAATCGATCCCAATTCCGTCTGGTTTGGCCCGCAGGGGGCGCATCCTGCTGACAGGTATATGTCAGTTGCAAGGGTCTATCCAGTCACCACCTTAAACAACCGAGGAGATGAGAGATGACCCTGACCGCCGAAATCGTAACGTTCCGCACCCTGCCCGGCCTGGTGCCGGAGGAGGTAAGCAAGGCCGCTTCCACTGTCGGGCCATGGCTTGCACGTCAGCGCGGTTTTGTTGCGCGCAGCCTGTCTTGTTCGAACGATGGCCAGTGGACCGATCACGTCCTGTGGGCTTCGCACGAAGATGCCGCCCGCGCGGGCGAGGCCTTCATGGCGGAGCCATCTGCCTTGGCCTTCATGGCGATGATCGACCCTGAAAGCGTGCAGATGAACCATGCGCCGGTTCACTTGCGCCAGACCGCCTGACGCAGCCCTTGACCCCCGGCATGGCGAAGGGCAAGCCTTTCGCCATGCGTTCCGACCGGCTGTTCGACCTGATCCAGATCCTGCGTGACGGCAGGCTGCACCGCGCGGCCGATCTTGCCGCGCGGCTGGAAGTGTCGACCCGCACCATCTGGCGCGACATGGCGACGCTTCAGGCATCCGGCCTGCCGGTGGAGGGGGAGCGGGGCGTGGGCTATATGCTGACCGCGCCGATCACCCTGCCGCCCGTCGCCCTGACCCAGCAGGAGATGGAGGCGCTGCGCCTCGGCATCGCCCTGGTCGCCAGCGCCGCCGATCCGGGCCTGTCCTATGCGGCCCACACGCTCGGCCAGAAGATCGCCGCCGTCTCGCCCGCCGCGGGCGCCCTGCCCCCGGTCGATACTTTCGTCTTCGCCAGCCCCGAAGCGTCCCGCGCCGCGCCGCACCTGCCGCTTCTGCGCAAGGCGATCAATGATTGCGAGAAACTGGACATGGCCTACCGCGACCTTGCGGGCCGCGACAGCCGCCGCCGCATCCGTCCCTTGCAGCTTGAATATTGGGGGCGGGTCTGGACCCTGACCGCCTGGTGCGAGAACCGCCGGGACTTCCGCGCCTTCCGCATCGACCTGGTGCAGTCGCTGGCCGGAACCGGGCAGGTGTTTGTCGCCGAACCGGGCAAGACGCTCGCCGACTACCGGGCCAGGGTGACCGGGGACCAGACCGCTGATCAGTGAAGGGACCGGCGGATGCGCCGGACCATCAGCCACACCAGCCCGATCACCACCGGCACCAGCCCCGCCGTCAGGACCGACTTCGGCAGCTGCAGCGCCTCGGCCAAAGGCAGCAGCGCGTAGTTGGCGAGGCTCAGCGCATAGTAGCTGATCGCCACCACCGACAGGCCTTCGACCGTGCGCTGCAGCCTCAGCGCCAGATCGGCGCGGCGGTCCATGCTTTCCAGAAGTTTCTGGTTCTGCGCCGACCGTTCGACATCGACCCGCGTGCGCAACAGCTCGCCCGCCCGTTCGGCGCGTTCCGCCATCTGCTCCAGCCGCCGTTCGGCGGATTTCACCGTGCGCATCGCCGGATCATAGCGGCGGCGCATGAATTCGCCGAAGGTCTGGCGTCCCTGAAAGCGGGTCTCGCGCAGAACCTCGATCCGCTGGTTGACGATCGCCTCATAGGCCCCCGTCGCCCCGAAGCGGAGGAATGCCGCGTCGCCAGGCTTTCGAGTTCGGCCGAGATTTCCAGAAGCTCATGCAGCGTCGCCTCGGCCGCCTTGCGGTCATCGGTCAGCGCCGTCACCAGCCCGGCAAGCTGCGGGTCAAGCGCATTGAGCCGCGCGGTCAGTTCGCGCGACCGGCCCAGCCCCAGCATCGACATGGCGCGATAGGTCTCGATCTCGCACAGGCGCTGCACGATGCGCCCGACCCGCCGCATTCCGGTGCCGGGGCGGGCGAAGACCGCGAACCGCATCATCCCCGCCGGGTCGATCTGGAAATCCCCGGCGATGATCGCGGTTTCGTCGATGGCCCAGGAACAGGCCAGGCTTTCCGGGACGAACCAGTCGTTCAGCTTCGGGGTCACCTGTGCCAGATCGTCCGGCAAGGGTTCGACCCGCACCATCACCGCCGCGATCCGCTTGCCCGGTGCTTCCGCCAGCCAGCCGGCGGGAAAGACCCCGGCGCCGTGCGGATCGAAGGGCCGTTCGCTGACCCCTTCGGAGAAGGCCGAACAGGTCACGAATTCCGTGTGGCTTTCCCATTTCAGATCATGCCTGCCCAGCCGCGCGGAAAAATGCGTGGCCTCCGGCGGCGGATGGGCCGCGCCGTGGCGGTCAAGGAGCGCCAGAAGATGCGCCCGGTCGCGCGCCCGGTCGCGGTTTGCGGCGTCGAGCGGCTCTTTCACCGCCAGGTAGATCGCCTGGCAAGGCACACTCAGCGACGGAAACGGCCGCGCATGAAGCTCGTTGACCAGCGCGTAGCGCTGGGGGTGGTCGGTCAGGTTTGTCATGTCAGTCACAGGTTCAGGGCCATGGTCAGCCTAATGGGCAGCCACGGAATTGCAGCCCCCCGTCCCGGCACACCGAGGCATACTGGTTTTTCTGCAACGCATTCCCCGATAGCAAAAGACAGAACCCCGCCGCCGGGGCGGGGTGCAAAGGTGATTGTCGTGGAAATTCGTTCAGGTGATCATCGGCAGAAGCGCGTCGAGCGACTTCTTGGCATCGCCATAGAACATCCGGGTGTTCTCCTTGTAGAACAGCGGGTTCTCGATCCCGGAATAGCCGGTGCCCTGCCCGCGCTTGCTGACGAACACCTGCTTGGCCTTCCAGCATTCCAGCACCGGCATCCCGGCGATGGGGCTGTT
>CAZRKU010000144.1:0-5181 GCA_964600685.1 uncultured Frigidibacter sp. | reverse complement strand
CCTAGCTGCCCTGCGGCACACGCCGCGCCAGATCAAACAGGGAAGGCGAAAATTCCATGCGCCAGTTCAGCTTCTGGACTGGCGCCCTGCCAAGCGCCGCCACGATCTCCGCGTCAGTCGGATCATCCCTGCTCTGGAACAGAACCTGCACCGCATGCCCGTCATCGGCGGAAAGCTTCCCCGCTTCCGCCCAGGCTCTCGCGACATCCGGCGAGGTGCGCAGCATGTGGTCGAAAAGATAGTGGAACCAGAAATAGGGATAGACGTCCGATCCGTCGGCGAATTCCGGCCGCACCGAGGCGATCAGATCGCCCGGTCGTCCCGCCTGGCGCCGGAGAAGGCGCGCGAGGGCGCCCGTTGGTCCGTAGTCCCGCGGGTCCACGGCCGCCACCAGTCGCCGCTCGCGCTTCCAGAACCAACGGGTCTCGTTGAGCCAGGTCTGCGGGATTACGTGGTCCGCAGCGGAGGCGAGGAACCATGACGACAGATGCCGGTCCGGCCCCGGCCGCTCGAAAGCGAAAAACCCGCTTTCCGCCAGTGCGGGCAACCAGGAGGAAAGCGACCGGACCGGCAGCACGGTCGCGTCGACCCAGATGCCGCCGTCGCGCACCAGCAGGATCGCGCGGACGATATCGGACAGCGCCTGCGGCGCGATGTTGTCCCGCGCAATGCCGCATTCCGACAGAAGCGGCCCGATGTCGGCCTCGCTCAGAACCTGCAGCCGGTGGTCGGGGTTGAGGGCCTCCCACCGGTCCAGGCAGTGCCTGACAAGGTCCGGCGCGCCCGATCGGCCCTGAAGCCAGAGCGCGTGGATCTTCTTCGGAATCATCGGCGGCTTTCCGCGCCCCGCCGCAGGAAGGAAAACCACCCCCGGCGTTCCTTGGGCAACCGGGCAAACAGCACATGTCCCCGTTGGCGCATCTCGTAGCCGAGTGCGCCCAGACGGGCCTTGAACTCGTCTGCCGGACTCTCGCCTTCCCGTTCGGGGCTGACATCAATCGCGATCTTCCGCGGACGCAGATCGCCGAGGCCCTCGAAAACCTCCAGTTCGACCCCCTCTGCCTCGATCTTGAGGAAATCGATCCCGCCGATCCCTTCGCGCTTCAGATAATCGTCAAGTCGGATCACCTCGATCTCAAGCCTCGAGACGGCCTCGCCGTCATCCGGGGTCAACAGGGAATGTTCGACGCTGCTCGACGACATGTTCAGCGTCAGCTGCCTGCTCTCGTTGAAAAGCCCCATCTGGCATATGATCGCCTGGGGAAAGGCCTGCAGGTTCCGCCGCAGGCATATCGCGTTCTGGGGGGCAGGCTCGAACGCATGCACCGCACCGGCCCGCTGGACGGCGGCCAGCGAAAAGCCGCCGACAAAGGCCCCGCAGTCGATGACCACATCGCCCTTTTCGACCTCGACAAATCCGGGCAGCGCATATTTGTGTTCAAGCCAGTTGCGGTAACCAAAGACGATATGGCTGTATTTCACCGACGGCAGCGGGTCGAAAAAAGCGACTTCCCGACCATCCTGCACTGCGATGACCATTCCGTTTTCCACCCGGAAATCCGTCGGCAATAGTGTCGGTGCGGTGCGCGAGAAGACCTCGTAGATCTTCAGCCGGTCGGCTTGCGGCACCCTGTTCGTTGCCGCGCGGAGGCGATATTCCAGATCCAGCACATCTTGCGGCTGATTTGGAAAAAAGGGCGGTGTCATCTGATCCATCGACTGTTGCTCGAACTGCCCTTAACGCAAAACGACGGCCGGACCCAGCAAGAACTGGCCGGGACGGGCGGTTTCAGAACCACTGGCCGGGTTCCATCAACCCCAGTTCCAGAAGCTGTTTCGAGGACCAGTCGAACGGAACCGACCCCGACCAGCGGAAATCGGTGACCGTCCATTTCGACCCCGGATTTGATCTCAGCGCCTTGGCGGCGCGAAAGGACATGACCGCCGCCGTCAGGTTGTTGTGCCAGGGGCAGTTGACCGTGTTCCGTTCCTCGTCCGACAGGGTCAGGTCGGGCCGCATTTCCAGCCCCCGCTCGGCGCGCACCAGCGCCACGCGATCAATCCGCCGCCGCCCCCAGGGCACATGTTCCTCGAACCGGCGGCGCAAACCGCCGAACATGTCCATCTGCCGTTCCAGCGCCAGGCCGTCGCGGAACCGTTGCATCGCATAATAGCCGGACCGGTCGAACATCGCCCGTTCCATGCTGGCGGCATCCGGGAACGGATCAAGGTTGTCGGCATAAAGGTCGACGACATGGCACATCATCGCGTTGCGCCGTTCTTCGGTGTGGAAGGCCAGCATCTCGCCGATGCGGCGGCTTTCGCAGAAGGGAAAGAACAGGAACTCGGCATTGTAGCCCCAGTAAAGCCACGGGCTTCCCGGAAGGGCGGCAAAAAACCGCGTCAATGTCTGCGCCACCGCGTCCTGTGCCTGGGCGGCCCAGCTGATCGCCGTCACCCTGCCGTCCGCGTCCCCCGGCGGATCAATTCCTTCGGGCAGCATCAGCAGGATATGGGCAAACCCGAGCCCGAGGTGATGGGTCAGAGTCGCCGCCAGCAGCCCGTCGTCTTCGGCGAACAGAACCGCGACCGGGCCTTTGATCCGCGCGCCGCCGCCGCTGCCGGTGAAATCCCCGATTGATCCGTATCGCATCCCGCCCCGGCCCCTTTGGGCCAAGAATCCCCAAACCGTCCGGCTTTGCAACCCCCGCCGGTTTGGGGTAGGAAGCGTCCTGATCCTGCCGCCCGACCCACCCCGAAAGTCCTGTCCATGTCCGCGCCGAAGAAGCTCTATATCAAGACCTACGGTTGCCAGATGAATGTCTACGACAGCGAACGCATGGCCGAGGCCATGGGCGCGGAAGGCTATGTCACGACCGACCGGGCCGAAGAGGCCGACATGGTCCTGCTCAACACCTGCCATATCCGGGAAAAGGCATCGGAAAAACTCTACTCCGACCTCGGCCGCCTGCGCCCGCTGAAGGCCGAAAAGCCCGATCTGAAGATCGGTGTCGCCGGATGCGTCGCCCAGGCCGAAGGCGCGGAGATCTTGCGCCGCATGCCGCTGGTCGACCTGGTGGTCGGCCCGCAAAGCTATCACCGCCTGCCCGCGATGGCCCGCGCGACAGAGGCAGGCGAAAAGCCGGTCGACACCGAATTTCCGGCCGAAGACAAGTTCGATCATCTGCCCGACCGCCCTTCGGCCACCGGCCGCCCCACGGCCTTCCTGACCGTTCAGGAAGGTTGTGACAAGTTCTGTGCCTTCTGCGTCGTGCCCTATACCCGCGGCTCCGAAGTCAGCCGCCCCGCCGACCGCATCCTGGCCGAGGCGCGGAAACTGGTCGAAAAGGGCGTCCGCGAAATCACTCTCCTTGGCCAGAATGTGAATGCCTATCACGGCGTGGGCATGGATGGCGACTGGGGCCTCGCGCGGCTTGTCCGCGCGCTCGCGCGCATCGACGGGCTGGAGCGGATCCGCTACACGACCTCCCATCCCAATGACATGGGGGACGATCTGATCGCCGCGCATGGCGAAGAGCCGAAGCTGATGCCCTACCTGCATCTGCCGGTGCAGTCGGGGTCGGACCGGATCCTGAAGGCGATGAACCGCCGCCACACCGCCGACGCCTATCTGCGCCTGATCGAAAAAATCCGCGCCGCGCGGCCCGACATGCTGATGTCCGGCGATTTCATCGTCGGTTTCCCCGGCGAGACGGACGCCGACTTTGCCGCCACGATGGATCTGGTGCACGCCGTCAACTACGGCATGGCCTACAGCTTCAAATATTCCGCCCGCCCCGGCACCCCGGCCGCCGATCGCGCGCCGGTGGCGGCGGCGGTCGCCGATGCCCGTCTGCAAGAGCTTCAGGCGCTTATCACCCGGCAGCAGCGCGCGGTCCAGCAAAGCATGGTCGGGCGCGAAATGTCGGTGCTTTTCGAAAAGCCGGGCCGGCTGAAAGATCAGATGGTCGGCAAGTCCGACTATCTGCACGCCGTCCATGTAAAGGATCCGACCCTGAAGGTCGGCCAGATCGCGCGGGTGCGGATCACCGAAAGTTCGACGAATTCGCTGGCGGGCGTTACGGTCTGAGGTGATCGGTCTTGCGCGTCGGGGGCGTTGCCGCGCCGGGCGGCGGACGTTATGACGGGCCAAGCCCCAGAAGGACAGTCGAAACATGGCCCCCAAGAACCGCGTCACCCCGGAAGAGGCGCTTGCCTATCACCTCAATCCCACGCCGGGGAAATACGAGATCAACGCATCGAAGCCGATGGCCACGCAGCGCGACCTGTCGCTGGCCTACAGCCCCGGCGTCGCGGTTCCGGTTCAGGCCATCGCCGATGCGCCCGAAACCGCCTATGACTATACGACCAAGGGCAACATGGTCGCGGTGATCTCGAACGGCACCGCCATTCTCGGAATGGGCAACCTCGGCGCGCTCGCCTCGAAGCCGGTGATGGAGGGAAAGGCAGTTCTCTTCAAGCGCTTCGCCGACGTGAACGCCATCGACATCGAACTGGACACCGAAGATCCCGAGGAAATCATCAAGGCGGTCAGCCTGATGGGCCCGACCTTTGGCGGCATCAATCTGGAAGACATCAAGGCGCCCGAATGTTTCATCATCGAACAGCGCCTGAAGGAAATCATGGACATCCCGGTCTTCCATGATGACCAGCACGGCACGGCGGTGATCTGCGCGGCAGGCCTGATCAACGCGCTGGAGCTTTCCGGCAAGAAGATCGGCGAAGTGAAGATCGTCCTGAACGGTGCCGGCGCCGCCGGCATCGCCTGCCTTGAGCTCCTCAAGTCGATGGGCGCGAAACATGACAATTGCATCATGTGCGACACCAAGGGCGTGATCTGGCAGGGCCGGACCGAAGGCATGAACCAGTGGAAGTCCGCCCATGCCGCCAGGACCGACGCCCGCACGCTGGAAGAGGCGATGGCCGGCGCGGACGTGTTCCTCGGCGTTTCCGCCAAGGGCGCGGTCACGCCCGAGATGGTGGCGGCAATGGCCGACAATCCGGTGATCTTCGCCATGGCCAACCCCGACCCCGAAATCACCCCGGAAGAGGCTCATGCGGTGCGCCCCGACGCGATCGTGGCCACCGGCCGGTCGGACTACCCGAACCAGGTCAACAACGTCCTCGGCTTCCCCTATCTCTTCCGCGGCGCGCTCGACA
>CAZRKU010000143.1:0-5188 GCA_964600685.1 uncultured Frigidibacter sp. | reverse complement strand
GTGCGGGGGTGCCCGGAGGACCGGAAGGGAACGCGCCAGTGGCGCGTTACCCGGTCCGATTGGCCGGAGGCGTGAGCCGCAGGCCAAAGGGTTATCAGCTTGCGCAAGAGCTGGATAATCGGGGCGCGGCTGCCTGGGCGGGCGCGGAAACGCGCCTGCCGGGGGCAGGCAGGCGCGGCCCGATTTGTCGCGGGACAAATCGGGCAAGGGAGAGGCGTTGCGCGGTGGGGTGGTGCGCTGAGGCGCACCCTACGGGTTGCTATGGCTGCGTCCAGTGCATCGACTTGAGTATGTCGTCAAACGTTATTCCTCCCAAGAAAAGACCGATCTCCCCCACAAGAAGTTGAGAGTCAAATTCATCACCATCAAATTCGTAAATCATGCCAACTCGGACACGACCGGCGGAAACCTCCGGATTAACAAGCGATCCACTTTTCCCCCGAAGCTCCTGCTTCGCCATCGGTATCCTGAGCTTTGCGAGCTTTACATTCACGTCGACTATCATTGGTCTCAACGACGAATGAAAGCACTCCTGATGCTGTTTCATTACGCGAGTTACTTCATACGCTCCCAACAACCAAAACCAGAAAAAGTCGACATAATCATCGTGGTCGTGAATAATGCGCCCGTCCGGTGTTTTGACCCAAGTTCTCGCAATGTTTGTAAGCCTTGTCTCCATTCGGGCGAGACGCGCTACCTGCATGCCAGTATCGAAGGAAAATGCGAAAAGTGGCCACCTCAGAATGATGTCACGATACCCCGGATCGCTATTGAAGCGAGCCTTGACATCGTAGTTACCTGCCATACCTACCTCCCCCTCCGCGCCTTCCCGCCCCGCATCCCGGCCCTTCCTCCCGTGCTCCGCCCCCGTGCCTTCACCGCCTCCTCGACGGCCTCCTCCACCACCGACTGGCGCGCCAGCGGGTCGTCGGCCACCGCCAGTTCCACCGCCTCCAGCCGTTTGACCTCGTCCCTGAGCCGCGCGGCTTCCTCGAATTCCAGGTTCTCGGCGGCCTTGCGCATCTGGGTGCGCAGCGCGTCGAGATGCGCGGCGAGGTTCTGGCCGACCAGCGGCCTGTCGACCGACGCGGTGATGCGGGCCATGTCGGTGTCGCCCTGCCAGAGGCCCGCCAGCACGTCTTCGACGTTCTTCCTGACCGTCGTCGGCGTGATGCCGTTCGCGACATTGTAGGCCTTCTGCTTTTCGCGCCGCCGCGCCATCTCGCCCATCGCGCGTTCCATGCTGCCGGTGATCCGGTCGGCATACATGATCACCCTTCCTTCGGCGTTCCGCGCGGCGCGGCCGCTGGTCTGGATCAGCGAGGTTTCCGAGCGCAGGAAGCCCTCCTTGTCGGCATCCAGAATGGCCACCAGCCCGCATTCGGGGATGTCGAGGCCTTCGCGCAGGAGGTTGATGCCCACCAGCACGTCGAAGGCGCCGAGGCGCAGGTCGCGCAGGATCTCGATCCGTTCCAGCGTGTCGATGTCGGAATGCATGTAGCGGACGCGGATGCCCTGTTCGTGCATGTATTCGGTGAGATCTTCGGCCATGCGCTTGGTGAGGGTCGTCACCAGCGTGCGGAAGCCCCGCGCGGCGACCTTGCGCACTTCGTCGAGAAGGTCGTCCACCTGCATCTCGACGGGCCGGATTTCGATCTCGGGGTCGATCAGGCCGGTCGGGCGGATCACCTGTTCGGTGAAGACGCCGCCGGTCTGTTCCAGTTCCCACGAGGCGGGCGTGGCCGAGACGAAGACCGATTGCGGCCGCATCGCATCCCATTCCTCGAACTTCAGGGGCCGGTTGTCCATGCAGGAGGGCAGGCGGAAGCCGTGTTCGGCGAGGGTGAACTTGCGACGGTAGTCGCCCTTGTACATGCCGTCGATCTGGGGGACCGAGACGTGGCTTTCATCGGCGAAGACGATGGCGTTGTCGGGGATGAATTCGAAGAGCGTCGGCGGCGGTTCGCCGGGGGCGCGGCCGGTGAGGTAGCGGGAATAATTCTCGATCCCGGCGCAGGAGCCGGTCGCCTCCAGCATCTCGAGATCGAAGTTGCAGCGCTGTTCGAGGCGCTGGGCTTCGAGCAGTTTGCCTTCGTCGTGAAGCTGCTTCAGGCGCTGGTGCAGCTCGATGCGGATGCCCTTGATCGCCTGCTGCAGCGTCGGGCGGGGGGTGACGTAGTGGCTGTTGGCGTAGATGCGGATCCTGTCGAAGGCGTCGGTTTTCGCGCCGGTCAGCGGGTCGAACTCGGTGATGCTCTCAAGCTCCTCGCCGAAGAAGGAAAAGCGCCAGGCGCGGTCTTCAAGGTGGGCGGGCCAGAGGTCGACGGTGTCGCCCTTGACCCGGAAGGCGCCGCGCTGAAAGGCCGCGTCGGCGCGGCGGTATTGCTGGGCGACGAGTTCGTTCAGGAATTTGCGCTGTTCGTAGAGCTTGCCCGCCTCCATGTCCTGGGTCATCGCCGAATAGGTCTCGACCGAGCCGATGCCATAGATGCAGGAGACGGAGGCGACGATGATCACGTCATCACGTTCCAGAAGAGCCCGGGTGGCGGAATGGCGCATCCGGTCGATCTGTTCGTTGATCTGGGATTCCTTCTCGATGTAGGTGTCGGTGCGGGCGACATAGGCCTCCGGCTGGTAATAGTCATAGTAGCTGACGAAATATTCGACGGAATTTTCGGGGAAGAAGCCCTTGAATTCGCCGTACAATTGCGCGGCGAGGGTCTTGTTGGGGGCGAGGATGATGGCGGGACGCTGGGTTTCCTCGATCACACGCGCCATGGTGAAGGTCTTGCCGGTCCCGGTCGCGCCCAACAGCACCTGGTCGCGGTCGCCGGCGAGAACGCCCTGACTGAGTTCGGCGATCGCGGTCGGCTGATCGCCTGCCGCCTGAAAGTCGGTCTTCATCACGAACCGGCGGCCGCCTTCGAGCTTGGGGCGGGTCAGAACCTCGGGGCGGGTGGTCGGCGCATTGGTGTTGTTGTGGGGCATGGGTGATTCCCTTCGGGCCCCACAGATTTGATCCGTTTTTGTTCTTGTTCAAGGTGCAAGCGTCCCCTTGCATCGGGGCCCGAGTTTTTCGATAAGGGGGCGAGGCCAACGGAGTTTTCCCATGCGCGCGCGTATCTATCAGCCGGCGAGGACCGCCATGCAGTCGGGCACGGCCAAGACCCACCGGTGGCTTCTGGAGTTTGCGCCCTCCGAGGCCAGCAACGTGGATCCGCTGATGGGCTGGACCGGATCGGGCGATACGCAGGCCCAGGTGCGCCTCAGGTTCGAGAGCCGCGAGGCGGCGGAGGCCTATGCGACCGAAAGAGGCATCGCCTATGAGGTGACGCTGCCCCAAACGCGCAAGCAGAACATCCGCCCGCGCGGCTATGGCGAGAATTTCGCGACCGACCGCAAGGAGGTCTGGACGCACTGACCGATGGGGCAACAAGCCCGGACCGACGGGCGCCCGTTTCCATTTTGAACCGGGGCGCCCGTTTGCATTTTCAGAAGGTGACAGATGAAACAGGTTCTTTTGACGACCAGCCTCTCCCTCGCCCTGGCGGCCATGTTCGGCCCGGCCTGGGCGGCACCCGCGACCGAGGAAGGCGCGGCACGTTTGACCGCGGTGTTCCAGCGCTATCTGGGCACGACCTCGAATGCCGTCGCGGTGACGGCGGAGGGCGAGACCTACAGCGTCAAGATCGACCCGGCGGCCTATGCCGCGCTGATCCCGGCGGATGCGGAGGTGAAGGTCAGCGTGACGCCGCTGAGCCTGACGCTGGGGGATCAGGGTGACGGCACCTGGGCCGTGACGATGGACCAGCCCTTTGCCGTCAACATCGACGGCGGCGACAAGATGAAGATCGACTACGCTGCCGCCAGCCTGGCGATGAACGGCACCTTCGACGAGGCGCTGATGGCCTTCCGCGAGAACGCGTGGAAGCTGAGCGATGTCGTGGTGAACGAAACCCTGCCGATGGAGTCGGGTGGGGCCACCTACGGCGTCAGCTACACGGTCGCCGAACAGGCAGGCCAGACGGCCGCCAGCGCAGGCGCGGGCGGCGGCGTCGACGGGTCGGGCAGCCTCACGCAGACCGGGATGCGGCAGGTCATGTCCTATCCGGCGATGGCCGAAGGGATGGGACCGTTCGAAATGGAAGCGACGATGGCGAGCGGCGCGGTCGAGATGAGCTATACGGGCGGGCGTCCCGACGCTTTCCTGTCGCTCGCCGCCTGGTTCGTCGCCCATCCGTCGGTCGACTCGATCACGGCGGCGCAGGACGATCTTCGGAACGAACTTTCCGCCGGTCTGCCCTTCTTCGCGACGGCGGCGGTGGATGCAAGTTACACCGATATCGTGCTCAAGTCGCCGATGGGTGACTTCGCGGTGGCAAGCGCTGCGGTCGAGGTGGATGCGAACGGGCTGGTGACGGACGGGCGTTTCCGCGAAGCGGTCCGGCTGGAGGGGTTCAGCATGCCCGGGGCGCTGCTGCCGCCCTGGGCAGTGGCGCTGGTGCCGCAAAGCCTGAGCTTTGACGTGGCAGCCGACCGGTTCAACCCGCGCGATCCGGTCCGCATGATCATCGAGGCCTTTGACCTGACCAAACCCGAGCCGCTTCCCCAGACGATGGGGCCGGAACTGCTGGCGGCGCTTCTGCCCGAAGGCTCGGCCGACGTGACCTTCGCGCCCGGCAACATCAGCGGGGCGGACTACAGCGTGACCTTCGAGGGTGGCCTGACCGCCGGGCCGGGCACGATGCCGACCGGCAAGGCGATGATCCGGGCCGAGGGGCTGGACAAGGTGGAGGCCGCGCTGGCGGCCGCGCCGCCGGAAGTCTCGGCGCAGGCCATGGGCACGATCATGCTCTTGAAGGGCATGGGCAGGACGGAAGGCGAAGGCAGCTACTCCTGGGACATCGACGCGACGGAACCGGGCAAGCTTCTGGTCAATGGCGCCGACATGTCGATGATGATGGGCATGGGGCAGTGAGCCTGGCGCAATGAGCGTTGGTCCGGGAGCGTTGGTCCGGTCGTCCGGCGCGAAAGCCCGGCGCAGGACGATCTGGCCCTGCCTTCCGGCGGCATCGCGACGCCCCGAACCGCATTTTCATGACGCGCGCCCTTGAATGAGCGGCCCGCGAGCCGCTAGAAGGACGCCAGCGGTCCCATAGCTCAACTGGATAGAGCAGCTGACTTCTAA
>CAZRKU010000142.1:0-5282 GCA_964600685.1 uncultured Frigidibacter sp. | reverse complement strand
CGACCGGCGGCTTTCGCAAATCGGCCAAGATTTCCGGCGACGTGATGGGCAATGACCACCCGCATGGCGACATGGCGATCTACGACGCCATGGCGCGCCTCGCCCAGCCCTTCGCGATGCGCTATCCGCTGGTCGACGGGCAAGGCAACTTCGGTAATATCGACGGGGACAATCCGGCCGCCAGCCGCTATACCGAAGCCCGCCTGACCGCCGCCGCCGAGGCGCTGATGGAAGGGCTGGCCGAAAATGCCGTCGACTTCCGCCCGAACTATGACGGCACGCTGGAAGAACCCGTCGTCCTGCCCGCCGCCTTCCCGAACCTGCTGGCCAACGGCGCCAGCGGCATCGCGGTCGGCATGGCCACCAACATCCCGCCCCACAACCTGCATGAACTGATCGACGCCTGCCAGGCGATGATCCGCGACCCTGCCATCAGCGACGAGGCGCTGGTCGGCCATGTCCCCGGCCCCGACTTTCCCACCGGCGGCGTGTTGGTGGAACCGCGCGAGAACATCCTCGAAGCCTACCGCACCGGACGCGGCGCCTTCCGTCTGCGGGCGCGCTGGTCGGTCGAGGACCAGGGGCGGGGCACCTGGCAGATCGTCGTCACCGAAATCCCCTATCAGGTGCAGAAGTCGAAGCTGATCGAGCGTCTGGCCGAGGTGATCCAGACCAGGAAAGTCCCGGCGCTGGCCGACGTGCGCGACGAATCCGCCGATGACGTGCGCATCGTGCTGGAACCGAAGTCGAAGAACGTCGATCCCGAAATGCTGATGGGCATGCTGTTTCGCACTTCCGAACTGGAACTGCGCTTCTCGCTCAACATGAACGTGCTGATCGACGGGCGCGTGCCCAAGGTCTGCTCGCTCAAGGAAGTGCTGCGCGCCTTCCTCGACCACAAGCGCGAGGTTCTCAAGCGCCGCGCCCGGCACCGGCTGGAAAGGATCGACGCACGGCTGGAGATCCTCGAAGGCTTCATTACCGCCTTCCTGAACCTCGACCGGGTGATCGACATCATCCGCTACGACGCCGATCCCAAACGCGCGCTGACGGCCGAGGACTGGGGCAGGCCGCATGTCCGCGCGACCTCGGAGAAGGACTATGTCCCGCCGCCGCCGGGCGAGGGGGAACTGACCGAGAACCAGGCCGAAGCGATCCTCAACATGCGGCTGCGCTCCTTGCGCAAGCTGGAGGAGATGGAGCTTCGCCGCGAATATGACGCGCTCCTGAAGGAACGCGCGGGGCTGGAAGACCTTCTGGCCTCCGACGGCAAACAATGGAAACGGATCGGCGAGGAACTGGCCGAGGTGCAGAAGACCTTCGGGCACAACGCCCCCGGCGGCAAACGCCGCACCAGCTTCGCCGAGGCGGGCGTGGCGGAGGATGTGCCGATCGAAGCGATGATCGAGCGGGAACCGATCACCGTCATCTGCTCGAAAATGGGCTGGATCCGCGCGATGAAGGGCCATCAGCCGCCGGGCACCGAGGTGAAGTTCAAGGACGGCGACGAGGCGCGCTTCTTCCTGCATGCCGAAACCACCGACCGCGTCCTGCTGGCCGCTGCCAACGGGCGCTTCTTCACCCTTCTCGGCGCCAATCTGCCCGGCGCGCGCGGCATGGGCGAACCCGTCCGCCTGATGGTCGACCTGCCGAACGATGCCGACATCGTCGATCTGCTGATCTACCGCGCCGGTGAAAAACTGGTCGTCGCCTCCGACGCCGGCGACGGCTTCATCGTGCCCGCCGACGAGGTCCTGGCCCAGACCCGCGCCGGCAAGCAGGTGATGAACCTTTCCGATGGCTCGGTCATGGCCACTGTCAAGCGGGTCGACGGCGACCACGTCGCCATCATCTCGAAGAACCGCAAGCTTCTGGTCTTCCCGCTCGACGAACTTCCCGAAATGACCCGCGGCAAGGGGGTGCGCCTGCAGAAGTACAATATGGCGCGCGGGCGTCAGGGTGTGCTGGAACTTGACGGCGGCCTTTCCGACCTCACCACCTTCGCACTGGCCAAAGGCCTTTCCTGGGCCATGCCCAACGGCAATACCCGCACCGAAAACATGGCCGACTGGATCGCCAAGCGCGCCGGGGTCGGCAAGGCCCCGCCGCACGGCTTCCCGCGCGACAATCGGTTCTAGGAAACGGGCGCCCGATCAGGCGCCCTCATTTTCTGTCTGGAAATATCCTCGGGGGTGAATTGCCCGGCACGGGCAAGAGGGGGCGGAAGGCCCCCTGCACCCTTGCTCAACCGGTCAGCGACGCCGCGCCCGCCCCCTCATGGATCGCCGCCACCTCGTCCCGCGTCAGGCCCAGCCCCTCGGCGAGGCCGATCATATATTGCCCCTCCGCCCGGTTATCAAGGTCGATCGCCATCAGCGACATCGTATAGACCTGCGCCTGAAGCCCGTCCGGCACCTGCGCGCAAAGGCCCCGGATGTCGATGGGCGCGGCCAGTTCCTGCTTGACGAACGCCATCTCCTCCGGCGTCGCCTGCCCGAGGTTCTCCATCAGCCGCTTCTGTTCGGCCTGATCGATGCGCCCGTCCGATTTCGCCGCCTGGATCATCGCCTTCAGCAAAAGCGCCGCTGCGACCTCCTGCTCGCGCGATGGCTGAACCGAAGGTTCGCCGCCATTGTTGAACGCGTCGTTCAGCGTCTCGCCAAATCCCCTGGTTGCCTGCCCGGCGGCCACGCCGCCCAGAATGCCGCCCAGAAGATCGCCAAGAGCGCCGCCGCCAGCGCCGCCCGGCGACCCGCCGAGCCTGCCCAGCACATCGTTCAGGCCACCGCCGCCCCGCGGTGCCGCCCCGCCGCGCCTCATGCCGCCGATCTCCTCCAGCAGATCGCCCAACCCGCCGCTCCCGCCGCCGCCCCGACCCGGCTCTCCCGCGACCACAGGACCATTGTCCTGACCGAAGGGATTGTCATCGGCCGGACGGCGCGGCTGGAGGTCGGGTTCCTTGCCGCGCCCGGCGGGCCCGCCGCCGCCCAGCACGTCGCCCATCATATCCTCAAGCCCGGTGGTCCGCCGCCCCGGCGAGGGCGGCCCGCCAAAACGGCCGTCGGTCCCGGTGTCGAAACCGCCGCGCGATCCGCCCTGCGGCGCGGCGCGGCCGCCCTGCAGCATGCCCCCCACACTCTTGGCGATCAGGACCCCGACCGCGACTTTCACGAGCGTTCCCATCAAACTCATCTGGCACCTCCACACATGCTGAAGCCATGCTACAGTCTGCCTGCCCGCCCGTCGCCTGCGCGATGGGAAAATTCCGCCCAAACTCCCGCAATCGGCGGCGCCCCGCCGATATTGCCGCAGACCCCTGAACCGGCTATGGCTGCCCTGAACAGGGAGAGCCAGATGTTCCTTCGCCCGCGATCCGCCCTTGCCGCCGCTTCCTTGCTTGCCACCGGCTTCCTGTCCGGCTGCGGCGGCAGCGACCTGTCGTCCCCGCCCAAGCCGATCGGCGACTTCCGCCTCGGTTACGCGATCGTCGTCGCGGACAATGCCGAACCCGTCGGCCCCTCGCGCAGGGCCACGGCAGAGGAATGGAAAGCAGCCCTGCAAAAGTCGGTCCGCGCCCAACTTGACCGTTATCAGGGCGAAAAACTCTATCACATCGGCGTCGGCGTGAATGCCTATGCGCTGGCGGTGCCGGGCGTGCCGCTCGTGCTTTCGCCCAAATCGGTCATCGTGGTTTCGGTCGATGTCTGGGACGATGCGATCCAGCGCCCGATCAACCCCGAACCCAAGGAATTCACCGTGTTCGAGGGGCTGTCGGGCGCCACCGTCATCGGCTCGGGCCTGACCAAGTCGCGCGAAGAACAGATACAGACGCTCGCCGACAATGCGGCCCAGCAGGTCGCCAACTGGCTTGCCGAAAACAAGGCCTGGTTCACTCCCGAAGCCGTTGCCGCCCGCGCCGCCATGGCCAAGGCCCTGCCGCCGGCCCAGCCTGCCGCGACCGCCCCGACCCCCGACCCGGCCCCGGCCAACTGACGCTTGATTTTTCTCCCGCCGGTCGCTAGTCAGCCCGCGCGAGAGAAATCGGGCCCCGCGGCGCATGACCACTCATGCCGCTCCGGCCCCAGAACCGGAAGGCCCGTGCGACATGGCAAAGGCAAAGTTTGAGAGGACGAAACCGCACGTTAACGTTGGCACGATCGGCCACGTTGACCACGGCAAGACGACGCTGACGGCGGCGATCACCAAGTATTTCGGCGAGTTCAAGGCCTATGACCAGATCGACGCGGCACCGGAAGAGCGGGCGCGGGGGATCACGATCTCGACCGCGCATGTGGAATACGAGACGCCGGCCCGCCATTATGCGCATGTCGACTGCCCCGGCCACGCCGACTATGTGAAGAACATGATCACCGGCGCGGCGCAGATGGACGGCGCGATCCTGGTGGTGAACGCCGCCGACGGGCCGATGCCGCAGACGCGCGAGCATATCCTCCTCGGCCGCCAGGTCGGCATTCCCTACATGGTCGTCTACATGAACAAGGTCGACCAGGTGGATGACGCCGAACTCCTGGAACTGGTGGAGATGGAAGTGCGCGAGCTTCTGTCGTCCTACGACTATCCCGGCGACGACATTCCGATCATCAAGGGTTCGGCGCTGCATGCGATGAACGGCACCCAGAAGGACATCGGCGAGGATTCGATCCGGGCGCTGATGGAGGCGGTCGACACCTACATCCCGACCCCGGCGCGCCCGGTCGACCAGCCGTTCCTGATGCCGATCGAGGACGTGTTCTCGATCTCGGGCCGCGGCACGGTGGTGACGGGGCGGATCGAGCGCGGCGTGATCAACGTCGGCGACGAGGTGGAGATCGTCGGCATCCGCGCGACGCAGAAATCGACCTGCACCGGCGTGGAGATGTTCCGCAAGCTTCTCGACCGCGGCGAGGCCGGCGACAATGTCGGCGTGCTCCTGCGCGGCATCGACCGCGAGGGCGTGGAACGCGGCCAGGTGCTGTGCAAGCCGAAGTCGGTCAACCCGCACACCACCTTCGAGGCCGAGGCCTATATCCTGACCAAGGAGGAAGGCGGCCGCCACACGCCGTTCTTCGCCAACTACCGGCCGCAGTTCTACTTCCGCACCACCGACGTGACCGGGACGGTGAAGCTGCCCGAGGGCACCGAGATGGTGATGCCGGGCGACAACCTGAAGTTCGAGGTCGAACTGATCGCCCCGATCGCCATGGAAGAAAAACTCCGCTTCGCCATCCGCGAGGGCGGCCGCACCGTCGGTGCCGGCGTGGTCTCGAAAATCCTGAAGTAAG
>CAZRKU010000141.1:0-5328 GCA_964600685.1 uncultured Frigidibacter sp. | reverse complement strand
CTTGATCTGTTCGGCGATCTTCTTCTCGAAGTTCGAGAGAACGCTCACCGAATACCACCGCTTTGCCATCTGCCCCGAACCTCGTCTTGCCAGCGGTGTCCCGCCGGAAAATTCCATACATTCCGTGGGTTGCCCCACACTTTTGCGAACAAAAAACAGCGCGCATGCCGAATCGCTGCGCGCCGGTTTCTGTAAAGTCCCGCCCATCTAGCTGCGAAGTCCGAGGAATTCAAGCGGCCGGCTGGCTGGCGGAGCCTTTCGTCAGCCCGCTATACCCAACACGGCTTGCAGGCCCTGCTGGATGATCAGGTCGACCAGAAAGAAGAAAACCGCCGTCAGCGCGGCCATGATGAAGACCATCACCGTGGTCAGCATCACCTCGCGCCGGGTCGGCCAGACGACCTTCGCCACTTCCGATCGCACCTGCTGGAGGAACTGAAAGGGATTGGTCATCTTTGCTTCTGCCTCTGGCTTGAACTGCGACAGGGGGCAGATACGCCGGGCGGGGCGGGAATTCAAGCCTGCAGTCCCAGACCTGCGGCGGCCATTGCAAAGGCCGCGCAAAGGCCGTTAGGTCCGGTCGACGGAGCGGCGGCGGCGGCGCGCCGCCGGAACGGAACGGGCATTTCATGGCACTTTCGGATAATCTGCGCGGAGCGGCCCTGATGACGGCGGCCATGGTCGCCTTCACCTGCAACGACGCTTTCATGAAGGCCGCGACCACGACGCTTCCGGTGTTCGAGGCGATCGTGCTGCGCGGCATCCTGACCACGCTGGCAATCGGTCTCATCGGCTGGCGAAGCGGGGCGCTGCGGTTCGGCCAACTCCGCTCCGACCGGTTCTGGATCGGGCTGCGGACCTTTGGCGAGGTCTCTTCGACCTTCACCTTTCTTCTGGCGCTGAAGCACATGCCCCTGGCCAACCTTTCGGCGATCCTGCAGTTCCTGCCGCTCGCCGTCACTCTGGCTGCTGCGCTGATCTTGCGTGAAAAGGTCGGCTGGCGACGGCTGAGCGCGATTTCGGTCGGGTTCGTCGGCGTCATGCTGATCGTGCGGCCCGGCACCGAGGGGTTTGACCGCTGGTCGGTGCTGGGGCTTCTGTCGGTGGCGGGCGTGGTCGTCCGTGATCTGGCGACCCGCCGGATTTCGCGCGAAGTTCCGTCGCTGACCGTGGCGTTCCTGGCCGCCCTGTCGGTGACGGTGAGTGCCGCGCTGATCCTGCCCTTTACCGAGGTCACCCCGGTCCGCCCGACCCAGGCGCTGCAGATAGCCGGGGCGTCCGCCTTCATCATCTTCGGCTATCTGACGATCGTGATGGCGATGCGGGTGGGCGACATTTCGATCGTGGCGCCGTTCCGCTACAGTTCGCTGATCGCGGCGATTGTTCTGGGCTGGGCAGCCTTCGGGCAATGGCCGGACAATATGACCCTGATCGGGGCGGCGATTGTCGTCGCGACCGGCATCTATACCTTCTACCGCGAAAGAAAGCTTGCGCGAGTGGCCAAGGCCGCCGCGGCGGCGGTGTGACCCGCTACCAGCGCCGCGCCGCGACGCTGTCGTGCTTGGGGCCACGATGCAGGATGCGCGAGGTGCCCCATTCGTCCATCAGCGCGCGGCCTTCCGGCTTGCGGCGGCGGATGTCGAGGAGAAGGGCCTTGCCGACATGACTGTGGAAAAAGTCGGCGTAAGTGGCCACCGGGTAATGGAAACCGCGGGACAGAAGGCTCATCGCCAACCGGTCCGGGGCAAGGCGCATTTACTTCGCGCTTGGCCTCAAGTAGCTACCGAAAGATGGGTTTGAGCAGGACCACGCCCCGATGACCACGCTTTCCATCGTGATTCCGGCCAAGAACGAGGCCCTCAATCTGCCCG
Organism: uncultured Frigidibacter sp.; assembly: GCA_964600685.1. Taxonomy (GTDB): domain Bacteria; phylum Pseudomonadota; class Alphaproteobacteria; order Rhodobacterales; family Rhodobacteraceae; genus TMP-24. The sequence goes on along the minus strand of CAZRKU010000141.1, from coordinate 3,457 downwards.
GACTTCTGGCCGAGATTGATCAGGCCTGCGCCGGAGTGGCGCACGAGGTGATCGTGGTCGACGACGGGTCGGACGACGACACGTCGGCGCTGCTTGCCCGGCTGATGGCGGAGCGCGGAAACCTCCGCCATCTGCGCCATGACCGTTCGGGCGGCCAGAGCGCGGCGGTTCATTCCGGCGTTCGGGTGGCGCGGGGCGCGGTCGTCTGCACGCTCGACGCCGACGGGCAGAACCCGCCGGAAAACCTGCCCGCGCTGTTCGCTCCCCTGCTGGCGCCGGGGTCCGAGAGGGTCGGGATTGTGGCGGGTCAACGGGTCGGGCGGCGGGATACGCTCTCCAAGCGCCTCGCCTCGCGGTTTGCCAACGGGCTGCGCGGCTGGCTTTTGCAGGACGGGACGCGCGACACCGGCTGCGGGCTGAAGGCCTTCCGCCGCGATGCCTTTCTGGCGCTGCCCTATTTCGATCACATGCACCGCTATCTGCCCGCGCTTTTCACCCGCGACGGCTGGGAGGTGCGTCATGCCGACGTGACCCACCGGGCGCGTCAGGCGGGGCGGTCGAACTACAACAACCTGCAACGCGGCCTTGTCGGCGCTGTCGACCTGTTCGGGGTCATGTGGCTGATCCGCCGCAAGAAGAAATCGCGCCCGACCGAGGTCGGCGGCGCACAGTAAGATAGAGGAGTGCGGGCTTGGACCGTCTCATGGCACTCATGCAGGTCGAAACCTCGACCGAACTCCTGTGGGTTCTGTTCGGGCTTTTCGGGCAACTGATGTTCACCGGGCGCTTCCTCGTGCAATGGATCGCGTCGGAGCGCGCGAAGCAATCGGTGATCCCGGTGGTCTTCTGGTATTTCTCGCTGGCGGGCGGAATGATTCTTCTGAGTTATGCATTCTACCGCAAGGATCCGGTGTTCATCCTCGGGCAGTCGCTGGGTGTCTTCATCTATTCCCGCAATCTGTGGCTGATCCACAAAGGCGGGGGTGTCGCGTGACGGCGCTGATCCGCGGCTGGTTTCCGCCGGCGGCGGGGCTGGTTCTGGCGGTGACAGCGGTGCGGCTGATCGCGCTGGCGTTCAACCGCACCGACCTCTTCGTCGATGAAAGCCAATATTGGCTTTGGGGCCAGTCGCTCGACTTCGGCTATTATTCCAAACCGCCGCTGATAGCCTGGGTGATCCGCTTCGTGACCGATCTGGCGGGCAGCGATGCGCCGTTCTGGGTACGGATGCCGGGCGCGCTTCTGCACGGTCTGACGGCACTGATCCTTGCCGCCGCCGCGGCGCGCCTGTGGGACGGCCGGGCCGGGTTCTGGGTGGCGCTGAGCTATGTGACCCTGCCCTTCACCACGGTCGGCAGCCTGCTGATCTCCACCGATACGATCATGGCGCCCTGGTATGCGGCGGCGCTTTATTTCTGGATCCGGCTGGCGGGCGACGGTCGTGCGCGCTGGGCGGGGTGGGCCGGGGCGGCGATCGGGCTGGCGTTTCTGGCCAAGTATGCCGCAATCTATTTCCTGCTGGGCGCGGCGCTGGCCGCCGTTTTCGTGCCCGCAGCGCGGGTGGGCTGGCGCAACGCGCTGGTGCTCGGTCTGGCTTTCGCGGCGGTTGCCGCGCCGAATGTGATCTGGAACCTGACCCATGACCTGACAACCGTAAGCCACACGATGGACAATGTGGGCTGGGTCCGGAACGAAAGCCTGCTGGGTGGGCTGAACCCCGCTGGGCTGGCGGAATTCTTCCTCAGCCAGGTCGGGGTGTTTGGCCCGGTCCTGTTCGGGGCCTACCTCTGGTCGCTTGTCGGGGCCTGGCGGGAGGGCGGGATCGCGCGGGCGCTTCTGTTGCAGTCGCTGCCGGTTCTCCTTATCGTCAGTTTCCAGGCCTTCGCCGAGAAGGCCTATGCCAACTGGGCGGTTGCGACCTATTTCGCGGGGACGCTTCTGGCGGTGCGGTTCCTGCTGGTGCGCGCGCCGCGCCTTCTGCCCCTGTCCGCTGCCCTGAACGGGCTGGTCGCGGTGCTGCTGCCGATCCTGACCGTCACCGCGCCCGCACCGGAATGGCAGGGCGCCCCTCTGCTGAAGCGCTATCTGGGACGCGCCGATCTGAGCCGGCAGATCATCGCGGCGGCGCAGGCGAACGGCGCCGACGCCATTCTGGTCGATGACCGCGATATTCTCGCCGATCTGTTCTACACCGGCGCGGGGGCGGGTCTCGCCATCCACGCGCCACGCCCCGACGGGCGGCCGCGCAACTACTACGAGCAGACCTTCCCGTTGCCTTCTGCACCCGGTCGGGTGCTGGCGGTGCAGGCGGCCCCGCCGGTTTGCGAGGGTGCGCCTCTTGCCCCGGTCGTGCCGCTCGCTACGGTGGGCGGCGCTTATCAGGGGCGAAGTCTTGCCGCCTATCTGCTGCCAGAGGGATGCGCAAATGCCGTTCCGTGACATGGGCCGGGCGGCGCGCGGCGTCGCGGCGATGGTCGCGCTGTCAGCGCTGATCTTTACCCTGTGGCCCGAGGTCGACCTCTGGTTCTCGGGGCTCTTCCACGATCCGGAAGCGGGGTTCTGGCTCGCCGGCTCGCAACTGCTCGAATTCTGGCGCGACACCGCCTGGAACCTGTCGATTGCGATGTTTCTACTTTCTGTCGCGGGTCTCTTGTTCGCTCTGGTCGGGCGGCAGCTGCTTGGGGTGGCGGCGCGCGTCTGGGGGTTCATCGCGACGCTTTACCTGACCGGCCCGATCCTGCTGGTGAACGAACTCCTGAAGGAGCATTGGGGCAGGGCGCGCCCCGCCATGAGCGACGCTTTCGGCGGCACGGCGGCGTTCAGCCCGGCCCTGATCCCGTCAGATCAGTGTGCCTCGAACTGTTCCTTCGTTTCCGGCGAAGGATCGGCCGCCGTGGCGCTGGGCATCGCGATGCTCGCGCTCGTTCCCGCGGTGGAACGGCGGGTGCCGCCGGGCTTCGTCCTGGCCTGGCGCTGGGCCGCGGTCCTGATCCCGTTCGCCACGCTTTTGCAGCGTATCGCGACCGGGCGGCATTTCCTGTCGGATTCGGTTTTTGCCACGCTTTTCATGCTGGCGATTGGCCTTGTCCTGCAGCGCCTTTTGCTTGCCCGGCAGCCCGACGCCAACTAGGCCCAACCGGGCGGGCGGCTTGTTGACAACCCCCGCGACTCCCCCTATACGGCGCGCACTTGTGCTCCGGGTTTACGCCCGAAGTGCGGGTATCAAAACTGTAGTGGTCATGATCCGGGTCCAAAGCCTCGATCCTCTGGAATTCCACCGCGTCGCCCCCGCGAAGGGGACGTCTGCGGTTTTGGTGTTTTGCGGACGCGCGGGACACGACATGAGCGAAAGCCCCCGGAAACGGCGTTGACGAGCGCACGTTGAACGGGTTGCAACATAGGGCGAGATTAATGCCGACGATCCAACAGCTGATCCGCAAGCCGCGGGAAGCGAACG
>CAZRKU010000140.1:0-5333 GCA_964600685.1 uncultured Frigidibacter sp. | reverse complement strand
GCGCCGCCCCCGGACCCCCGGGATATTTGGGGACAGAAAATCGGGAGGAGCGGCGCAGGTGCACGGATCTGTCGGTACGGAGGCCGCCCGCCCGGCATACGTTTGCCATACGTTTGCCATACGCCCCTTGCGCGGCTTCCCGCCCTTTGGCACAGAGGCGTAATGACAAGGACGCCTTCCCTGACGCTTCCCGCGGTGCGCGGCACGCTGACCCCGAACCGGGCGTTGTCCGACCTGACCTGGCTGCGGGTCGGCGGGCCGGCCGACTGGCTTTTCCAGCCCGCCGATGCGCAGGATCTCAGCTTCTTTCTGGCGGCGCTCGACCCGGCGGTTGCGGTCTTTCCGATCGGCGTCGGGTCGAACCTGATCGTGCGGGACGGCGGTCTGCGCGCGCTGGTCGTGCGTCTGGGGCGCGGCTTCAACGGCATTGAAATCGCTGGAAATACCGTCACCGCCGGGGCGGCTGCGCTGGATGCGCAGGTGGCGCGGCGGGCGGCGGAGGCGGGGCTGGACCTGACCTTCCTGCGCACCATTCCGGGGTCGGTGGGCGGGGCGGTGCGGATGAACGCGGGCTGTTACGGCAGTTACGTGGCTGATCATCTGCTTCGCGCCGAGGCGATTATGCGCGACGGGGCCAAGGTCTTGCTTTCAAGGGATGATCTGAAGTTTGTCTATCGCGGATCGACCCTTCCCGATGGGGCGGTGCTGACCTCGGCCACGTTCGAAGCGGCCCCCGGCACCGCGGCGGACCTTGCCCGGCGCATGGAGGAGCAGCTTGCCCGCCGCGACAGATCCCAGCCGACGAAGGACCGCTCCGCCGGGTCGACCTTCCGCAATCCGGCGGGGTTTTCCTCGACGGGGCGGGCGGATGATGTCCATGACCTGAAGGCCTGGAAACTGATCGCCGACGCCGGAATGCGCGGCGCGCGGCGCGGGGGCGCGCAGATGAGCGAGATGCATGCGAACTTCCTCTTGAACGCAGGCGGCGCGACTGCCGCCGATCTGGAAGGTTTGGGCGAGGATGTGCGAAAAAGGGTTTTCCAAACCAGCGGAATAACGTTAGAGTGGGAAATCATGCGCGTCGGCGAACCGGCGGCGGATAAATAAACAAAACCAAAGACTAATCCTGGGGATAAATGCCCCGGACAACAGGGGCGCGAAGCCCTGGAAACAGGCAGATGGCGGGCAGGTCGAGCAGGCAAGCCCCCAAGGTGGCAGTACTGATGGGTGGGCTTTCCGCGGAACGGGAGGTCTCTCTCAGTTCAGGGCGCGGTTGCGCCCAGGCCCTGCGGGAGGCGGGATATGAGGTGGTCGAGGTCGATGCCGGCCGCGACCTTGCCGCACGTCTGGCCGACCTTCGCCCCGATGTCTGTTTCAACGCGCTGCACGGCCGCTGGGGCGAGGACGGGGCGGTCCAGGGCCTTCTGGAATGGATGGCCATTCCCTACACCCATTCCGGGGTGCTGGCCTCCGCGCTCGCCATGGACAAGGCCCGCGCCAAGGATGTCTACCGCGCCTATGGCATTCCGGTGGTGGAAAGCCTGATCGCCTCGACCGAGGAGGTGCAGGCCGGTCATGTGATGACCCCGCCCTATGTGGTGAAACCCAACAACGAAGGGTCGTCGGTCGGCGTCTATATCGTGCAGGAGGCCGCGAACGGCCCGCCGGTCCTGTCGCCGGACATGCCCGCGACAGTCATGGTCGAGGATTATATTCCGGGGCGCGAGTTGACCGTTTCGGTCCTTGGGGACCGGGCCCTCGGCGTGACCGAGATCCTCACGGACAAATGGTATGACTATCACGCCAAATATGCGCCGGGTGGGTCACGCCATGTCTGTCCTGCGGATATTCCGGAAGAAATTTCAAAGGCTTGCTGCGAGCACGCGTTGATGGCCCATCAGGCCCTGGGCTGCCGGGGCCTGTCGCGGTCGGATTTCCGCTGGGACGAGTCGCGGGGCGAGAGCGGCCTTTTCATTCTGGAAACCAACACCCAGCCCGGCATGACGCCCACCTCGCTGGCGCCGGAACATGCGGCGCTTGTCGGCATGTCCTACGCCGATCTGTGCGCCTGGCTGGTGGAGGATGCCTCATGCAATCGCTGAGAGCACCGGAGCGCCCGGTTTCCCACTATCGCGGCGCGCGTGCCACGGCCGGGGCAGGGCCGCGCTTGCCGAGCCGGGATCCGGCGCAAGCCGAGGAAGAGATCGCCGAGGAGACGCGCGAAAGCACCTGGTCGCGCGCGACGCTTCTGCTGAAGCGGCCGGTGGCGGCGCTTCCCGCGCGGGCCGAGCCGCTGGTCAGCCGGGCCGATCCGCGTCAGGCAACCGCGGAACGGCGCGATCCGGCGCCTTCGCGACTGGCCTACCGCATGGAACGGCTGTGGCTGACGCCCTTTTTCCGCGTCTTCATGCGGGTTGGCCTGCCGGTTCTGCTGATTGCTGGTGCGGTCGGGCTTTACCTGGGCGATCAGGATCGGCGCGCGGCTTTGGTGGGCAAGTTCGCCGACCTGCGCGCCCAGATCGAAAACCGGCCGGAATTCATGGTGTCGCTGATGGCGATCGACGGGGCATCCCCGCCCGTGGCCGATGCGGTGCGCGGCATGGTGACGGTGCCCTTGCCCGCGTCTTCCTTCCAGCTTGACCTTGAGGCGATGCGCGCGGCGATCGAGCAGATCGACGCGGTGGAAAGCGTCCGGCTGATGGTGCGGAGCGGCGGCGTGCTGGCGGTGGAGATCACCGAGCGCAAGCCTGCAATCCTGTGGCGGACCGAAGCTTCGGTCGAGATGCTGGACAAGACCGGACGCCGGGTCGCGACGCTTCTGGACCGCAAGGCGCGTCCCGATCTGCCGTTGATGACCGGGGTCGGGGCCGAGGAGCACGTGCCCGAGGCGCTGGCCATTCTGTCTGCCGCCCGGCCGATCCTGCCGCGTGTGCGGGGCCTTGTGCGGATGGGTGAACGGCGCTGGGATGTGGTCTTGGATCGCGATCAGCGGATCATGCTGCCCGAGGCCGACGCCGTTCAGGCGGTCGAGCGGGCGATGGCCATCGACATGGCCGAAGAAATGCTGGCGCGCGACCTTGCGGTGGTCGATCTGCGCAACCCCGACCGCCCGACGCTGAGGATGACCGCGCGGGCGGTCGAGGCCTCAAAAGCAATGACAGAAACCGTGACGAAGGTGGCAGGCGAATGACGGATCTTTACCAGATGCAGCGGGCAATGCGGAACATGCGCCGGGCGGCGATGCAGCGCGGAGTGGTGGCGATCCTGGATGTCGGCACCTCGAAGATCGCCTGTCTGGTCCTGAAATTCGACGGGGAAGGCATCTTGCGCGAGGACGGCCTGGGTTCGATGGCCGGACAGTCGCAGTTCCGGGTGATCGGGGCCGCCACCACCCGGTCGCGCGGCGTGCGCTTCGGCGAGATCGACGCGATCCCGGAAACCGAGCGCGCGATCCGCACCGCCGTGCAGGCCGCGCAGAAGATGGCCAATGTGCGGGTCGACCATGTGATCGCCAGCTTTTCCGGCGCGCGCCCCCGCAGCTATGGGCTGGCCGGGGAAATCACCCTGGCCGCCGGTCAGGTCAGCGAACAGGATGTCGGACGCGTGCTGGCCGCCTGCGACGTGCCGGACTTCGGTGAAAGCCGCGAGGTGCTGCATGCCCATCCGGTGAATTTTGCCATCGACCACCGCACCGGCATGGCCGATCCGCGCGGACATGTGGGCAATCGCCTTGCCGCCGACATGCATCTGGTGACGATCGACACGCAACTGGTGCAGAACCTGCTTTACTGCATCAAACGCTGCGATCTGGAACTCGCGGGGCTGGCCTCGTCGGCCTATGTGTCGGGGATCGCCGCGCTGGTGGAGGATGAGCAGGAGCTCGGGGCTGCCTGCATCGACATGGGCGGCGGCGCAACCGGCATTTCGATCTTCATCAAGAAACACATGATCTTCACCGACAGCGTGCGGCTGGGCGGCGATCATGTGACCAACGACATCTCCAAGGGGCTGCATGTGCCGATGTCGGTGGCCGAACGGATCAAGACCTATCATGGCGGCGTCTTTGCCACCGGCATGGACGACCGCGAGATGATCGAGATCGGATCGGACTGCGGCGACTGGGACAAGGACCGCCGCACTGTCAGCCGGACGGAGCTGATCGGCATCATCCGCCCGCGGGTCGAGGAGATCCTGGAGGAAGTGCGCGCCATGCTGGACGCCGCCGGGTTCGATCAGTTGCCGAGCCAGCAGATCGTGCTGACCGGGGGGGCGAGCCAGCTTCCCGGCCTCGATGGTCTGGCCACGCGCATCCTCGGACAGAACGTCCGCCTGGGTCGCCCGTTGCGGGTTCAGGGCCTGCCGCAAGCCGCCACCGGGCCGGCTTTCGCGTCCATCGTGGGGCTGAGCCTCTTTGCGGCGCACCCGCAGGATGAATGGTGGGATTTCGAAATTCCCGCGGAACGGTATCCGGCGCGTTCGCTGCGCCGCGCGGTAAAATGGTTCCGGGACAACTGGTAACCACAAAATCCAGACAGTTAAGCGAAATGCCGCCGACGAAGCGGCCACTATCCCCCATATTTTGTGGGGGTATGGCCTTTTTTCGCGTGACCTTAGGTGATTCTGGCAGTAAATTCGGCCTAATGCGGGGGAATTGGCCCTTCGAGGCCCAATGATAGACAGGCGGATACCGATGGCATTGAATCTGACGATGAGCGAGCATGACGATCTGCGGCCGAGGATCACGGTTTTCGGCGTGGGCGGGGCCGGTGGCAACGCGGTCAACAACATGATTGCGCAACAGCTTGAAGGCGTCGAATTCGTCGTGGCGAATACCGACGCGCAGGCCCTCGCGCAGAACAATGCCAAGGCGCGCATCCAGATGGGTGTGAAAGTCACCGAAGGGCTGGGTGCGGGTGCGCGTCCGTCGGTCGGGGCGGCCGCCGCCGAGGAGACGATCGAGGAGATCGTCGATCATCTGGCGGGCGCGCACATGTGTTTCATCACCGCCGGCATGGGCGGCGGCACCGGCACCGGCGCGGCCCCGATCATCGCGCAGGCGGCCCGTGAGCTTGGTGTGCTGACCGTCGGCGTCGTGACCAAACCCTTCCAGTTCGAAGGCGCGAAGCGGATGCGTCAGGCGAACGAGGGGATCGAGGCCCTGCAGAAGGTCGTCGATACGCTGATCATCATTCCGAACCAGAACCTGTTCCGCCTGGCCAATGAAAAGACCACCTTCACCGAAGCCTTCGCCCTGGCGGATGACGTGCTTTATCAGGGGGTCAAGGGCGTGACCGACCTGATGGTGCGGCCCGGCCTGATCAACCTCGACTTCG
>CAZRKU010000139.1:0-5390 GCA_964600685.1 uncultured Frigidibacter sp. | reverse complement strand
GCCCGGATCGCGGGCCACGGCCTTGATCTCGATGATGCCGTCATAGATTTCCGGCACTTCCATCTTGAAAAGCTCGGCCATGAATTGCGGGTCGGTGCGCGACAGGAACACCTGCGGGCCACGCGCTTCGCGGCGCACGTCCTTGATATAGGCGCGGATACGGTCGTTCGGGCGGTAGCTCTCGCGGCCGATCTTCTCGGTGCGGCGCAGGATGGCTTCGCCCCGGCCGATATCGACGATGATGTTGCCGTATTCCTCGCGCTTGACCACGCCGTTGATGATCGTGCCCTTGCGGTCCTTGAATTCCTCGAACTGGCGGTCGCGCTCGGCTTCGCGAACCTTCTGCAAGATCACCTGCTTGGCGGATTGCGCGGCAATGCGGCCCAGATCGACCGGCGGCACTTCGTCGACGATCACGTCGCCGACGACGGCTTCCTTCAGGTAGGGTTTGGCCTGCGCGACGGTCAACTGCGCCTGATAGTTTTCGACCGCATCATCCTCGACCACCGTGCGGACGCGGGTGAAGGTCGTCTGACCGGTCTTGCGGTCGATCTTCACGCGGATGTCCATTTCCGAGCCGTAGCGCGACTTCGCCGCACGGGCGAGGCTTTCCTCCATCGCCTGGATCACCAGATCCGGGTCGATCATCTTTTCGCGCGCGACCGCTTCGGCGATCTGCAACAGCTCCAGCTGGTTGGCTGAGGTGATGGCCATCTATTCCTCCTCGGAAGTATCTTCTTCGATATCGTCAAACGCGGCTTCGTCGACCGTCTGGGTCGCCTTTTTCTGCCGCAGCATTTCAGTGATCAGTTCGTCCGTCAGAACCAGTTTCGCATCGGCCAGCCAGTCGAACCTGAGGCCGATGGTGCCTTCCTCGATCTCGATCAACACCTCGTCGCCCTCGGTGCCGCGCAGGAGGCCCTTGAAGCGCTTGCGCCCCTCGATCATCTCGCTCGTCTCGATCCGGGCCTCATAACCGTCCCAGAGGGCGAAATCCTTCAGGCGGGTCAGCGGCCGGTCGATGCCGGGTGAGGAGACTTCCAGATGATAGGCCTCCTCGATCGGGTCTTCGACATCGAGAACCGCCGAAACGGCGGTGGAAATCTTGCCGCAGTCATCCACGTCGATGCCGCCCTCGGGGCGGTCGGCCATGATCTGCAGGGTCTTGGTCAGTCCGCCCATCAGCCGGATGCGCACCAGTTCGAACCCCAGCCCTTCGATGGCGGGGGTCACGATTTCCGCCAAACGGCGGTCGATGGCGGTCTTTGCGATCAGGTCGGTCATGGTCGGGCTCGGGCGGTCCAAAACAAAAAGCGGGCCAGAGGCCCGCCGAACTTTTCCGGTGGGCTGCGGGTTTGGACCCCGCAGCGCCTCTGTTGAGCGGTCGTATAGGGGAAAGGCCGGTGGGATGCAAGGGAAAGTGCAAGGGCGCGCCTATGCCCGCTCCACCACCATGGCGGTGCCCTCGCCCCCGCCGATGCAGATGGCGGCAAGACCCCGGCGCAGGCCGCGCTTTTCCAGGGCATTGAGAAGCGTGACAAGGATACGCGCACCGGATGCCCCGATCGGATGGCCCAGCGCACAGGCGCCGCCGTTCACGTTCACCCGATCGTGCGGCACCGACAATGCCCGCATGAAAGCCATGGGCACGACGGCGAAGGCTTCGTTGACCTCGAACAGGTCGATGTCGCCGGTAGCGAGACCGAGCCGTGCCAGCAGTTTCCGCGCGGCGGGAACCGGCGCGGTCGGAAAATCCGCCGGGGCCTGACCGTGGGACGCATGACCGAGAATGCGGGCGCGGACCGGCAGCCCCAGCCGTGCCGCCTCGGTCCGCGTCGCCAGAATCAGCGCCGCCGCCCCATCGGAGATGGAGGAAGAATTGGCAGCGGTCACCGTGCCCCCTGCCCGGAAGGCGGGTTTCAGGAGCGGGATCTTCTCAGGCCGTGCGGCGCGGGGCTGTTCATCTTCGCTCACGCGGGTCGTAGCCGCGCGGGTCGTCACCTCGACCGGCGCGATTTCATCCGCGAAAGCGCCGCTGGCCGCCGCGGCCCGCGCCCGTTCCAGCGAGGCCAGTGCATAGGCATCCTGCTCCGCGCGGGTGAATCCGAAGGCGGCGGCGCAATCCTCGGCGAAGGTGCCCATCAGACGCCCGCCGCCGCCGGCGTCACGAACATAGGCGTCCTCCAGCCCGTCGAGAAACATGTGGTCGAGCGCCTGCGCATGACCAAGCCGGGCGCCGCCGCGCATCCTTGGCAACAGATAGGGGGCGTTCGACATGCTCTCCATGCCCCCCGCGACCACCAGGCCGGGCTGGCCCGCACGCAGCTGGTCGAAGGCCAGCATCACGGTTTTCATCCCCGATCCGCACATCTTGTTCACGGTCGTCGCCGGCACGTCGCGCGAAAGCCCCGCATGAAAGCCCGCCTGCCGCGCCGGGGCCTGACCCTGCCCGGCGGGCAGCACGCAGCCCATGAGAAGCTCGCCCACCTGATCGGCGGGGGCGGCGGCCAGCGCGGCGCGGATCGCCTGCCCGCCGAGTTCCGCCGCGCTCAGCCCGGCAAACACCCCCTGGAATCCGCCCATCGCGGTGCGTGCCGCGCCGCAGATGACGATCTCTTCCATCGCGACCTCCTCCGATGCCGAAGCGGCGATACGCCTTGGTAAGGAATGGTCCCTAATCTTTGTCGGAATGCAACCGGACATGAGGGGCTTCGGGGATGAGACTGGCTTCGCATCGGATCGACGGGGCGCAGGTCGTCCGGGTGGAGGAGGATCGGATCGACGCGGCGGTGGCGATTCAGTTCAAGGACCGGATGCGCGAAGTGGCGAAGGATGGCGGGCGGATCATCCTCGACCTCGGCCAGGTCGATTTTGTCGACAGTTCGGGGCTCGGCGCCATAGTCGCGGTGATGAAGTTCCTCGCCCCCAACGGAAAGCTGGAACTGGCGGCGCTGACCGCCAATGTCGGCAAGGTCTTTCACATGACGCGCATGGATTCGGTCTTTACCATCCATGCCAGTGCCCCCGCTGCGGGACATGGGCATGCGGCCTGACCGGACCGCCCCCCCGCGCGCCGCGGCGCTCGACCTGTGCCTGAAAGCAGATGAGGGAGAGGTGCGCCGCGTTCTACACGATCTTCGGACCCGGCTGATCGGACAGCTTTCGCCCGACGATGCGGGGGCGCTGGAACTCGCCCTGGCCGAAGTGCTGAACAATATCGTCGAACATGCCTTTGCCGGTCGCGCGCCCGGTCAGGTTTCAGTGTCCCTGATGCATGCGGACACGGGTGATGCGCTTCTTTGCCGGGTGGAGGATGACGGCCATCCGATGCCCGGCATGGCCCTGCCCGAAGGGCACATGCAGCCGGTGGCAGAACGAATCGAGGATCTGGCCGAAGGGGGCTGGGGCTGGACGCTGATCCGCGCCCTGACCGAGGAGATCGTCTATGAGCGTCAGGCCGGGCGCAATCGTCTGCATTTTCGCCTGCCCTTGTCGGCCGCGTCCTGATCGGCCGCGTCCTGATCGGCGTGGACTTCCGGCGATAGTGGTGCGCCTGACGGCAGGCGGGTCGGGTGTGCGTCATCCGCTTGGTTGAACAGATGACAGCCACAATCAGCGGCCCATAGTCCGCATTATTTCCAGAAATGGTCAAATTTTGCCCGCGATTGACCGATAGTTCCGGTGATGTAGCTTCTTTGGCTTCCCTCGGCAGTGCCTATCCGCCCCCCTTCAGGCACTGCCGGGGTCTTTCCTTCCCCAAAACATCGCCCTAGCCTTGACCTGCCCCGAAACCTGAGGGAGGCGGCGACATGCGGGATTTCCAGAAACCGGGCCGCTCGGCGGTCTTTGCGTTGAACGGCATGTGTGCCACCTCGCACCCTCTGGCGGCGGAGGCCGCGATCGCCACGCTCCGATCCGGTGGCAATGCCGTGGATGCCGCCATTGCCGGGGCGATGGTGCTGAACATCGCCGAACCGCAGATGTGCGGACTGGGCGGTGATTGCTTCGTTCTTCTGAAACCGCCGGGAACCGAGGAGGTTCTGGCGCTGAACGGATCGGGCCGCGCGCCGGCCGGCCTGTCGGCGGCAAGGATGCGCGACAGGGGCTGGACCGGCGTGCCGACCGAAAGCATCGAATCGGTGACCCTCCCCGGTGCGGTCGATGCGCTCTGCCGACTGTCGGCGGACTGGGGCCGCGCCGGTCTTGCCGCATCGCTCGCCCCCGCGATCCGTCATGCGACCGATGGCATCCCGGTCGGCCCGCGCGTTGCCTTCGACTGGGCGGACGATGCGGCGCGACTGTCCGCAAGGGCGCGCGACTTCTATCTGCCTGGTGGCGCTGCCCCGCGTGCGGGACAGGTTTTTCGCGCCCCGAAACAGGCCGAGGTTCTGGAGTTGATCGCGCGTCATGGCCGCGCCGGTTTCTACGAAGGCCCGGTGGCCGATGATCTGGTGCGAAGCCTTCAGGCCCTGGGCGGCAGCCATACGCATGACGATTTCGCCGCCACCACCTGTAGCTACGGCAATCCGATCAGCGGCGGCTTTGCGGGGCTGGAACTGCTGGAGCATCCGCCGAACGGTCAGGGCGCGACCGCGATCCTGATGCTGAACATTCTCAGCCGCTTCGACCTTGCGGCGCTTGATCCGTTCGGGGCGGCGCGCACCCATATCGAGGCCGAAGCCGCCAAGCTGGCTTATGACGCGCGCGACAGGTTTATCGCTGACCCCGATCACACCCGCCGGCTTGCCCATATGCTCGCGCCCGAAACCGCGACAGGGCTCGCCGCGCTGATCGACCCGCGCCGCGCCATGCCCGACCCGAGGGCGGCATCAGAGGCCATCCATCGCGATACGATCTACATCACCGTGGTCGACCGGGACCGAATGGCCGTGTCGCTGATCTATTCGATCTACTGGGGGTTCGGATCGGGCCTGGCCTCCGACCGCTACGGCATTCTCTTTCAGAATCGTGGCGCGGGCTTCAGCCTGATCCCTGGCCATCCGAACGAAGCGGCGGGCGGCAAGCGACCGATGCACACGATCATCCCGGCGATGCTGCGCGACCGGGGGCGGGTGATCATGCCGTTCGGGGTTATGGGCGGGGCCTATCAGCCAGCAGGCCACGCGCGGTTCGTCACCAACCTCAGTCTTTACGGCATGGGTCCGCAGGCCGCCATCGACGCGCCGCGCGCCTTCCCGTCGCCACAGGGCCTTGCCCTGGAGCGCGGCTATGCGCCGGAAGTGCGGGCCGAACTGGCCACCATCGGCCACCGGGTCATCGAACCGGATGGGCCGCTGGGTGGTGCCCAGGCCATATTGATGGATGGGGAAAGCGGCGTGCTGCATGGCGCGTCCGACCCGCGCAAGGACGGGATCGCGCTGGGATACTAG
>CAZRKU010000138.1:0-5428 GCA_964600685.1 uncultured Frigidibacter sp. | reverse complement strand
ACCCTGCGCCATCATGCCGCTCATGTCGGCAGTTCCGGTCATTGGCGGCGCGGCGGCTTCCGGGGCGGCTTCCGGGGCGGCGGTCTGGGCAGCGGCGGCCAGCGGCAAGACCGCAAATCCGGTCACGATGGCCAGTGTTCCAAGTGTCGTTTTCATTGTCATTCTCCACGGTTGAGTAGTGGGCGAGGGTCAGGAGACTGCGAAACCAGCCGTCATTTTGGAGCCGAGATCGGCGGTTCGCTGTTGGTCGGCGTGGTTTTCGGCCCCGCCTTCATGCACATTCCGGCGGCGCACATGACACCGCACGGCACCAGCATCAGCAGGAGCGGAGCCAGCCCGAGCGCGGTCAGCCAGCCCCAGTTGAAAGCGATGCCGCTCAGAACCACAGCCGTGCCCGCCACGATCATCAGGCGCTGGCGGGTGGCCCAGGCGGGCAGGCGGCTGGAAGCGCCTGGGCTGCTCGGCGCACAGCACGAGGCCGAGGTGGTGTCTTTCATTGGATTTCCTTTCAAGGCTTAAGGTTTCAAGTTGAGGGAACGCGCCGGGTCATTTGATATAGGTCCTGAGGAAGGCTTCCATGTCCGGGGCGTTCCATGTGGCGGGGCCGATCAGCCGCGCCAGTTCCTTGCCATCGGCGTCCACGATCAATGTGGTGGGCAGACCGAGGACGCGCAGGTTGGTATAGGACAGCGTGGTCTGATCGACATAGACCGTCAGATTCCTGATCCCGATCTCGTCGAAGAACTTGCGCACGACGGGCACGCCGCCCTTGTCGATCGACAGGGTGACGACTTCGAATTTCGAACTGCCGAGATCGGCCTGAAGCGCATCCAGCGTCGGCATTTCCTTGCGGCAGGGAATGCACCAGGTCGCCCAGATGTTGAGCAGGATCACCTTGCCGCGGAAAGCCTCCAGCGTCTTGCGGGAGCCATCCTCGGTCATGAAGCGAACTTCGGGCATGTCCTGTGGCGCGTCATGAACGGCGAAGCCCTGGGCCCCGGCGATACCGGGCACCGTCAGCGCAAGCCAGAGCAAGGCCGCAGCGAGGGCGTGCTTCATTCTGTGTTCCTTCCAGCTTTGAGTTGCAGGTCACGGATCAGGGGCAGCAAGGTCTGATCCATGGTCGCCCGGGTGATCACGCCGACGACCCGATAGACAATGGTGCCATCGGCACCCACCACAAAAGTCTCCGGGATGCCATAGGCGCCGAATTCGATCGCCCCCCGCCCATCACTGTCAGCCCCGATCTTGGTATAGGGATCGCCAAGTTCCTTGAGCCAGGCCAGGGCGTCCGGGGCCTTGTCCTTGTAGTTGATGCCGTAGACCGGCACCACGCCGGCCAGTTCGGTGATCAGCGGATGTTCCGCCCGGCACGGCACGCACCACGAGGCAAAGATGTTGACCAGCGCCACGCGGCCCCTCAGGTCGGCGGCCGCCAAGCCTTCCGCCCGGCCGGTGATCGGCGGCAGGGTGAATTCGGGCACCGGCTTGCCGATCAGCACCGAGGGCAGGTTCGGCGACGGGTTCAGCAGCGACCAGGCAAAAGCCCCGAGCATGGCCGAAGCCACGACCGGAAGGATCCCCCAGACCGGGAACCGAAGGCGGCGGCGCGGCGGCTTGTCCTGTCCGGCGTCACTCATGGCTGGGCCGCCTTGTCTGCAGCGGTGATCTCGGCTTGCGATTGCTGCACATCGGGCGGCCAGGTGCTTTTGATGTAGTCCAGCACCGCCGCGATGTCGTCATCGTTCAGCATGTCGCCAAATGCCGGCATGGCGCTTTCATAGCTGTCGCCCAGCACCGCCGCGACCCCGAGCTTGGTAAATGCGAACAACTCGCGGTCGGAGTGACTTGCGGTGTGGCCGGTCGCATCATGCGGCGGCGCCGGCATAAGCCCGGTGTCCAGCCGGCGTTTCCAATCCGGCTGGCCTTGCAGATTGGCGCCATGGCAGGCGGCGCAGCTGGTTGCGTACAGTTGCTGGCCGCGCTGAATCCTGGCCGGGTCGGCCGTCTGCGCCTGCGCGCCGGTCGCCAGCAGCAGGGCGGCCGCAGCCGCCCCGCGCGATGTCTGGATGAGCCGCATTGCGCTCATTCCACCGGATAAAGCGCCACGCCGGTCGGGGCGTAGCTGTAGACTTCCAGGGCCTTTTGCGCGTCTTCCGCCAAGTCGGGCGCGTCCATCCGCATTCCCGGCAGGGTGATGCCGGAAATAGCGGGTTTTTCCGCCGTCAGTTTCTCGATAAACCGGACCGGGATGAACCCGCTCATCGTGTAGCCATCGATCACCGCCACATGGCAGCCGATCCCCTGCACCGGCATCCCGGCGTCGATCGCCACCTTCTCGTAATTCTCGTCCGGCACCACCTTCAGGTCATAGCCATTGGCCTTCAGATAGTCGGCATAAGTCTGGCAGCAGGCACAGGTCGGGTTGCTGTAGAGCGTGATCGTCCCGGTGGCGGCAAAGGACGGAGCGGCAAAGCCAAGGAACAGGGCAGTTGCAAGTTTCAGTTTCATTTCATTTTCCTCATACAGCCGTCAGAGCGGCCCAGGTTATGCCGCCATCGCGGCTGGAAAGCATCGCGCCGCCGGCATCGGCGGCCACGACATGGTCAGGGTCTAGCGGATCGACAGCGAGGATTGGCGAGGCCAGCGCCGTGCTGACCAGCTGCCAGGTCGCCCCGGTGTCCGAGGTCTTCCAGACGCCCGAAGGCAGGCCGGCGAACAGGACGTCTGGAACCGACGGGGCCAGGGCAAGGCTGGTGGTCGACAAATGCGGCAGGCGCAGCGCCGGGTCGATGGGCGCGGGTTTCGCGGCGCCGGTCGAAACCTCCATAGCACCACTGCTTTCCAGCGAAGACCAGCGACAGAAGCAGTCCGGCACCTTTGAGACGCCCTTTGCGGTGCCGGCATAGACCCAATAGCCGCCCATGCCCGACAGGCTGCCGACCGAAGCAACAACCTGCACATCCACCTCGACCTTGTCCACCAAAGGCCGGTCCATCGCGAATTCCCAGGTTTTGGCACCATCCTTGCTCTGCCAAAGCCCGTCACCGCGCACCGCCACATAGATGATCTGCGGATCAAGCGCGGCAATCGCCACCGCATCCATCGGCGACGAGGGCAATCCCGGCCCGGCTGGAAGCCATGACAGCCCTGCATCCACCGACCGCAGCAGGCCGTCGGTCGCGGTGGTGGCATAGATCACGCCGGACAGATCGGGATGGGCGGCCAGCGCAGTTGCCGGGGCACCCGGCCCTTCGGCGTGTTGCGCAAAGCTCGCCCCGCCATCCTCGCTGATCCAGATGCCCGCTGCCGCCAGCACCAGCTTGCCCTGGTCAAAGGCCAGGGCCGTTATCGCTCCTGCTGGCCGCCCCGCCGGTGTGCCCGCAAAAGCCCGCCGCAGGCCGGGCGATACCCCGGAACTCAGCGCCGCGGCACCGAGCCCTGTGAGAAGTCGCCTGCGCGACAGCGCCGGAAGTTGTAAAAGAATCATGGTTTGCCATCCTTTTCCCCCGCCATGCGCGCATGGACCGGGACTGACCGTCAGCCGACACGCTGAAAAGCGCGCAGCCGGAGAAGAGGCGTCCCCGGAGGAGGACGCCGCTCAAATCAGGGTGGTGGTTCGCGGAGGTGTAAAGGCCGGTGGCGGAGCCCGCCCCTCCGCCTTGGTGTCGGCCATTTCAAAGCGAAAATCGGCCAAAACCGCCGCGTAATTGACCGGGCCAGCCAAAACGCCCGCTATGGACGGCGCGCAAGCAAGGGCACAGCGGGCTGCCATGTCCATATGCGGGTCGCAAGTCTTGCATTTTTGCGCATCAGCAGCCATCGGCATTGCCGCCATTGTCACCGAAGTTTCCGCCTTGAGCGGGGCTGCGGCCACCGCAAGCGTGGTGGCCACAAAAATGGCACTCAGCAGAATGGCAAAGCTGCGGACGAAACTGGTCATTTGAACAGAATAGTCGAGCCGGGCGGGCCGGGCCAGAGCCAAAAAGGCGCCGCCCTTCACCTTTTCGTCAGGCGATTTGGTCCATATCGGCCAGAGCATGATCGGATCAAACCGAAGCGTATCCTGCGTTCGCGAGGTGGTTTGCACGGCACTGTTGCACAAATCGGTTGACGGCCGGACTTCCCCTTCTCCCGGACGGAGTTATCCCATGTCTTGGCGTTGACGGTGCCGTCTGTCTTTGACGCCGCTCAGGAGGTTGCCGCCGTCCGCGTCTGGCATGAGGTCAAGGCCCATGCCGCCGAGGTGGCCCGCGTTGCCCAGGAGCTTGCCGGGCATGTCCGAACCTGGCTTGAGCGGGCGGCGGATCACGTCTTGGACATGATGCATCCGCGACGAGCGGCTGCTTGCGGCGCGGCAGTCCTTGATATGCCCAGTTGCTGGCCGATTGCCGACGTCGCCTACCGGTTCGGCTTCGCCGATCAGGCACAGTTTTCCCGCCTGTTCAAACGCATGTTCGCGATCAGCCCGAGCGGTTACCGCGCCGCGGCAACGGGGGTGTCCTGACGGTCCGGCTGCCGCTCGCTCACCGCAATGGGGTCCATCGGCGTAGAGACCGGGCTCGCGGTCAGCCGCGCGCGCCGGCGAACCTTGCGGCCCATTCCTCCCTTTCCTCGTCGGTGATCTTGCGGAACAGCACCTCGGGCACGGTGAAGGCGTGGCCGGGGGAAAGGGTGGCAAGCGCGGCCGAAATGTCGCCGGGCCAGGCGCGGTCGGTGGTCTGCATCCCCGCCAGCATGTTGGCGGCCGCGTCGGGGATGAAGGGTTCGGACAGGACCGCGTAAAGCCGGATGAGGTTCAGCGAAAGGCGGGTGATCGCGGCGGCGGCGTCAGGATCGGTCTTGAAGACCGTCCAGGGCGCGGCCGACTGCAGATATTCGTTGCCCGCCACCCAGATGCCGCGCAGTTCCGTCGCAGCCTTGCGGATATCCATCGCCTGCATGTGGTCCTCATAGGCGCGGACGCGGTTCTCCAGTTCTTCGATCAGCGCGCGGGCACGCTCATCATGGGTGCCGCCCGTCGGAACGGCCGGACCGAATTTGGCGGCGCAGAATTTGGTGATGCGGCTGACGAAGTTGCCCAGAACGTCGGCCAGATCCTTGTTCACGCTCGACTGGAAATTCTCCCAGGTGAATTCACTGTCCGCGCTCTCCGGCGCATGGCTGAGAAGCCACCAGCGCCAGTAGTCCGATGGCAGGATCGACAGCGCCTGATCCATGAACACGCCGCGCCCCTGGCTGGTCGAAAACTGGCCGCCGTCATAGTTCAGGTAGTTGAACGACTTGATGTAATCGACCAGCTTCCACGGCTCGCCCGATCCCATGATCGTGGCCGGGAAGCTGAGCGTGTGGAAAGGCACGTTGTCCTTGCCCATGAACTGGACATAGCGGACGTCATGCGCCCCCTTGTCGGTGCGCCACCAGCGTT
>CAZRKU010000137.1:0-5497 GCA_964600685.1 uncultured Frigidibacter sp. | reverse complement strand
CTAGATGTTTGATCCCATGGTTTGATGGTGCGGTCCTTGCGAAGGATTGGAAGGAAGCACTATGGAACAAGTTCGTCATGGGTGCGCCACGACGGCGTTTGGCCTGCAGGTGGTGCCAAAAGGTATGACGCCCATTGCTCCATGAGCATCCGACGTTTCGCCAGCCGGTCGGAACGCTGGTAGGCGCGGACGGTGCCTGTGTCGACCGCATGCCCAAGCGCCGCTTCTTTGACCTCAAAGGAGGTATCGGTCTGCTCCTCGACCCAGGTGCGGAAGGTTGCTCTGGTGCGGAAGGTTGCTCTGAACACGTGTGGGCGCCAGGGAAGCTCCTCGCGCTCCATCAGGCGCGACATGGTCGCATCCGAGATCGCTTTTCCCTGCGCTTGCCACCGACCACGATCCGCAGCACCCATTTCCCTTTCGAGGGCTAACGCTTCACCAGCCACAGCCCTTGGCCGTCGGGATACTTGCCGCCCCGAGGCTTTTTGCTTTCATCTGGCTGAGGGCATTCAGGACAACCATTACTTGCTCCAGTCCACTCGTGCCCTGTAGCAGAACAGCGAAATCCAGTCCACCCTTTAGCCCGTAGGTTCGCGTGCGAAGCGATGTTCCGCTACGGGAACATATGTGGAAGGTGATCAAATTAATCTTCATGTAACATACTGAAAAAATTCTAATATGTTCAGAATTGAGAATGCTGAATCACTCCGATTGGGGGCACCAGCCTTCATCATTGATGTTCGATCCTGGGGCGTGGCCCCATGCCGCGTCGCGCCCTTGGACGCGGCTTTCCGTCAGGCCATCCGGCTGGCGGCGTTCTGGTCGATCAGAAAGCGCTGCGACAGCGGAATGGCGGCCGCACCGAGTGACCGGGCGAAGGCGCCGATGGTGCCCTCACGCACCGCCGGCAGCACGACGCCCGCCGTATCAAGCTTCCGCAAGGCGAGGCCAAGTCGTTCGGTCAGGACGGCACGCACCGAGGTCGGCATCCACCCGTCGACCATCACCGCGTCGAGTTCCAGCAAGGCGGTCGCCGACAGCGTTGCCCAGGCCAGCCCCTTGGCCGCATCGTCGAGCCAGCGGTCAAGCACCGGCTGGCTGACATTCCATTCGTCGCTTTGCTGCCAGATATGTTCGGCATTCTCGCCATTCTCGGCCATCCGGTCAGCCAGAACCTGAAGCGACGCGGCGTTGATCAGGCTCTCCATCCCTCCGGCCCGGCCTGGCACCGGCATCGAGCCGACGCCTGCGGCATTGCCCGTCGCCCCCAGGAAAAGCTGCCCGCCCATCACCAGTCCGCCGCCGATGAACGTGCCGAAATAGAAGTAGAGGAAGTTACGCGGGCGCTCCTCGCCCTTGCCGAAGATCAGTTCGGCCCCACAGGCGGAACTCGCATCGTTCTGGATGAAAACCGGCTGATCCGTCAGACGCTCAAGATCCCGCTGCAGGTTGCTGTCGCGCCATTCCTCCATCGCGGACGGGGGAGCGCCGATCTGTCCGACCCAATCCCACATGCGGAACGGCATGGCGACGCCAAGACCCGCGATCCTCTTGCGATGCTCGGGCGGCAGGCTGTCGCGCAGCCGGTCATGGGCGGCGCGCACAAACTCCGTAACGGCCGTTACGGTGGGGTAGGGGTAGACATGGCGTTCCGAGGCCCGCACCTGCCCCAGAAAGTCGATCAGCGTCAGATCGGCCGAGCGCCGCCCGAGTTTCAGCCCCATAAAGAAGGCCCCGTCCGGGCTCAGGCTCATCGGGATCGAGGGCTGGCCGATCTTGCCCCTGAGCGGTTCGCCCCTCAGAAACAGCCCGTCATTTTCCAGCTCGCGCATGATGACCGAGACGGTCTGCGCCGAAAGTCCGGTCATGCGCGCCAGATCGGAACGGGCCAGCGCACCATGCTGGCGCACAAGCGACAGGAACAGCCGTTCGTTGTGCGCACGCATGCCGGATTGGTTCGTGCCTTTCAGCGCGACGGATTCGGCCTGTGTGCGTTCGAACGGGTCTTCGTTCATCGGGTTCCGGCGTAAGCGGTGACGACAGGGTCCGGCGGGGCAATCACGCCCTTGCGCAAGATCACATTGGCATAGAGGGCCGGCTCGGAGGTGGCAATGACCGTGTGACAGGTTCGCACACGGGCGTAGAAGGCTTCGCCCGCGACGGGTTCGGCGTGCAGACCCTTCACGCTGCGGGCAACGATCAGGTCGATTTCGGCGTGGATCGGCGCCACGAACGCTGGGTCATTCGCCCAGCCGGTGCGCAGCACGGGGTTTTTTACCACATCGTCAAGCGGCAGCAGGGCCAGGACAGCGTCAAGCACGGCCAGAAGCCCGTGTCCGTCCGCCCGGATCAGCCGCCGCGCATGATCCAGCGCCGGGTAGTTTCCGTCGACGATGGCGAGTTCGTCGCCATGACCCATGGCCCGCAGGGTCGCGAGGAGGTCGGGCCCGAGGATTGACGGAATTCCCATCAGCATTGTCCACATTCCCCGCGATTGGCGTCCTCTGGTCGGTTCAGACTGCGTCAGGGGGCGGCACCTGTCAATATTAAATCACTCTGATTTATTTAAGTTGACGAGCGGCCGGGAATCGGCTTTTCTTGCGTCATCGCCGGACGGCATTCGCGGTCGGCGGCACGGCAAGAGGGGGGCCATTCCCCCTTTCCACGGGAGGAACGTCAATGAAATTCGCAACCGCCGCCCTGTCGGGCGCCGCCCTCATGGCTCTGATGGCTGGCTCCGCCTCGGCGGCCGAACTGGCCTGCCTGATCACCAAGAACAACACCAACCCCTTCTTCGTGAAGATGAAGGAAGGTGCGGAATCTGCCGCCGTTACCGCTGGTCTCGATTTTCAGGCCTATGCCGGCGAAAAGGACGGCGACGCCGCCCCGCAGATCACCGCGATCGAGAACTGCATCGCGGCAGGCGCCAAGGGTATCCTGATCACGCCGTCGAACGACTCGGTCGGCCCGGCTTTGAAGGATGCGCGCGCGGCTGGCATCCTGGTCATCGCCCTGGACACCCCGCTGGCCGATACCGAAGCCCAGGACATCACCTTTGCCACCGACAATTTCGAAGCGGGTCTGCTGATCGGCAAATGGGCGGCCGCAACGATGGGCGAAGGCGCTGCCAGTGCCAAGATCGCGATGCTCGACATCAACAAGGACAATATCTCGGTCGATGTGCAGCGCGATACCGGCTTCCTGGTCGGCTTCGGCATCGAAGTGCCGGACCTGACCGTGATGGCTTCGGAAACCGACACGCGCGTGATCGGCCACGAATCCACGGACGCGAACCCCGAAGGCGGCCTGCGCGCGATGGAAACCCTGCTGGCGAAAGACCCCGACATCAACGTGGTCTACACCATCAACGAGCCCGCCGCCGAAGGTGCCTATCAGGCGCTGAAGAATGCCGGCAAGGAAGGCCAGGCGATCGTCGTCTCAGTGGACGGCGGCTGCCCGGGCGTCGCCTCGGTCAAGTCGGGCGTCATCGGTGCCACCTCGCAGCAGTATCCGCTGAAGATGGCGGCTCTGGGCATCGAAGCCATCGCCGCTTTCGCCAAGGACGGCACCAAGCCGACCGTCACCGAAGGCCTGTCGTTCCTCAACACCGGCGTCAACCTGGTGACCGACAAGCCGGCCGAAGGCGTGCCGTCGATCGACAGCGCCAAGGGCACCGAACTCTGCTGGGGCTGATGCGCCTTTGACGAGTGGCTTGATTAGTGGAGGGGCGGCTTTTAGGGTCGCCCTTCGTCTTAGGCGGCGCCCCGCGATCCGGTGCCGGCTTCATCCGTGGGGGGAGATACCGCAGCGATGAGCAGCGAAAACGCACCGACCAAGACCATATCCGACTATGAGGCGACGCTTGCCAGGGCCGATACCGCCGTGGCCAGCTTCGAGAAGGACGACCGGACCTTCACCCATGTTCTGCGCAATTTCCTGCGCCGCAACCCGACGATGATCCCGGCACTGGTGCTGATCCTGTCAGTCCTTGCCTTCGGCCTCCTTGCCCCGCGCTTCCTTGGAATGGGTGCGCTGTCGACGGTGCTGAAACAGGTCACCGTCACCGGCTTCATCGCTCTGGCGCAGACGCTGGTGATCCTGACCGCGGGCATTGACCTGTCAGTCGGGGCGATCCTTGTAGTGGCGTCGCTGATCATGGGTAATCTGGCCGTGGTCATGGGCCTTCCGGTGCTGGTTGCGGTCGGCATCGGCATCGTCGTCGCCGGACTGATGGGCATGGTGAACGGCCTTCTGGTCACGCTGATGCGCTTGCCGCCCTTCATCGTCACGCTGGGCACGCTGTCGATCTTCGAGGCGCTGAAACTGTGGTATTCGCAGTCTGAATCCATCCGCAACGTGGATATCGAGGCGAACGCGCCCGGCCTGCTGTTCTTCGGACAGGGCTTCAACTTCGGCGGTGCCAGCATCAGCTATGGTGGCATCACCCTCATCCTTCTGGCCGCCCTGCTGTGGTATGTGCTGAACCACACCGCCTGGGGCCGCCATGTGCACGCCATCGGCGACGACCCTGACGCTGCGATGCTGTCGGGCATTCGGGTCAACCGCACGCTGATCTCGGTCTATACCGTGGCGGGCCTGATCTGCGGCTTCGCGGCCTGGATCGCGGTGGGGCGGGTGGGCTCGATCTCTCCCATCGCGTTTGACACGGTGAACCTGGCGTCCATCACCGCCGTGGTGATCGGCGGCACCTCGCTGTTCGGCGGGCGCGGGTCGATCATCGGGTCGGTCCTCGGGGCGATGATCGTCGGCGTGTTCATCACCGGCCTGTCGTTGGCCGGGGTGGACGACTACTGGCAGAAATTCGCGGCGGGGTGCCTTGTCATCATCGCCGTGGCGCTGGACCAATGGCTGCGGAGGGCTTCGCAATGACCGGTATGAAACCCATCCTTCAGGCCAAGGGTCTGATGAAGCGCTATGGCACCGTGGTGGCCATGAGCGGTTGCGACTTCGACCTGATGCCCGGCGAGATCATCGCCGTCATCGGCGACAACGGCGCGGGCAAGTCCACGCTGATCAAGGCGCTGTCGGGGGCGGTTGTCCCCGACCATGGCGAGATCCTGCTGGACGGCGTGCAGATGAATTTCCGCAGCCCCGAAGATGCCCGCGCCCTGGGCATCGAGACGGTCTACCAGAACCTGGCCATGTCGCCCGCGCTGTCCATCGCCGACAACATGTTCCTGGGGCGCGAATGGCGCGTGCCGGGGATCATGGGCAGCGTGTTTCGCAAGATGGACCGCACCCGGATGGAGGCCTTTGCCCGTGCCAAGCTGTCGGAACTGGGCCTGATGACCATTCAGGACATCAGCCAGCCGGTGGAAACCCTGTCGGGTGGCCAGCGGCAGGGCGTGGCCGTGGCGCGGGCGGCGGCTTTCGGTTCCAAGGTCGTGATCCTGGATGAACCGACGGCGGCGCTTGGGGTGAAGGAAAGCCGCCGGGTGCTGGAACTGATCCGCGACGTGCGGGCGCGGGGCATTCC
>CAZRKU010000136.1:0-5600 GCA_964600685.1 uncultured Frigidibacter sp. | reverse complement strand
CCGTGTCCATGTCATGCTGAAAGACGGCGTCCTCGACCCGCAGGGCGAGGCGGTGCGCCACGCGCTCGGCACATTGGGGTTTCAGGGGGTGAAGGGCGTCCGCCAGGGCAAGGTCATCGAACTGGACCTCGGCGCCACCGACCGCGCCGCCGCCGAGGCCGAGGTGAGGGCCATGTGCGAAAAACTGCTTGCCAATACCGTCATCGAAAAATACTCGGTCGAGATCGCCTGACCCCGCCGACCGCTCCGCCTTTCATTCTGGCCTAAATATCCCGGGGTTTGGGGCAGGGCCCCAATCGGCCTCTGGCAGTGGCCGCGCCCTTGCGCTAAAGGGCGGACAACCCGAACAAGCGCCCCGAGGAGACAGGATGAAAGCCGCCGTCATCACCTGCCCCGGATCGAACTGCGACCGCGACCTCGCGGTGGCGTTCGAACGCGCGGGCGCCACTGTCGCCCGTGTCTGGCACAAGGATCACGCGCTGCCCGACGGCACCGACATCGTCGGGGTGCCGGGCGGCTTCTCCTTCGGCGACTATCTGCGCTGCGGGGCGATTGCCGCGCAATCGCCGATCATGCAGGCGGTGGGTGCCCATGTGGATGCGGGCGGCTACGCCATCGGCATCTGCAACGGCTTCCAGATCCTGACCGAAACCGGCCTCCTGCCCGGCGCGCTGATGCGCAATGCCGGGCTGAAGTTCGTCTGCAAGATGGTCGAACTGCGCGTTGCGACCGCCGACAGCGCCTTCACTTCGGGCTGGACGAAGGGGCAGGCGGTGCGCTTCCCCGTCGCCCACCATGATGGCAACTACACCATCGACGCCGAAGGCCTGAAGCGGCTTCAGGGAGAGGACCGGATCGCCTTCACCTATGGCGCAAACCCCAACGGCGCGATGGCCGATGTCGCCGGCGTCCTGTCGGAGAACCGCCGGGTCCTGGGGCTGATGCCGCATCCCGAACGGGTGGTCGATCCGCTTCACGGCGGGACCGACGGATCGGTGCTTTTCCGCGCGCTCATGGATCAGATGGCGCTCGCCTGACGCCATCGGCTTGAGCCTGACGGAGCCAGTCCCTACACTGGCCCCATGTCCGACACCGGCAGCCTTTCGCAACCGAAGCCCGCCCGCAGCCGCGCCGCGCCGCGAACGACCGCGCCCGGACGCCTGCGGTCGGCCGGCCAGCGCCTGCGCGGCTGGCGGCGGGTCTGGCCGACGCGGCTGATCTTCATCCTGTTCATCGGCGCCGCGGTCGCGGTGATCTGGGCGACCAACACCTTCCTGACCGAACGGTTCACCGAAACGACCCGCAACCGGGCCGAGGTCCGCCAGGCGCTCTATTCCGGGCAAGTCCTGTCGGAATTGCAGCGCACTGCGGTGGTGCCGCTTCTTCTCGCGCGCGATCCTGAACTGATCAAGGCGCTCGACGGCGTGACCTATACGCTGACGTCACAGCGGCTCATTTCGGCGCAACGCGAAATCGGTGCTTCCTCGATCGAGCTGCTGGACGTGGACGGGCGTGTCGTCGCGGCAACCGACCGGGTGCGGCTGGGTTTCAATCTGGCCAGCGATCCCGCCTTCGTTCAGGCCGAACGGCGCAGCGACACGGTCTTTTCGATTGCCGAGACTGCGACCGGCGGGTTCGATTTCATCTTTTCGCGCGCCGTCCTGGCCGATGCGCGCCGGGTCGGCACGATCATGGTCAGCGTCGACCTCAGCCGGTTCGAGCGGGCCTGGGCCGGGGAGAGCGACGCGGTGGCGGTCCTCGACAGCACCAACCGGATCATCCTGGCGACCGAACCCCTGTGGCGGGGTCTGCCGATCAACGAGGCCCTGTCGGTCAAGTCGGCCCCGTCGGCCATCGAACGCGCGTTGCAGGCGACGGCCGACTGGGCGAACCGTCCGCCCGATGCCTATGTCCGGGGCGTGGGGGTGATGCGATCGGAACTGCGCATTCCGTTCCAGGGATGGCGGCTGGTCAGCTTCACCACCTATGATTCGATCCGCGACCGGGTGAATGCCGTCCTCGCACTGGAAATCATGGGATTCGCGCTGTTTCTGGCGGTTGCCTTCTATCTTCTGTCGCGGCGCGCGCTGGTGGAGACGGCGCTGATCCGACGCGAGTCGGCGGAACTCCGCCTTTTGAACGCCCGCTTGCAGCGGGAAATCGCCGAACGGGAAAAGGCGCAGAAAGACCTTGCCGTGGCCGAACTGACACTCGCGCAGTCCTCGAAACTGGCGGCGCTTGGCGAAATGTCGGCCGCGGTCAGCCATGAACTCAACCAGCCGCTGGCGGCGATGAAGACCTATCTTGCCGGGGCGCGGCTTCTTCTCCAGC
This sequence comes from uncultured Frigidibacter sp., assembly GCA_964600685.1. Classification (GTDB taxonomy): domain Bacteria; phylum Pseudomonadota; class Alphaproteobacteria; order Rhodobacterales; family Rhodobacteraceae; genus TMP-24. Next base: position 3,269 of record CAZRKU010000136.1, on the reverse strand, counting down.
GCAAGCGGCCGGACGAGGCGATGTCCTCCTTCCAGCGCATCGACGATCTGATCGAGCGGATGGGGGCGATCACCCGTCAGCTGAAAAGTTACGCAAGGAAGGGGGGAGAGGCGTTTGAGCCCATAGATGTGCGCTCCTGCGTATCGGGGGCGCTGTCGATGATGGAGCCGACCCTCAGGACCCGGTCGGTCAAGATCACCCGCGCCCTGCCGCGCCTGCCGGTCATGGTTCTGGCCGACCGCATCCGGCTGGAGCAGGTGATCATCAACCTGCTCAGGAATGCACTGGATGCGACCAAGGACGTGGCCTTGCCGCAGATCGACCTTTTGCTGACGACCGGCGAAACTGCGGTTCTGACGGTCCGTGACAACGGCACCGGGATCGTCGACCTGGAGAACCTGTTCGAGCCTTTCTACACCACCAAGAAGCCGGGCGAGGGCGTGGGGCTGGGGCTTGCCATTTCGTCCGGTATCGTGAACGACCTTGGCGGACGATTGACGGCGCGCAATGCGTCTGACGATGGTGGAACGGGCGGCGGGGCGGTTTTCGAGGTCCAGCTGCCGCTGATCAATGAAAAGACCAAGGCGGCGGAGTAGAGCGATGGCGCGTGCGATGAAGGTGGCGATTGTCGACGACGAGCAGGACATGCGGCAGTCGATCAGCCAGTGGCTGGCCCTGTCGGGCTTCGACACGGAAACCTTTCCCTCGGCCGAAGAGGCGCTGAAGTCGATCGGGGCGGATTATCCGGGGGTGGTCGTCTCGGACATCCGCATGCCGGGCATGGACGGCATGGCGTTCCTGAAAAGGCTGATGAGCCTCGACAGCGGCCTGCCGGTCATCATGATCACCGGGCATGGCGACGTGCCGATGGCGGTCGAGGCGATGCGGGTCGGCGCCTTCGATTTCATGGAAAAGCCCTTCAACCCCGACCGGATGACCGAACTGGCCAAGAAGGCCAGCCAGACCCGGCGCATGACGCTCGACAACCGGGCGCTGCGCCGGGAACTGTCGGACGGCACCACGATCATGAAGAAGCTGATCGGCGCCTCCCCGGCGATGGAGCGGCTGCGCGAGGACATCCTCGATCTGGGGCAGGCCGACGGGCATGTGCTGATCGACGGGGAAACCGGCACCGGCAAGACGCTCGTGGCCCATGCGATGCATGCGGTCGGGCCGCGCGCGGGCAAGAGGTTCGTGGTGCTGAGTTGTGCCGCCTATTCCGAAGACATGCTTTCCACCCGGCTCTTTGGCCCGATGCCCGAAGGCGGCCAGATCCCGCTGGTCGAGGAGGCGCGCGGCGGCACGCTGGTCCTGGAGGACATCGAAGCGCTGTCGCAGGCGTTGCAGGCGCGGCTTCTGACCTTCATCAACGAACAGGGCAGTCCGGCGGAAACCCGCATCATCGGCATCTGCAACGACCACGAACAGGGCCGCGCCGCCGAGGATGCGCTGCGGCCCGACCTTTACTACCGCCTGTCGGCGCTGAAGATCCTGCTGCCGCCGCTCCGGTCGCGCGGCGAGGATATTCTCACGCTCTTCGCCCGCATGACCGAGCAGTTCGCCGAGGAATATGGATGCGAGGCCCCGCAAGTGACGGCGCAGGAGGCGGCGCAGCTGTTGCAGGCGCCCTGGCCGGGCAATGTGCGCCAGCTGATCAACGTGGCCGAACGCGCGGTCTTGCAGAACCGTCGCGGCTCCGGCTCCATCGCCTCGCTGCTCATGGCGGACAATGAAGAGACCGCAGCGACGATGACGACCGAGGGCAAGCCCCTGAAGGAATATGTCGAAAGCTTCGAGAAGATGCTGATCGACAATACGATGCGCCGCCACAAGGGGTCGATCACCGCGGTCATGGATGAACTCTGCCTGCCGCGCCGGACGCTGAACGAGAAGATGGCCAAATACGGGTTGCAGCGGCAAGATTACCTCTGATCACGCGCGCCTTGATCCGCAGGTATGGCAAATAGCCATTGTCATGGGCGGCAAAAGACCGCTAATGTCGGTTTTGTGACGGCCAGCCTGCTGCCAGTGCTGCCGTCCGAGAGTTTCGCTGCGGTTTCGCACGTTGAGTTTCACAGACTTGAGGCGCTGAAACGGCGGAAAATCGGCCGAAAGGCCGGGAAATAGCCGCGCCCCTGACAAGGGCAGGCCTGTGAACAGGGGGTGCTTGCACCCCCGGAAAAGAGAACCGCGATGCAACGCGCGCACCTAGGGCAGGAGGCAAGGGGTTGGCAAGACGCCGCACTTTTCCTGTCCGCGTCGCCGCTCGCCTTAGCAAAAACCGCCCGCAGCCGTTCCGCCCCACCGGGGTTGGGGCGGCTTTGGGCGTCTGGACACTTCAATGGCAATCAAAATGCTTATCGATGCCACCCACGCGGAAGAAACCCGCGTTGTGGTGGTGGACGGCAACAAGGTCGAAGAATTTGATTTCGAGACCGTAAACAAGCGGCAACTGGCCGGGAACATCTATCTCGCCAAGATCACGCGGGTCGAGCCGTCGCTGCAGGCGGCGTTCGTCGACTACGGCGGCAACCGGCACGGGTTCCTCGCCTTCTCGGAAATCCATCCCGACTATTATCAGATCCCGGTCGCGGACCGCAAAGCGCTTCTGGAAGAAGAGCGCGCCTATGCCGAGGCCGAAGAGGCCGAGGAAAACAACCGCTCGCGCCGCCGCCAGCGCCCGGCCCGCAAGGCCGAAGCCGCGACCGACGCCGCCGAGGTGAGGTCGTCGGACGACATTCCGGGCATGACCGTGCTCGACATGGCCGAGGGCGAGGCCCAGGGTCCGAGCAGCTTCGAGGCCGCGGCCACTTCCGGCGCCGAGCCGAACGGCGACAACGGCACGCGGCGCGAGGAGCCCTATGTCGCCGCCGATCACGCCAGCGACAGCGACCCCGAGATCGAGTCGGTCGCCGAAGAGGACGTGGCCGAAGAAATCCGCCAGCCGCGCAAACCGCGCCCGCGCCGCTACAAGATCCAGGAAGTGATCAAGGTCCGGCAGATCATGCTGGTGCAGGTGGTGAAGGAAGAGCGCGGCAACAAGGGCGCGGCGCTGACCACCTATCTGTCGCTCGCCGGCCGCTACTGCGTGCTGATGCCCAACACCGCGCGCGGCGGCGGCATCTCGCGCAAGATCGACACCGCGACCGACCGCAAGCGCCTGAAGGGCGTGGTGGCCAGCCTGGCCGTGCCGCAGGGCATGGGCCTGATCATCCGCACCGCCGGCGCCAAGCGCACCAAGGCCGAGATCAAGCGCGACTACGAATACC
>CAZRKU010000135.1:0-5917 GCA_964600685.1 uncultured Frigidibacter sp. | reverse complement strand
AAGAACAAGGTGGCGCCGCCCTTCAAGCAGGTCGAATTCGACATCATGTATGGCGAGGGGATTTCCAAGACCGGCGAACTGATTGACCTCGGCGTCAAGGCCGGTGTTGTGGAAAAATCCGGTGCCTGGTATTCCTACGGCGACGAGCGCATCGGCCAGGGGCGCGAGAATGCCAAGCAGTTCCTGCGCGACAATCCCGAGGTGGCGCAGTCGATCGAAGACAAGATCCGCGCCGGCCATGGCCTTGATTTCGGCACCGCATCCGACGAGGGCGACGGCGACGTGATGGAGGCCTGAACCGCCCACACACCCGATGTGCGAAAAGCAAAAAACCGGGAATTCCCGGCCTTTGGTGTCTGTCGGGGCGGGGCCTCATTCGCTGGGCAGGCCGGCGAAGGGCAACCCAAGGACTCTCCCTTGCCCCGGAGGAAAGCTGGGGCTCAGGTCACAGAAGCAGGATCTGCACGTCGGCGACGTTCGTGCCGGTGGCCCCGGTCATCAGCAGATCGCCCGAGGCGGCAAGGGCGGCATGGCTGTCATTGTTGGCCAGAAGCACTTCCGGGTCGACGCCCGCCGCACGCATCCGGTCGGCCGAATGTTCATCAACCAGACCGCCCGCCGCGTCGGTTGGCCCGTCACGGCCGTCGGTGCCGCCAGAGAGGAACAGGAAAGGGCGCCTCAGACGCGCGGGGGTGGAAAGCGCCATGCGCAGCGCCAGTTCCTGATTGCGCCCGCCGCGCCCGGTGCCGCGCAGCACGACCGTTGTTTCTCCCCCGAAGATCAGGCAGGCAGGCTTGTCGGCGGGCTGTTGTTCGGCGGCCCGCAGGATGATCTCGCAGGCCTCCGCGACATCGCCGGTGAGTTCATCCGACGTGATTTGCGCATCGGCATATTTGCAATATTTCTGAATGGCTTGCAGGCTTTTCCTGTTGCTTCCTATCAGGATGTTCCGCGCCTCGGTCCGCTCATTCTGCGGTGTGCGCGCGCGGTCCAGATGTGCACGGACGGAGGCTGGAAGATGCCGCCACAGGCCACGCTCCTCCAGAAGCGCCCGTGCCAGGGCGGGCGTGCCGATTGGCGACACCGTAGGGCCCGAGGCGATCACCCGCAGATCATCGCCGATCACATCCGACAGGATGAAGGCCGTCACCAGCGCGGGGGCGGCGAGCCGCAGCATCCCGCCGCCCTTCAGCCGCGACAGCTGCTGACGGATGAGATTTATTTCCGTTATTTCATAACCATTTGCGAGAAGAAGTTTATTCACTTCCGCCTTGTCGGCCAAACTCACGCCCTCGACCGGTGCAGGAAGAAGCGCCGATCCGCCTCCTGAAATCAGCGCCACCACCCGATCTGCGGCGGTGGCCCCGGCCAACAGGTCCGCGACGGCTTCTCCGGCGCGGCGACCATTCTCATCCGGCACGGGATGCCCCGATGCCATCACCCGCACACCGGGCAGGTCCCGGGCGTTTTCATAGTTTGTCACGGCCAGCGCGACAACGGGCGCACCGGTCAGAAGGCGCAGCGCCTCCTCGATCATCGGTATGGCCGCTTTCCCAACCGATACAATCAGATAGCGGCCATTCCTTATAGGTCTGTCGACCGGATTTTCGGCAAGACCTGCGCGCAGGGCGAGCGCCGGATCGGCTGCCCGGACCGCGCATTCAAAAAGACGCCGGGCCTCGGCGCGCAGGTCGGTCATGGGTCAGGCTCCGGCGATTTGCTTGGCTTTCTGCACCAGCACTTCTGCCTGACGGATCGAGGCATAGTCAATCAGCCGCCCGTCGAGCGATACCGCCCCCTTGCCCTGCGCCGCGGCCTCGGTCATCGCCTCAAGAATGCGCTTGGCGCGGGTGACTTCCTTTTCGGACGGACTCATCACCTCGTTCGCCATCACGATCTGGCTGGGGTGGATCGCCCATTTGCCTTCGCAGCCGAGGACGGCTGCCCGCTTCGCCGCCGCCTTGTAACCCTCCGGGTCCGAAAAATCGCCGAAGGGCCCGTCGACCGGGCGCAGGCCGTTCGCCCGCGCCGCGACCACCATGCGGGCCAGCGCATAATGCCACATGTCGCCCCAGTGGACCGCGCGGCTGGCGTCCTCCAGCGGGTCGGTCAGAACCGCATAATCGGGGTTGACGCCGCCGATGATCGTGGTGCGGGCGCGGGTGGAGGCGGCATAGTCTGCCACTCCGAAATGCAGGCTTTCGTTGCGCTTCGATGCCCCGGCGATGTCGGTGACATTCTGCATGCCGAGCGCTGTTTCGATGATGTGCTCGAAACCGATGCGTTTCTTGTAGCCTTTCGCATCCTCGATCTGCGTCACCATCATGTCGACGGCATAGACATCGGCCGCCGTTCCGACCTTCGGGATCATGATCAGGTCGAGCCGTTCCCCGGCCTGTTCGACGACGTCGACGACGTCGCGATACATGTAGTGGGTGTCGAGTCCGTTGATGCGGACGGACATGGTTTTCTTGCCCCAGTCCATCTCGTTCAGCGCCTTGATGATATTCTTGCGGGCCTGCGCCTTGTCGTCGGGCGCCACCGCGTCCTCAAGGTCGAGGAAGATGACGTCAGCCTCAGATTGCGATGCTTTTTCAAACATTTGCGGTGCACTCCCCGGCACCGCCAGTTCGCTTCTGTTCAGCCGTGCGGGGGCCTGTTCGATGACGTGAAAGCTCATGGCGCGAATCCTCTCGGGGTGGGTTGCAACGATGGGCGCCAGAAAAGAACGAAAGATATTCTGCCTGTCAAGCAATTTTATTGCGCGGCAGGCAACCTGCGGGACACGATGGCACACCCCGTTCAGCGCAAGTTCGACGCCTCTCCGGGCAGGCGCGAGGAGTAGTAGAACGCGATTGCCTGCGCCCGGTTGCGCACCCCGAGCTTCTCGAAAAGGTTCGACAGGTGGAACTTCACCGTGTTGGCGGAAATGTCGAAATCGCGGGCCAGATCCTTGTTGGTCAGACCCTTCGACAGCGCCTCCAGAAGGGCGCGTTCGCGCCGCGTCAATTGCGAGATCGGATCGGCCTGAAGTTCCCGCACATCGAGGAACGGGAACACCATCTGGCCGCTGGCGACGGCCAGGCAGGTGTCGAGCAGCTTTTCAACCGGCCCGTTGCGGCCGACAAACCCCGCCGCGCCGGCGATCATTGCCAGTCTGGCGGTCTCGCCGTTCCGGTCATCGCCGTAGACGACGATCCGGGGCGCGGCCGGCTGGTCGCGCAAGACCTCGATCAGTTTCTGGCCTCCGAGTGCGGGCAGGGTCCAGTCGATCACCGCGACCGCCACCGGCACCCGCATCACCGCGCCCAGGAACCCTTCGGCGGTCGAGGAGGTGGCAACGAGGGAGAATCGGGGGTCGCGGTCGAAAAGTTCCGACATCGCCGTCAAAACCAGCGGATTGCCGTCCGCGAGCGAGAGCGCGATGGCTGGTTCGTTGGGGTTAACTCGCTGCATTCACTGTCACTTTCCTATAAACCCACCCGTTTTGGTTGGCGTTCTTTCAGCATACCACTGTATTCTTACCGGTATGGGTAGGAATAACACCACCATCATGGTTACCCAAAAGCAGGATTAAGGCAGGTTGCGCCGTGACGGCAAGTGGGTTCTTCTGTCAGCAAGAATATTTCACGGCTCTGGCCCGATGCGACAGGAACTGACCATGACCCATCACACCATCTTTCCGGCTCTGACGATACCCGAAACGCTGGCCGCCGGTCCGGGACCGGGGAACACCGATGCCCGGGTGCTGGCGGCCTTCGCCAATGCGGGTCTTGCCGATCACATGCAGGTTGACGTGCTGCGCGGCATGATCGAATGCAAGGAAATGCTGCGGGCCGTCTGGGGCACGAAGAACATCCACACCTACGGCGTCGGCGGCACAGGGTTCTCGGGCCTTGACGTGATGCTGAATGCGGTCCTGCCGGGTGACAGCGTGGTGGCCTTCGTCAACGGCACCTTTTCCGGCATCGACGGGCTGACGATCCGCATGAAGGCGTCGACGCGGGACGAACTGGCCGCCAATCCGCTCGATCCCAGGCCAGCGAGCGTCACCATCGTGACCGTTCCGCATGGCCAGTCGGTTTCCGGCCAGGTGATCGAAAGGGCGCTGGCCGAGAAGAAACCGAAATGGGCCTTCATGGCGCATTGGGAAACCGGTTCGGGCCGCATCAACGACATCCGCGCCTTTTCCGACGCCTGCCAGCGGCACGGGGCGCTGGGTCTGGTCGACGCGGTGTCTTCCCTCGGGATCGAGGACTTCGCGATCGACGACTATCCGGGTGTGGTCGGCTGGGCCTCCTGCCCGCAGAAGGGTGTGCTTTGCCTGCCGCTGACCTATGCGCCGGTCAGTTTCACCGACCGCTATATCGCCGAGGTGCGGGCGACCGGATGCCATTCCTACGTCCATCACCCGATCCTCGAGGCGCGCCATTGGGGAATTGTCGAGGGCAAGGACGTGGCCGCCGGTGCCTATCACCGGACCCATTCGGGTTATGCCGTCGCCGCTTTCCACGAGGCCCTGCGCCTGACGCTGCAGCATGGAAGGGCGCAGAAGGCGCGCGACTATGCCTTCCATGAAAAGGCGCTGCGCGATGCGGTGCGGGTGATGGGCTGCTCGGTCACGTCGAACATGACGTCGCTGGTTGTCCTGAACCTGCCGCCCGCGCTCGCTGGCCGGGAAAAGGAACTGGTCCAGATGTGCCGCGCCCGTGGCTTTGGCATCTGGCCGACGCTGTCGGAGCCGGTTCAGGTGCGGATCGGCATCCTCAATCAACTGAGCCAGCCGGCCATTACCGAGATCGTGATGCGGTTTGCGGCGGCCATGTCCGAAATGGGCGCTATGATCGACATGGAGGCGGTGCGGGGGCAGCTCGACCGCTACTACCGCACGGCGATGGCGGCGTAATTCAAGGAAAGGGAGGCGGAACATGGATATCCATGAATATCAGGCCAAGGAAATTCTGAAGAGTTTCGGCGTGGCCGTGCCGGACGGCGCGCTGGCCTACAGCCCCGAACAGGCGGCTTACCGGGCGCGCGAACTGGGCGGCAACAGGTGGATCGTCAAGGCGCAGGTCCATGCCGGTGGCCGGGGCAAGGCGGGCGGCGTGAAGCTCTGCGACTCCGACCATGAAATCATCGACGTGACGGGCGATCTGTTCGGTCGCAAGCTGGTGACGCATCAGACCGGCCCGGAAGGCAAGGGGATCTACCGCGTCTATGTCGAGGCCGCCTGTGCTTTCGACCGCGAGATCTATCTGGGTTTCGTGCTGGACCGCACCACCCAGCGGGTGATGATCGTCGCCTCCTCCGAAGGCGGGATGGAGATCGAGGAAATCTCGGCCAACCGTCCCGACTCCATCGTGCGCCAGACGGTGGAACCCGCCGTTGGTCTGCGTGACTTCCAGGCGCGCGAGATTGCCTTCGCGCTTGGCATCCCGCCTGACCTGACCCAGCAGATGGTGCGCACCTTGCAAGGCTGCTTCCGCGCCTTCCGCGATCTGGATGCGACGATGGTGGAAATCAACCCGCTGGTGATCACCGCCGACAAGCGCATCCTCGCGCTCGATGCGAAGATGACCTTCGACGGCAATGCGCTGTTCCGCCATCCGCAGATCGCGGAACTGCGCGACAAAAGCCAGGAAGACCCGCGCGAAAGCCGCGCCGCCGACCGGGGTCTGGCCTATATCGGCCTGACCGGCAACATCGGCTGCATCGTCAACGGCGCAGGTCTCGCCATGGCGACGATGGACACGATCAAGCTGGCGGGCGGGGAGCCTGCGAACTTCCTCGACATCGGTGGGGGGGCCACGCCCGAACGGGTGGCGAAGGCCTTCAAGCTGGTGACGTCGGACAAGAACGTGCAGGCGATCCTCGTGAACATCTTCGCCGGCATCAACCGCTGCGACTGGGTGGCCGA
>CAZRKU010000134.1:0-6121 GCA_964600685.1 uncultured Frigidibacter sp. | reverse complement strand
GCATTGAAGCCGCTGCATGACCGCGCCAGGATCAAGCGTGTCGTCGTGGCGACCTATCAGTCGGTGTCGGGCGCGGGCAAGGAAGGGATGGACGAACTTTGGAACCAGACCAAATCCATCTACAACCCCGTGTCCGAAGTTCCGCCCAAGAAGTTTTCCAAGCAGATTGCCTTCAACGTAATCCCGCATATCGACGTCTTCCTGGACGATGGCTCGACCAAGGAGGAATGGAAGATGGTGGCCGAGACGAAGAAGATCCTCGACAAGTCGATCAAGGTCACTGCGACCTGTGTTCGTGTTCCGGTCTTCGTCGGCCATTCCGAGGCAATCAACATCGAAACCGAAGAGTTCCTCGACTGGGAAGAAGCACAAGACATTTTGCGCGAAGCACCGGGCGTGATGCTGGTCGATAAGCGCGAGCCGGGCGGCTATATCACCCCGATCGAATGCGTGGGCGAATATGCCACTTATGTCAGCCGCGTGCGTCAGGATTCGACCATCGACAACGGGTTGAACCTCTGGTGTGTCAGCGACAACCTGCGCAAGGGCGCGGCGCTGAACGCCGTGCAGATCGCCGAGCTTCTGGGAAGCCGATGCCTGAAGAAGGGCTGAGCGACCCGCGAAACTCTGACATTCGCAAAAACCCCGGTCGCACCCCGCGCCGGGGTTTTTCGTTGCGCGATGGGCCGCCCGAACGCCCAGCAGCAGGGGTTATCCGGCTTCGGCACGGCCCGCAATGGCTGGACGGGATGGTGCTTCGGCAAGCACCCATGGCGGGTCAGGCGGCTTTGGTCTGGCCCGTCGCACGGATGCGGCGCGTGCGGAAAGGCAGGCCCGCCGGATCCGGCGGGAAGGGCGTGTCGAACCTGAGCGTCAGCCCCGCCCGGCTTTCGCCGAACAGGACCAGGGGCAGAAGCCGCCGATTTGCAGGCCAACTGTGCAGGAAAAGCTCTCCCCCCTCCCCGGCGCGCAGGACGCGGCCCCGCGCGCGCAGACGTTTTTGCAGGTCGGGCCAGCCGGTCGCCAGATGCAGCGCGATCCGCACCGCATCTTCCGCGCCGGGCAGGCCAAACCCGTCGCGGTCAAGCGCGATCTCCAGCACCGCGCGCATATATTCGCTGGGTCTGACGCGCGCCTCCCGCGCGGCGCGACCGAGCGCCAGCAGCAGATCGTCCGATAATGTCAGCGCAACGCTCTGATCCTTCGCCATGGACGAAGGCTGGCCGATTCTGGTTAAGCCGGGATTAGCAACCGCGCCGTGTCAGAGCGGCACGAACCCGGCTGACTCCGGATCATATTGCGACAGGCCCCCGTCGGCGATGTCGTTCCACAGGCCGTGCAGGGACAGTTCGCCCTCCGCCACCGCCCTCTGGACAAACGGGAAGGTCATCAGGTTTTCCAGGCTGATCACCACCGCCTGCTGTTCCAGGGCGGCGATCCGCGCGGCTTCATCTGCAACTTCCTTCACCCGTTCGTAGCCGGGACGCAGAATATCCATCCAGCGGCCCACGTAACTTGATTTTTCTTCCAGTTCCGGCGCATGGCCCGAGCACATGTCATGACAGCCCCGAACCCCGCCGCAGCCGGAATGGCCCATCACCACCAGATGCGCTACCTTCAGCGCGGTGACGCCATATTCGAGCGCGGCCGAGGTGCCGTGATGTTCTCCGTCCGGATTGTGCGGCGGCACCAGATTGGCGATGTTGCGGTGGATGAAAAACTCGCCCTGATCCGCGCCGAAGATCGACGTGACGTGAACCCGCGAATCGCAGCACGAAATCACCATCGCGCGCGGATGCTGGCCGCCCTGCGCAAGGCGCTTGTACCAGGCCTTGTTTTCCTGCCAGGTGGTGGCCTTCCAGCCATGGTAGCGCTGGACAAGGTAGGAAGGCAGCGGGCGGGCATGGTGCATCGTCGTTGTCCTCTGATCTTGTGGCCGTGATGGCGCAGGCCTGATCGTCGGTGCCGTCTTAGAGGGCTGCTGGTTCAAATTCGAGCGTTATTTCACCCGGCCATCAACCAATCTTTGATCGGCAGGGTTCAGGCTGGACCGGCATTTGGGTGCAGCGGAAAGGGGTTCAAGGTGCCGGTTCTGGCGATTCTAAGACATGAGGAGGGGATCAGGCTCGATCCCGATCCGTTGACGGCACTTTATGCCGAGTTGGGCGAACGCGGGGCGGCGCAGGTGCTGGGCCGGGCGATGGAGGAACTGAGCGCGCGCCTGGCCGAGATGTTCAGGCAGGCGGACGATGGCCAGGATCTGGCGCTGGCGCGTTCCGCGCGGCTTCTGGCGCAGGTGGCGGCGCAAGTGGGCATGGCGACGCTGGCGCGGGTGGCCATCGACGTCGTCATGGCGACCGAGGTCGCGGACAGAACCGCCCAGGCCGCGATCCTGACGCGCCTCGCCCGGATCGGCGAACGGTCACAGTTCGCGATCTGGGATCTGCGCGACATTCGGCTGTGAGGCGGCTGCGGGCGACCTGCGCCGGACGGGACTTGCGGGTGCAAGCGGCAAAATCCTACTGTGGCGCGACGCCAGCAAGGACCGATCATGCCCGCATTCGCCGACCCCGCCGCCCCCTCCCTGCCGCTCCATCTGATTGCGGAGGGGGAGGCGGAGCACTTTGCCGCCGGCCTGCCCGCCTCTGCCAGGACCTGGCTTGCCGGGCAGGGCTTTACCGGCGCGCTGGGGCAACTGGTGCTTCTGCCGGCTTCGGATGGCGGCCTGTCCGGCGCGGCCTTCGGAATGGGCACGGCACCGGCGCGCGCCCGCGGACGCTTTCCCCTGGCGCAGGCGGCCGCCAGCCTTCCGGCTGGTGACTGGCATCTTCAAGGAACGCTTGAGGCGCCGGAAGAAGCAGCGCTGGCCTGGCTTCTGGCCAGCTACCGTTTCGACCGCTACAAGTCCGCCCGTCCGCAGAAAGCCCGCCTGAGGGCCCCGGCCGGGGTGGATGCAGACCGCCTGCGCATCATTGCCGAAGGTGAATTTCTGACCCGCGATCTGATCAACACGCCCGCCTCCGACATGGGGCCTGAGGAGCTGGAAAAGGCTGCGCGCGGGCTTGCCGACCAGCACCGGGCAAGCATCCGCGTGATTGCCGGCGACGCGCTTCTGGCCGGAGGTTTTCCGATGATCCATGCGGTCGGACGCGCCTCCACCCGACCGCCCCGGCTGATCGACCTGCGCTGGGGTGCCACGGGCCCGGCGCTCACGCTGGTGGGCAAGGGCGTCTGTTTCGACACGGGCGGCCTCAACATCAAGACCGGCGGGTTCATGAGCCTGATGAAGAAGGACATGGGCGGCGCGGCGACGGTGTTGGGCCTGGCGCACATGATCATGGCGCTGAAACTGCCGATCAGGCTCAGGGTGCTGATCCCGGCGGTGGAAAATGTGATCGCCGGCGACGCCATGCGACCAAAAGACATCCTGACCAGCCGCAAGGGACTGACGGTCGAGGTGAATGACACCGACGCGGAGGGGCGTCTGGTGCTGGCGGACGCTCTCGCCCTGGCCGACGAGGAAAAGCCCGAGCTTCTGATCTCCATGGCCACGCTGACCGGCGCGGCGCGCACGGCGGTCGGGCCGGACCTTGCACCCTTCTACAGCGACGACGAACCTTTCGTCGCGGCCCTCACCGATGCCGCCCGCCGCGTGGCCGATCCGGTCTGGCGGATGCCGTTCTGGACGCCTTATGAAAGCGTGATCGAACCCGACATTGCCGATCTGGACAATGCGCCGGGTTTCGGCTTTGCCGGATCCATCACCGCCGCCCTGTTCCTGCGCCGGTTCGTGACCGCCAGCCCGCGCTATGTGCATTTCGACATCTACGGCTGGCAGCCGACCGCCGCGCCAGGGCGGCCGAAGGGCGGGGCGGGCCAGGGCGCGCGCGCAATACTGGACGCCCTGCCCGAAGTTCTGTCGCTATGACCGACCGGCGCCTTCTGCCCGCTAACGGCCGCGTGGCCCATCTGTCGCTGAAGGGGCTGGTCAAGGCCGAGCGCTATGTCGAGGGGGAGGCGGCCCGGATCGCCGCGCCGCTGGCCGATCTCCTTGCCCGGCAGGACGGGCCGCGCGACCGGCAGCTTCTGATGGGCGATCCTGTTCTTGTGCTCGAACGGCTGGACAGGCACGCCTTCCTGCGCGTGGGCAAGGATGGGTATTGCGGTTATGTCGCGCTCTCCGCGCTCGGGCCGGATCGGGGCGCGACCCATTTTGTCGCCGCGCCCGCCACCCATCTTTACGCCACCGCTTCGATCAGGCGGCGCGAACTGGCAAGCCTCAGTTTCGGCTGCCAGTTGGCGATCGTTGGAACGGAAGGCCGGTTCGCCATCACCGATCTGGGCCTATATGTGCCCTCGGTGCATCTGCGGCCGGTTGGCCCACCGCTCACCGATCCGGCGGGAATTGCCGAGATGTTCATCGGCACACCCTACCTCTGGGGCGGCAATTCGCGCGGCGGGATCGACTGTTCCGGGCTGGTGCAGGCGGCGCTTCTGGCCTGCGGCATCCCCTGCCCCGGCGACAGCGATCTGCAATGGGCGTCTGTCGGCACCCGGCTGGCCGCGGGTGCGGATCTGCGGCGGGGCGATCTTCTCTTCTGGAAGGGCCATGTGGCGATGGTCACCGGGCCTGACCGGATGATCCACGCCAACGGCTTCCGCATGGCCGTGACCTGTGAAGGGATCGCCGAAGGGCTCGCCCGCATCCGCGCGCAGGAGGGGGACGTGTTCCTGGGCTGCCGCCGGCCTTAGCGCACCTATTCCACCGGCCGGATCAGCTTGCGTTCCAGCAGCCGCAGGACCGATGGCAGATCATGGCCCCGTTTCAGGATCTGGCCGTCCATGCCGATCAGCGCATACATGCCATGGCGCGCGCGCAGGCCGGGATGTTTCTCGATCCGGTAGATCGGCGTTTCTGCCGCGCGGCGGAAGACCGAAAAGATCGCGCAGTCGCGCAGGAACGACATGGCATAGTCCCGCCATTCGCCCGCCGCGACCATTCGCCCGTAAAGGCCAAGGATCGCGCCCAGCTCCGCCCGGTCGAAGGCGACCTGCTCGGGCAGGGCGGCGGACAGGGGGAAAGGTGTCGGCGTCTGAACCGTCATGGGCGAATCCTACGCCGCCTGACTTCAAAATCAAGCCCATATGAGCGAGCTGCGCCCCATTGTCCGTGCCGCCTGTTGCCCGGAATCCGCCATGAAGTTACCTTTCTGCCGCCATGATCCCTCCCGCGAATCGCCGCCATCGGATGAGAGGTTCAATCCCAGCGAAATACGCTAGGTTCCGGTGGCGCGGCCAACAGCCCCCACCCAGTTCGCGCCACCGGAACCGACTTCGCTCAAGCCCCGCCCTGGCGGGGCTTTTGCTTTCGGGGGGCTTTCAGGTCAGCTGCAATGAACCGCGCTGATCTTTCCGCCGGCGTCGATGACGATGTTCAGCCGGTCCGGCCGGTAGTCCATCGTGACCGCCGTTCCGGGACGGATGATGCGCACCTCCCGGGCGAAGGCCATCGCCGCCGCGACACTTTCGGGCTGCCCGACCAGGCCCTGCAGGCTTTCCGCCCCGCAGCTGGCCGTCAGGTCCGGCCCGGCGGGAACCTGCGCGATGCAGGCGCCGAGTGGCAGCATCAGAAGCGTGACGGAAAACGCGCGCATCTGTCGTTCCTTTCCTTGCGTCAGGGCCCGCTTTGGCCGAATGTCCTCGCCAACATCATAACAGGGAGGTGCCAGATGAGAACCCGTGCCGCCGTCGCGATTGCCGCCGGAAAACCGCTGGAAATCATGGAGGTGAACCTTGACGACCCGAAAGAGGGCGAGGTCCTGATCGAGATCAAGGCCACCGGCATCTGCCATACCGACGAATTCACCCTGTCGGGGGCCGACCCCGAAGGCATCTTCCCCTCGATCCTGGGCCACGAAGGCGCGGGCGTGGTGGTAAAATGCGGACCCGGCGTGAAGACGCTGAAACCCGGCGACCACGTGATCCCGCTCTACACCCCGGAATGCCGCGAGTGCCCCTCCTGCCTCTCGCGCAAGACGAACCTCTGCACCGCGATCCGGGCGACGCAGGGCCAGGGCCTGATGCCGGACGGGACCACGCGGTTCTCGATGCTCGACGGCAC
>CAZRKU010000133.1:0-6277 GCA_964600685.1 uncultured Frigidibacter sp. | reverse complement strand
CGTCGGCCGGGCGCGGCAGCGCCCGAACCTTACTTCTGCGGCTCATACCAGGAGGCGAGACCGTCCTGCAGGCGCTTGGCGGCATCCTCTGCCGTTTCGGTGCCCTTGATCACGTTGGCCGCAGCCGTCCAGGTTTCGTTCTCAAGGTTCGGCGTGCCGCGCGACAGGATCTGATAGGTCGAACGGATCGTCGATTGGCACTTGTCGCGCCAGCCGACGAATTCCTGGGCGAGCGGATCCTCCATCGCCACCGGCGTCGAATTGAGCGAGAAGAAGCCGGGGAGCGCATTCGCGTAGAGGGTTGCGAACTCGGGCGAGCCCACCCATTCCAGGAAGGCCTTGGTCTGCTCGGGATAGGCGGTCTTGGCGTTCATGCCGAGGCCGATGTCGGTATGGTCCGAAATGTAACATTCATCGCCTGCGACCGGAACCGGCGGCGGGAAGGCGCCCATCTTGAAGCCGGCCTGGGCGTTGAAACCCGAGATCTCCCACGACCCGGCCGGATAGATCGCCGCGCGACCGAGGGTGAACAGGTTCTGGCTGTCGGGATAGGTCTGCGCCTCGAACCCGTCGCCCAGATAGTCCTTCCACTTGGCGAGTTGCCGGAACGGCGCCACCCACTGCTCATCGGTCAGCTTCTGCTCGCCCTTGATCAGCGCCAGACGGCCTTCCTCGCCCTTCCAGTAGTTCGGGCCGATGTTGTTGTAGCCCATCGTCGCGGCTTCCCACTGGTCGTTGGTGCCCATCGCCAGCGGGATATAGGTGCCGTCCGCCTTGATCGCGTCGAGGGCGGCGAAGAATTCCGCCTCGGTCGCCGGCACGGCGATACCGAGCTGATCGAACGCATCCCGGTTGTAGATGAACCCGTGGATGACCGAAGCCATCGGCACGCAGAAGGTGGCGGAGGCATCGTCGGTCTGCCAGGCCGACTTGGCCACGTCGGAGAAGTTCGCCATCGCCGCCAGGCCGGACAGATCCGCGAGCTGGCCCGCTTCGTAGAGTTGCAGGGACTTGTCAAACGGACGGCAGGTGATCAGATCGCCCGCCGAACCGGCCGCCAGCTTCGACCCCATCGCCGCATCATATTCCGTCGGCGCCATCGGCGCGAACGTCACCTTGATGCCGGGGTTCGCGGCCTCGAACGCCGGAATGATCTTGTCCTGCCAGATGGCGAGGTCGTCGTTGCGCCAGCTTTCGATGGTCAGCGTTACCTCTTGGGCCCAGGCGCTGCCGCCGAGCACGGTCGAGGCCAGCAAAAGGCCGGTCAGTCTTGAGATCTTCATTCGTCACTCCCTTGGTTGGTCAGTTTCCCCGGCCTGTGCCGGCGTTTGTCCACCGCGCGATGGCCGCACGGAGAATTCCGTTATCCCGTTCAAGAAGGGCCGATGCCTCGCTCACGGAGGCACCGAGCGCCACCAGAACCGCGGGCTTCGCGGCGCCGTCCGTCTGATCGAGCGCGGCCATGGCCGTGGTGGTATCGACGCCGGCAATGGTGCTGACGATGTTGCCCGCGCGGACCTTGAGTTTGACATTGTCGGCCTTCAGCCCGACCATCATCCCGTCATGCACCTGGCCCAGACGGATCGCGGCCAGCGTGGACAGGAGGTTCAGCGCCACCTTCTGCGCCGTGGCCGCGCCCATGCGCGTGGAGCCGGCGATCAGTTCGGGCGGCGTGGGCAGGCAGACCGCGACATCGGCCAGACCGAAGATCGGCGCGTCCCGGTTACAGGCGATGGCCACGACCTTCG
The DNA here is from genome assembly GCA_964600685.1 of uncultured Frigidibacter sp. Classification (GTDB taxonomy): domain Bacteria; phylum Pseudomonadota; class Alphaproteobacteria; order Rhodobacterales; family Rhodobacteraceae; genus TMP-24. The sequence goes on along the minus strand of CAZRKU010000133.1, from coordinate 4,529 downwards.
CCCCTTGCGCCTTCGCCGCACGCGCCAGCGCCATCGGATAGGGGGTCGAGCCGGAGGCGGTCAGCGCGATCACCAGGTCGCCGGCCCGAAGACCATCGGCCTTGGCTGTCCGCGCGCCTTCGTCGGCATCATCTTCCGTATCACCGGGCATGTTGGCATCGGTCGGAATGCCGCCCGCCATCCGCAGAAGGATGCGGCCCGGTGCGATCCCGAAGGTTCCTGGCAACTCCATCCCGTCGGCATTGGCCATCAGCGCCGATGATCCGGCGCCCGCATAACAGATGCACCCGCCGGACCCGATGCTCTCGGCCATGAGGCGGGCGGCGGCGGAAATCTGGGCGAGAGCCGGCTCGACCGCCATCAGCGCCTCCCGCTGGCCGGCGAGGAGCAGGGCAAGAATCTGATCATCCGGGCGCGCATCCAGATCACGCGCCGCCGGGTGCAGATTTTCCGTTTGCGGCAGAGCCATGCGAATCTCCTCTCCGGGAAAGAATACCATTATAATACCTTTTGAGCAATGCGCTCGCGAGTAGAGCAACGAATGCCCATTATTGGCGTATTTTACAAGCTTTATGGGCCGATTCCGGACATCCCGGCACAATGTAGGCCTTTCCTTTGGTCAAAAGGTATTATAAAGGTATCTATATGCAAAAACCGGACACATGGCTTGCGGGGGTGGATGGCGGCGGGACTTCCTGTCGGGTCGCCCTTGTGGGGCCCGGCGGCGCAAGGCGGGAGGCGACCGGCGGTCCGGCAAATGTCACTTCCGATTTCGGCGGAGCGATCGCCACGATTTCCGGTCTGATCGACGGACTTCTGCCCGACCGCGCCCCAGCCTGCCTTGCCCTCCATCTGGGGCTTGCGGGCGTGACGGGGTCAACCATGGCATCGCGCGTGGAGGCGGCGCTTTCGTCGCGGCTTGCGGGGGCGAAGGTGCGGGCGTCCGGCGACCAGGTCACGATGGCGGTCGGTGCCCTCGGGGCGGCGGATGGTGCGCTGATCGGGATCGGCACGGGATCCTTTGTCGCGCGGCAGTCCGCCGGGCAGGTGCAAAGCCTGGGCGGACGGGGGCTTGTCCTCGGTGATCAGGCATCCGGCGGATGGCTCGGGCTGAGGCTCCTGCAGGAGGTGATGCTGGCCCACGACGGCCTCAGGGAAGTCACGCCGCTGGCTGCGGAACTCCTGGTCGAACATGTCGATGATCCGGCGCGAATAATCGCCTTCGCCCGCGATGCCCGTCCGGCGGATTTCGCACAGCTCGCCCCGCGGATACTTGCAGCGGCCCGGGCAAAGGAACCACTTGCCGTGGCGCTGATGCACGAAGGCGCGCGTTACCTGACGTCGGCCCTTGGGGTTCTTGGCTGGCGGCCAGGGGAATCCCTGTGTGTCGGCGGCGGGCTGGGGCCGGCTTACGTGCCCTATCTTGACCAGCGGATGCGCGATGCGGTGACCCCGGCCAAGGGCACCGCGCTTGACGGGGCGCTGATGCTGGCGGCCCGACTGGCCGAAGATGCGGAGGCCGCGCCATGACCACGGTGACCGCGTTCCTGTTGCCCGAAGAATGGCTGACGCCGGACGGCGGGCCGCTGTACGTGCAGCTGCGCAAGCGGATCGAGAGCGGCATCGCCAGCGGCTTTCTGGTTCCCGACATGCCGCTGCCGCCCGAGCGCGACATTGCCAGCCTGACCGGCCTGTCACGGGTCACGGTGCGCAAGTCGATCTCCGAACTGGTCGAAAAACGCCTGATCGTGCAGAAACAGGGATCGGGGTCATTCGTGGCCCCGGCGCGACCCCGGGTCGAGCAGACCCTGTCGCGCCTGACCTCCTTCAGCGAAGACATGGCGCGGCGCGGGTTCCGGTCGGACATCCGCTGGCTGGAGCGCGGCCTGTTCCTGCCTGCCCCCGACGAGGCATTGACACTGGGGCTGGGGGCCGATGATCAGGTCGCCCGGCTGGCGCGCTTGCGTCTGGCCGACGACCGGCCGATGGCGATCGAGCGGGCCGCGCTGCCGCCCGACGTGCTGCCCGATCCGCTCGCCGTCACCGCCTCGCTCTACAAGGTGCTGGGCGAACGCGGGATGCGGCCGGTGCGGGCGATGCAGAAGATTTCCGCGATCAATCTGTCAGCGGAAGATGCGGCGCTTCTGGGGGTGCGGCCACAGGCGGCCGGCCTCAGGATCGAACGGATCGGCTTTCTGAAGGAGGGGCGGGTCATCGAACTCACCCGCTCGATCTATCGCGGCGATGCCTATGATTTCGTTGCGGAATTGCGGCTCCCCGAAGGGGCTGCCTGAAGGAGACGGGATGAACCAGATCATGACAAGCCGCATGGCGGCCGAAGTTGCAGAAATACCCGAGGCGCTGGACCGGCTTCTGAGCGAGGGCGCCGACAGCATCCGGGCGGCCGCGGACGCCGCACGGGCGCTTTCGCCCGCTGTCATCACCACGGTCGCACGGGGTTCTTCAGATCAGGCGGCGAGCTACTTCAAATATGCGGCGGAACTGATGCTCGGCCTGCCGGTGGCCTCGATCGGCCCCTCGATCGCCTCGATCTATGGTGCGGAACTGCGGTTGAAGAACGCGGTTTGCGTGGCGGTGTCGCAGTCCGGCGCAAGCCCGGACATCGTCGAAATGACCCGCTCCGCCCGGCAAGGCGGTGCGCTTACCCTCGCGGTGACGAACGACCGCAATTCGCCCCTGGCGCAGACCTGCGCGGTGACGCTCGACATTCATGCCGGTCCGGAACTGAGCGTCGCCGCCACCAAGACCTTCGTTACCTCCGTCGCGGCACTTTTGTCGCTGATCGCCGAATGGAAGGACGACGACGCCCTGAGGGCCGCGCTTCGGCGGCTTCCCGAACAGTTGGCACGCGCCGCCGCGATCGACTGGGCCGACCTGCGCACGGCGCTGAACGGGGCGGGATCGCTTTATACGCTCGGGCGGGGGCCGGCTTCGGCCATTTCAGGCGAAGCCGCACTGAAGTTCAAGGAAATCAGCCAGATACATGCCGAAAGTTACTCCTCCGCCGAGGTCCTGCACGGGCCGGTTTCCATCGTCGGAAAGGGGTTTCCGGTTCTCGCCCTTGCGGCGCGCGACGCGGCGGAAACCGTGGTCGCCGAGATCGCCGACCAGATAGCCGCCAAGGGGGCACAGGTTTTCATCACCTCGGACAAGGCCAGGACCGCGCAACGCCTGCGTTTCGTGGAAACCGGCCATCCGATGACCGATCCCCTGGCGCTGATCGTCAGTTTCTATGCCACGATCGAACGTTTTGCGCGCGAGGCCGGCATCGACCCCGATCAGCCGCGTCATCTGCGCAAGGTTACCCAGACGGTCTGAGGCAGGTGATGACAGGGCAGGGCGAAAAACCGACCGGATGGGACGCGGCAGCGGCGGGGGCAGGGGCCTTTCTGCTCACCGATGCCGTTTTTGACGGCCAGCGGCTACGGGCGCAAACCGCGCTTTTCCTTGCCGGGGGCAGGGTCACGGCCGTCGGCCTGCCGGTCGCCCCCGAGCGGCCAGTCTGGCGCGTGCGCGGCGTGATCTGCCCCGGCTTCGTCGATCTGCAGGTGAACGGCGGCGGCGGCGTTCTTTTCAACAACGCGCCCACGGCCGACGGGCTTCTGGCGATCGGACGGGCGCACCGGGGCACCGGGACGGGTGCCATCCTGCCCACTCTGATCACCGACGCGCCAGACAGGATGGAGCAGGCGGCCCGCGCCGTTCGGACGGTTCTGGGGCAGCAAGGGATCGTCGGCCTGCATCTGGAAGGGCCGCATCTGGACCCGAAGCGGCGCGGGACACATGCGGCGCGTTACGTGCGGCCGCTGGATGATCTGACGCTTGCCATTGCGGCCGACCTGAGGGCACGGGACGTGCCCTTGATGCTGACCCTCGCACCAGAGGCCGTCGCGCCGGGGCAGATCGCGCATCTGGTCGGGCAGGGCGTCGTCGTGGCGCTTGGCCATTCCGATGCGCCCTTTGACCAGGTCCAGGCGGCGCTGGCCGAAGGCGCCCAGACCTTCACCCATCTCTTCAACGCCATGTCGCAGATGCAGGTGCGCGCACCGGGGATGGTGGGCGCGGCGATCGGATCCCCGGCCCATGCCTCGATCATCTGCGACGGGATCCACGTCGCGCCGGAGATGCTGAAAATCGCGCTGCGCGCACGCCCGCGACCGGATCGGATGATCATCGTGACCGATGCCATGCCGACGGTGGCCGGGCCGCCGCAATACGAACTTTACGGTCGCACGATCCGCTTGCGGGACGGACGCCTGGTGAACGACGAAGGCGCGCTGGCGGGGGCGCATGTGACGATGCTTCAGTCCGTGCGGTATGCGATCGAAGTTCTGGAACAATCGCCGGAACAGGCGCTGCGCATGGCGGTGACACATCCGGCGGAACTGATGGGCCTTGGCGGGCTGGCGCGCATCGAGGGGCTTGGCGCGGAGCAGTTGCTGCTTGTTGCCAGTGACTGGCAGAGCGCGGAGTTCCTGTGCTGAATTGCTCTCGGCAGGGTCATCTGC
>CAZRKU010000132.1:0-6350 GCA_964600685.1 uncultured Frigidibacter sp. | reverse complement strand
CGCGGCCCACGTCGCGCACCGCGGCCTTCGACAGAAGCGCGCCGAAGGTGATGATCTGGCCGACCCGGTCGCGGCCATAACGCTCCTGCACGTAGCGGATCACCTCTTCGCGGCGGTCCATGCAGAAGTCGATGTCGAAGTCGGGCATCGACACGCGTTCCGGGTTCAGGAAGCGTTCGAACAGCAGCGAATAGCGCAGGGGATCAAGGTCGGTGATCGTCAGCGCATAGGCGACAAGACTTCCCGCGCCCGAACCGCGACCGGGGCCGACGGGGATGTGATGGTCCTTGGCCCATTTGATGAAGTCGGCCACGATCAGGAAATAACCGGGGAAGCCCATCTGTTCGATGATGCCCAACTCGAACGTCAGCCGGTCCTCGTAGGTTTCGACCGGGGCGGAATGGGGGATGACGGCCAGACGCGCCTTCAGCCCCTCCCACGCCTGACGGCGCAATTCCTCCACCTCGTCGTCGGCGAACTTCGGCAGGATCGGGTTGCGCTTCTTCGCGGCAAAGGCACAGCGGCGGGCGATTTCGACGGTGTTTTCCAAAGCCTCGGGCAGGTCGGCGAACAAGGCCGCCATCTCGGCCTCGGACTTGAAATAGTGCTGGGGCGTCAGGCGACGGCGGGGTTCCTGCTGGTCGACATAGGCGCCTTCGGCAATGCAGATCAGCGCATCATGCGCCTCATACATGTCCGGTTTCGGAAAATAGACATCGTTGGTTGCGACCAGCGGCAGGCCCATTGCATAGGCCATCTCGACCAAGCCGCGCTCGGTCAGCCGCTCGGCCTCGGGTTTTTGGCCGCCCTCGCCGGGATGACGCTGCAATTCCACATAGAGCCGGTCGGGATAGATCGCCGCCAGCCCGCGCAAAAGGGCTTCGGCCTTCGGAACCTGACCGGCCTGCAAGAACCGCCCCACCGGTCCGTCAGGCCCGCCCGAAAGACAGATCAGCCCTTCGGCATGGGACTGCAACTCCGCCAGCGTGACCTGCGGCGCCTCGCCCCCGGCATCGAGATAGAGGCAGGAGTTGAGCTTCATGAGGTTCATGTAGCCGGCCTCGTTCTGCGCCAGCAGAACCAGGTGCGCCGGCGGTCGGGCCCGCTCGCCCGACTGCGCCGGGTCATGGGACAACGAAACCTGACAGCCGATGATCGGCTGAAGGCCCGCCCCCTTGGCCATCACCGAAAATTCGAGCGCGGCGAAAAGGTTATTGGTGTCCGTCACTGCAACGGCGGGCATCCCGGCCTTTTCGCACAGCCCGATCAGCTTCTTCACCGGCACCGCCCCTTCCAGAAGCGAATATTCGGTATGGACACGCAGGTGGATGAATCGGGGCTGGCTGGACATGATCGAGCGATAGGCGAGTGCCGGGGAATTTTCACGAGAATTCTTCGGGCCGGATAATCCTTCAGGAAGGATTCTCTGCGCAACAGCCGCTTGCACATGCCGATGAAGCATGTTAGTTAGTCATATGGCTAACTTTAACGATCCACTGTCACCCACCTTCCATGCGCTCGCCGATCCGACGCGGCGCGCGGTGGTGGCGCGCCTCGCCGAAGGCGTGGCGTCGGTCAGCGATCTGGCGGTGCCGTTCGACATGGCGCTGCCGACCTTCCTCCAGCATCTGAAGGTGCTGGAGGCCAGTGGTCTGATCGCGACGGAAAAGCGGGGCCGGACCCGTTACTGCCGCCTGCAGCCCGAACGGGTCGAGGCGGCGCGTGACTGGCTTCACCGGCAGCGCGAGAGGATGGAAGCCCAGACCGACCGGCTCGAGGCGTTTCTCGACCGGGGCGGCGATCTTGATGCATGAACCCGGAAGGACCAGACCCATGAGCGACCTAGACCTCGTCATCACCCGCCACCTGAAAGCCTCGCCCGCGCGCATCTGGCGGTGCTGGACCGAGCCGAAGCTGTTGGAACAATGGTTCGCGCCCAAGCCGGTGATCGTGAAGAACGCGGTGATCGACCTGCGCCCCGGTGGCGAAAGCTCCTCGACGATGGTGCTGGAGGACGGCACGGAGTTCCCGCTCATGGGGTGCTATCTGGTGGTGGAGCCGGAGCGGCGGCTGGTCTTCACCGACTGCCTCGGCCCCGGCTTCCGCCCGCGGGCCGACGCCTTCTTCAGCGCCGAAATCCTGATGGAGCCGGACGGGACCGGCACGCGCTACACCGCCCGCGCCATCCACGGGTCGATGGAGAACCGCGAAAAGCACGAGGCGATGGGCTTCTTCGACGGCTGGGGCACGGTCATCACCCAACTCGACGAGTTCGCGATGAACCTTTGACAGGCCTCAGCCGTTGGCCGGCCGGCAATCGGTGATCCGGGCGCGGAAATAGACCTCATACCCGTCCGGATAGGCATAACCGATCTCGCCATAGGCCGGCAGGCGCCGGACGCCCACCTGGCGGTAGTCGCCAAACCTGCCACGCCAGTCATAGCGCACGGGCCGTCCCGCCGGATCGCTGGCCGGCCGGTCGCGCGCCTCCATCGCGATGATGTCGCCGCTCTCGTCAAACCGGAAGCCGACGCGGGCGGTTCCGACGCGGGTGTTCATCTTGACCTCGACCTCCCGGTCGCCCGTCTGGCGCCATTGCAGATCGGGGTTGCCCAGCATCGCGTCCGGTGCCCAGGGCAGTTCCGCCAGATAACGGAAAGCCTCGCCCAGCGTTGTCTCGACCCCGTTCGCCCGCGCCACCGTCAGCGCGCCGAGCAGGCGCGCCTCAAGGCTGCCCTCGCCGCCGACAAAGACGTCGACCACCCGCAGCCAGGTCACGGGCCCGATCCCGCGGCGCGCGTGCCAGGCAAACCCCGCCTCGCCAAGGGCGATGATCTGGCGGGCCTGAAACGCCTTGAAAAGCCCGCCACGCTTCATCCGCAGGTCGGCCTTCTGGGTCAAGATCAGCGCGAGTTGCCCGGCCGCGACCTGCGCTCCGGCGCGGCGGGCATAGTCGCGCACGAGGTCGGGCAGCTTTTCGGACTGGTCCTGAACCGACGGCCCCTGCCCGACACGGGTCCAGAGCCTTCCGATCCTCTGCCGGAAGCCAAGCGCGAGAAGGGCAAGAACCACGCCCAGCACAAGGCACGCAACGATCAGGAACGGGCCTGCTGCCTGCATCCGCAACCTCTTTGAAAAACAGGGCGCCGCACGCGAGCGCGACGCCTGGCGAAGTGGTGGACGGCACGCTATCCGCAAAGCCCGCCCGCCGTCACGCCGATGGTCCGGCGGATCGGCGATATGGGCGAATGCCCGCCGATCCTTCCGTTTTTCACGAAAGTGATTATCAGATTTCATAGGAAGTTCTGCTTGCTTGCCAGGCCGGATGGGCGCTTGATAGACAACAGGGAGACGAGGGTGCATTCCGCTTTACGCCGCATCGGGCGGATGCACGAGTTCCTCGGAGGAGGAGAAGGCGGCGGGTCATCGCTATGAGCGACATCGCGTTTCTGTTGAACGGAACGCCGGTCAGGGTTGTGGGCGAAAGCCCGACCCGGACCCTGTTGGACTATCTGCGGGACATGCGCGGTCTCAAGGGCACCAAGGAAGGCTGCAACGAAGGTGATTGCGGGGCCTGCACGGTCATGGTCACCGACGAAGGCGGATCGCGCGCGCTGAATTCGTGCATCCTCTTCCTGCCGCAGCTGCATGGCAAGGCGGTGCGCACCGTCGAGGGCCTTTCGGGGCCCGATGGCAGCCTGCACCCGGTCCAGCGGGCGATGATCGACCACCACGGCAGCCAGTGCGGCTTCTGCACGCCGGGATTCGTCGTTTCCATGGTGGTGGCACACAAGGATGGGGCGACCGACCATGATGACCGGCTGGCGGGCAATCTCTGCCGCTGCACCGGCTATGCGCCGATCATCCGCGCCGCACGGGCGGCGGAGGCTGCGCCGGTGCCAGGCTGGATGACCGACGATCTGCGTCTTCTGGTCAAGACCCCCGCACCCTACGCCCCTGCATCTGCGGGCGAACTGGCGGACTGGTATCTGGCCCATCCTGACGCCACTCTGGTCGCTGGCGCAACGGACGTCGGCCTTTGGGTGACGAAAGGACTGATGGACCTGCCGGAAGTCGCCTTCCTGCATGCCTGCGAGGATCTGCAGACCATCGAACGCCGGAACGGCGCTTTCCTCGTCGGGGCCGGCGTAACCATTCAGCGGCTGCGTGCAGTGGTTGCCGACAACCATCCGACCTTTGCAGAACTTCTCCGCCGTTTCGCCTCGGAACAGGTGCGGGGGGCGGCGACCATCGGCGGCAATATCGCCAACGGCTCGCCCATCGGCGACGCGCCGCCGGCGCTGATCGCCATGGGCGCGCGTCTGCATCTGCGCCGGGGCACGGCACGTCGCGAAATCGCGCTTGAGGATTTCTTCATCGACTATAAGAAACAGGACCGGAGCCCCGGCGAATTTGTGGAGGCAGTGTCCTTCCCCGACAATGTACCGGACCTTGCCTGTTATAAACTGTCCAAAAGGTTCGATCAGGACATATCCGCCGTCTGCGGCTGCTTCAACATCACCAGAAAAGGTTCGAAAATCGAAACCGCGCGCATCGCCTTCGGCGGCATGGCCGGCATTCCCAAGCGCGCGGCGGCTGTTGAAGCCGCGCTGACCGGGCGAAGCTGGAACATCGCGACGATCAGCGCCGCCCTGCCCGCCTTTGCCCGTGACTTCGTGCCGATGAGCGACATGCGCGCCAGTGCCGATTACCGGCTGAAGGCGGCAGAGAACCTTCTGCTGCGGTACTTCCACGAGTGCAACGGCGAGCCGGTTTCGGTTCTGGAGGTGGAGGCATGAGCGTCGGCACCCCCCTGCCCCACGATTCCGCCGCCCTGCATGTGACGGGGCGCGCGCGCTATGTGGATGATCAGCCGGTACCCGCTGGCACGCTGCATCTAGCCTTCGGCCTGTCCACCGTCGCGCATGGCGATATCACGGCGATGGACCTGTCCGCCGCCCGTGCCGCGCCGGGCGTGGTGGCGGTTCTGACTGCAACCGACCTGCCCTTCGCCAACGATGTGTCCCCCTCGGCCCATGATGAGCCGATGCTGGCCACGGGCAGCGTGCATTATGCCGGCCAGCCGGTCTTTCTGGTGGTGGCCGAAAGCCATCTGGCGGCCCGCAAGGCGGCGAAGCTGGGCAGGATCACCTACGCCGAAAAGCCTGCGTTGCTGACGATCGAGCAGGCGCTTGCCGCCAACAGCCGCTTCGAAGCCGGCCCGGTGGTCTGGACCAAGGGCGACCCGGCCAGGACCATCGCCGAAGCGCCGCGCCGGATCAAGGGCCGCTTCGACATGGGCGGGCAGGAACATTTCTATCTCGAAGGTCAGGCGGCGCTCGCCCTGCCGCAGGAAGGGGGGATGATCATCCAGTCCTCCACCCAGCATCCGACCGAGATCCAGCACAAGGTCGCCGAGGCGATCGGGGTGCCGATGAACGCCGTGCGTGTGGAAATGCGCCGCATGGGCGGGGGATTTGGCGGCAAGGAAAGTCAGGGCAATGCGCTGGCCGTCGCCTGTGCCGTTGCCGCCCGCGCCACCGGGCGGGCCTGCAAGATGCGCTATGACCGCGACGACGACATGGTGATCACCGGCAAGCGCCATGATTTTCGGATCGAGTATCGGGTCGGCGTGACGGACGAGGGACGCATCCTCGGCCTCGAATTCCGCCAGCTTGCCCGCTGCGGCTGGTCGCAGGATCTGTCGCTGCCGGTCGCCGACCGCGCCATGCTCCACGCCGACAATGCCTACAATCTGGAACATGTCCGGATCGAAAGCCACCGGCTGAAGACCAATACCCAATCGGCCACCGCCTATCGCGGCTTCGGCGGCCCGCAGGGCATGATCGGGATCGAGCGGGTGATGGACCATATCGCCCATGACCTCGGCCGCGATCCGACCGAGGTGCGCAAGCTGAATTTCTACCGCGACGCGGGGGCGCCGCCCCCCAGCCCATTGGTCTCTCGGACCAATGGCGATACCAATGGACGACCCCGGGATAGTTCGGCCAAAATGAACGAGGTGCAGACGACCCCCTATCACATGGAGGTCGAGGATTTCATCCTGAACGGTCTGGTGGCGAAACTTGAGGCGGACGCCGGTTTCGCGGCACGCCAGGCCGCGGTGGCGGAGTGGAACGCGACGAACCCGATCCTGAAGAAAGGCATCGCCCTGACGCCGGTGAAGTTCGGGATTTCCTTCACGCTGACCTTCCTCAATCAGGCGGGCGCGCTGGTGCATGTCTTCCAGGATGGCTCGATCCATCTGAACCATTGCGGCACGGTGATGGGCCAGTGGTTGAACCAGAAGGTGGCGCAGGTGGTGGCGGCGGCCTTCGGCGTCGGCGTGG
>CAZRKU010000131.1:0-6449 GCA_964600685.1 uncultured Frigidibacter sp. | reverse complement strand
CCTTTCGGGGCCATCATCCATTTGTGGCAGTTCCCCACATAGAAATCCGCACCTAAATCCCGCAGATTCAATGGGATGTGCCCCGGCGCATGGGCCCCGTCGATGACCGTCCAGATCGACCGTTCCCGCGTTTCGGCAACGACCCGACCGATCGGAAACAGCAGTGCGGTCGGCGAGGTGATGTGGCTCAGGAACAGCACCTTGGTGCGCGGCCCGAAACCCGCCCGAATTGCATCGGTAAAATCCGCCTCGGACGCCAGGGGCAGGGGCACCTCAACCCTACGGATGACCGCCCCGGTCCGCGCCGTGACGAAGGCCCAGGTCTTTTCCAATGCTGCATATTCGTGGTCGGTCGTCAGGATCTCGTCGCCCGGCGCAAGGGGCAGCGACCGGGCAATGATGTTCAGGCCTGCCGTGGCATTCGGAACGCTGACAAGATCATCCGCCGCCGCACCCAGGGCCTCGCCAAGCGCCGTCCGCACCTCGGCAAACCGGTCCGCCAGATGGCGCGGGTTCATGAAGGCCACCGGCTGCCGTTCCAGCCGCGCCTGCCACTCCTGATAGGTCGCGAATACCGGCCGCGGGCAGGCTCCGTAGGAGCCGTGGTTCAGGAAGCAGACCGCGGGGTCAAGCTGGAAGAGTGTCTTCAGATTGGCCGCCACCTGCTTCCCCCGGAGTGATCAGCGCCAGTCCAGCACGACCTTGCCCGAAAGGCCAGATTTCATCGCCGCGAACCCGTCCTTGAACTCGTCTACCTTGAAGCGGTGGGTGATGACCTTGCGCACGTCGAGGCCGTTTTGCAGCATCGCGATCATCTTGTACCAGGTCTCGAAAATCTCGCGGCCGTAGACGCCCTTGATGGTGATGGCCTTGAAAACGATGCGGCTCCAGTCCACCGGCGACTTGCCGGGCGGGATGCCCAGCATGGCGATCCGCCCGCCCATCACCATCGCTTCGACCATCTGGTCGAGCGCCGCCTGATTGCCCGACATCTCCATGCCGACGTCAAAGCCCTGCGCCATCTTCAGCCGGGCCTGCACGTCATTGAGGCTTTCCTTGGTCACGTTCACCGGCACCACATCCGCGACATCTGCGGCCAGATCGAGCCGCGCCTGGTTGATGTCGGTGATCACCACATGGCGCGCGCCGACATGGCGGGCGATGGCGCCCGCCATGATGCCGATCGGCCCGGCGCCGGTGATCAGCACATCCTCGCCGATCAGATCGAAGGACAGGGCCGTATGGACGGCATTGCCGAGGGGATCGAGGATTGCCCCGATCTCATCGTCGATCTCGTCGGGCAGGGGCACCACGTTGAAGGCGGGCAGGCGCAGATACTCGGCGAAGGCGCCCGGTTCATTCACCCCGATCCCGCGGGTTTCGGGGTCGAGGTGGAACTTGCCCGACCGTGACTGGCGGCTCTGATGGCCGATCAGATGGCCTTCGCCGGAACAGCGCTGGCCGACCGTCAGATCGGTGACATTGCGACCCAGTTCGACGATCTCGCCCGCGAATTCGTGGCCGGTGACCAGCGGCACGGGAACGGTGCGCGCCGCCCATTCGTCCCAGTTCCAGATATGGATGTCGGTGCCGCAGATGCCGGTCTTGTTGATGCGGATCAGCACATCGTCGGGGCCGATCTCGGGCACCGGGCGGCGTTCCATCCAGAGGCCCGGCTCGGGTTTGGCCTTCACCAGCGCTTTCATTTCATTCGACATCAGAGTGCCCCCACCGCTTTGCCCGCCGCGCGGAAGGCGTCGAGCGCAAAATCAAGATCCTTGCGGGTCAGCCGCGCGTTCATCTGGGTGCGGATGCGGGCCTGACCCTTCGGCACCACGGGGAAGAAGAAGCCTGCGACATAGACTTCCCGTTCGAACAGCTCGGCGGCCATCCGCTGCGCCAGCGCCGCATCGCCCAGCATCACCGGCACGATCGGATGTTCGCCCGGCAGCAGCCGGAACCCCGCCTGGGCCAACCCCGCCCGCCAGTAGCGTGCGTTGTCGAAAAGCTGCGTGCGCCGATCATCCGCCGCCTCGACCAGATCGACCGCGGCCAGCCCCGCCGCCACCACCGCCGGCGGCAGGGCGTTGGAAAACAGATAGGGCCGCGACCGCTGCCGCAAAACGTCGATCACCGCCTGCGGCCCGGCGACGTAACCGCCCAGAGCGCCGCCCAGCGCCTTGCCCAGCGTGCCGGTGATGATATCGACCTTGTGCGCGACATGGGCGTGGTGCGGCGTGCCGCGCCCCTGCGGTCCCATGAAACCGGTGGCGTGGCAGTCGTCGACCATCACCATCGCCCCGTATTTTCCGGCCAGCGCCGTGATCTCGCGCAGCTGCGCCAGGTAGCCGTCCATCGAAAAGACGCCGTCGGTGGCGATCAGGATATGGCGCGCGCCCTTCTGCCGCGCTTCCTGCAGCCGCGTCTCAAGTTCGTTCATGTCGGAATTGGCGTAGCGGTAGCGTTCGGCCTTGCACAGCCGGATGCCGTCGATGATCGAGGCATGGTTCAGCGCGTCGGAAATCACCGCATCTTCCGGCCCCAGCAGCGGTTCGAACAGCCCGCCGTTGGCGTCGAAGCAGGCGGCATAGAGGATGGCGTCGTCCTTGCCCAGGAAGCGCGCCAGCCGTTCCTCCAGCGCGCGGTGAATGTCCTGTGTCCCGCAGATGAAGCGGACCGAAGCCATGCCGTAGCCATGATCGTCCATCGCCTTCTTCGCCGCGGCGATCAGTGTTGGATCGTCGGCAAGGCCCAGGTAATTGTTGGCGCAGAGGTTCAGAAGGAACCGGTCCCCGACCTTCACCTGCTTGCCCTGCGCCGAAGTGATCAGCCTTTCGCGTTTCAGCAGGCCCTCGGCCTCGATACCAGACAGCGTGGCCCGCATGTGGTCGAGGAAGGCAGATTTTTCCGACATGGCAGATACTCCTCCTGTATGACGGACAGTGCCGATGAAAGCGTCATATGTCAATATAGCGGAACAACATCCGCAAATACGGATTCTGAGTAATTTCTGTCTTAAAATGTCCCCGCCGAAGGCTCCCTCGCCTGCAGCCGGGCAAATCTCAGCTGTTCTGCACGATCAGAATCGCACGCGCCGGACCTTCGGCTGAAATCTGGTGGGGCCGATCGGCAAAATAGCGGGCAGTGTCGCCGGTCTTCAACTGGCGCTCCTCCTCGCCCGACTGAACCTGCACGGTCCCTTCCAGCACGGTCAGATGTTCCCGGCAGCCGGGACTATGGGGGTCGGAGGCCAGAACGCCGCCCTCGGCAAAGGACAGTTCATAGACTTCATGCTCGCCCGCAGCTTCCGCCGGGCTCAGGATGCGGATGCGCACCCCCTGACCCCGCCCGTTGATCGTGGGGGCGCTGTCGGCGCGGATCACTTCGATCCCCGGCGTGGTCTTGCCCTCCAGCAGGCCGGCGAAATCGACCTGCAAGGCTTGGGTCAGGTTCCAGAGCGTTGCGACGGTGGGACTGCTCTCCCCCCGTTCGATCTGGCTGACCATCGACCGGCTGACCCCGGACAGCTTGGCCACCGCATCAAGACTCAAGCCTTTGGACTTCCGCGCCGATTTCAGCGAGGCAGCAAGTCGGTCGTGTATGTCGGCGCGGTGGTTCATGATGTGGGCGACAGTGCTGTGATTTGACCTGACGGTCAACCCGGCAGGAAGGCAGTGCCATCGGGATCGGCGGCCTCCTCGGCCAGCCAGGCGCGAAAAGCCTGCAGGGGCGGATACCATTCGCCGATCTTGGGCCAGACCAGATAATAGCTGCCGTCACCGATGGCCGGTTGCCCCCAGGCGGTCACAAGCCGCCCGTCGGCAAGTTCGGTCTTGGCCAGAAATTCGGGCAGAAGCGCGACGCCCAGCCCGAAGATCGCCGACTGGATCATCGGGCCGAACTGGTCGAATAGCATCCCATAGGGCAGTGGCGCCTCGATCCCGTGCTGGCGAAACCAGCTGGGCCAGGCTGACGGGCGGGTTTCGAGCTGCAGGAGCGGCAGTGACAGGAGGTCGCGCGCCTCATTGACCGGGTGACGGGCCAGAAACTCCGGCGCGCAGCAGGCGACAAGCCGTTCGTCGAACAGTTTCAGAAAGCCTGCGTTCGGCCAGGTTTCCGCGCCGAAATGGATGGCGGCATCAAAACCCTCCTCTTCGAAATCGAAGGGGCGGAGCCGCGTACCCAGGTTGATCGTGACGCCCGGATGGGCCGCCAGAAAGCGCGGCAGGCGCGGCGCGAGCCAGCGCGTGCCGAGGGTCGGCAGGATCGACAGCGACAGGGTTCCCCCGCCGGTGTTCGACCTGACCCGCATCGACCCGCGCGAGATCAGGTCCAGCGCCTTGACCACGTCGCGCGCATAGGAAAGCGCCGCTTCGGTCGGCACCAGCCGTCGGCCCTCGCGCAGGAAAAGCGCGACGCCCAGCTGGGCTTCCAGATTCTGGATCAGGCGGCTGACCGCGCCCTGCGTGAGGTCCAGATCGCGCGCCGCTGCGAGCGTCGAGCCGGTCCGGCAGACGGCTTCGAAAGCCTGCAGCAGGCTGATCGAGGGCAGAAAACGGCGCGGCACTGCCATGTATGCTCTCCATGCATATAGTATCGCCAGAATAGGGTTATTTTGGCCGTGAACAATGGCCTAACTGCATAGAGAGCCGAATCTATGGGGTGCTCCATGTCCGATCCGTTCCGCCGCGCCGCCCGCATCGCCGATGTGGAACTGTCGGAAATCCTGCAGATCTCCGAAGCGGCAGCCGCGCTGAAGAAGGCGGGGCGCGACGTGATCTCGCTGGGCACGGGCGAGCCGGATTTCGCGACACCCGCGTCGGTCACCGATGCCGCCTACAAAGCCGCGCAGGCAGGCGAGACGACCTACACCGCGACCGTCGGCACATTGGCGCTGCGCCAGGCCATCGCGGCGGATTGCGAGCGGGTGAACGGCTACCGGCCCGAGGCGGGCGAGGTCATCGTCTGCACCGGCGCCAAGCAGGTGATCTTCAACGCGATGTTCGCGACCGTCGAGCCGGGTGACGAGGTCATCATCGGCGCGCCCTACTGGACGTCTTATCCCGACATCATCGGCGTCTGCGGCGGCAAACCGGTCGTGATCGCCACCGCGGCCGAGGACGGCTTCGCGATCACCGCCGACCAATTGCGCGCGGCGATCACCCCCCGCACGCGCTGGCTGTTGCTGAACTCGCCCGGCAACCCTTCGGGTGCGGTCTATTCCGTCCCCCAGCTTCGGGCACTGGCCGAGGTGCTGCGCGACAGCCCCCATGTCGGCATCATCGCCGACGAAATCTATCAGCACATCTGCTACGTCCCCTTCACCTCCTTCCGAATGGCCGCGCCTGATCTGGCCGAGCGGACGCTGATCGTGAACGGCGTCTCGAAATCCTACGCCATGACCGGTTGGCGCATCGGCTGGGGCATCGCGCCGAAGAGGCTGATCGAGGCGATGGTTGCCGTTCAGGGCCAGATCACCTCGGGCGCCTCGTCCGTCGGCCAGGCGGCGGCGCTGGCAGCCCTGACCGGCGACCAGCAGATGCTGGCGGAACGCAACGACGATTTCCGCGCCCGCCGCGACATGGTGCGGGATGCGCTGAACGCCACCGGCCTGATCCGCTGCGGTTCGGCGGACGGGGCTTTTTATCTGTTCCCCGACTGCACGGCGGCGTTTGGCAAGACGACCCCCGCCGGGGTCCGCATCGAAAAGGACGCCGATTTCTGCCGCGCGCTGCTGGATGCCGAAGGGGTCGCGCTCGTCCCTGGCCGCGCCTTCGGCGTGCCGGGCCACTTCCGCCTGTCCTATGCCTACTCGCGCGCCTCGCTGACCGAGGCCTGCAAACGTATCGCCCGCTTTTGCCAATCGCTCGCCTGAGGAGATCACCCATGGCCCTGAAACCGAAAGACGCCCCCGATCTGTCCAGCTTCGACTGGGAGGATCCGTTCCGGCTGAACGACCAGCTGACGGAGGAGGAGCGCATGTTGCGCGACGGTGCCCGCGCCTATGCGCAGGAGAAACTCCTGCCGCGCGTGACGGAGGCCTACCGCGAGGAAAAGACCGATCCGGCGATCTTCCGCGAGATGGGCGAGATGGGCCTTCTGGGCGTGACGGTGCCCGAGGAATACGGCGGGCTGGGGGCGTCCTATGTCGCCTACGGTCTGGTGGCGCGGGAAGTGGAGCGGGTCGACAGCGGCTATCGGTCGATGATGTCGGTGCAGTCCTCGCTCGTCATGTATCCGATCTACGCCTACGGCTCGGAAGAGCAGCGCAGGAAATATCTGCCGAAACTCGCTTCGGGCGAATTCATCGGCTGCTTCGGCCTGACCGAACCAGACGCGGGCTCCGACCCCGCAGGCATGAAGACCCGCGCAGTGAAGACCGCGAACGGCTATGTGCTGAATGGCTCGAAGATGTGGATTTCCAACGCGCCGATCGCCGATGTGTTCGT
>CAZRKU010000130.1:0-6528 GCA_964600685.1 uncultured Frigidibacter sp. | reverse complement strand
TTCTGCGGCATGGGATGCCGCTTCAGCACGGCTGCGGTCGGCGCGTTTCTCGGCCGCCAAGGTCGGGCCGAAATCGGCATAGCGCTCGCGCACGATCGAAAGGGTCAGATCCCGCAAACCTTCCAGGCTGCGGTTGTTCGACGGCCGGCCACGCGCCTTGTGCCGCAAGGCGACCGCGCCATCCTCGCGAAATGTCCTCAGCAGGCGCTGAACTTGTCGGTCACTCAGGCACAAGACTGAAGCAGCTTCTGACGTCGACATCCGCCGCGCAACAACGCTCGACAAAACCTCGACGCGGTGAACCTCGCGCTCGCTCATCAGCACCCATCCCATGCCGCCGACTCCTCTTGCCAGAAGGACAGGGCGACATTCTAACTTTGCTCAGGTGCGACACTTCTACTTTGCGCTTACAAGAAAAAGACCGATAATCGGTATTATGTAACTTTACTGATACTGTGCGACGGCGTGCATGTTGCAAGGCCTTTTCGACTCTGCACATTTCAGCCATATGTCTGTCACGGATCAACCCAGGTGCCACCCTCCATGTCCAGACATTCCATCCTGATCGCCCCGTCGATCCTGTCCGCCGATTTCGCCAGTTTCGGCGCCGAGATCCGCGCCATCGAGGCGCAAGGCGCCGACTGGGTGCATGTCGACGTGATGGACAATCATTTCGTGCCGAACCTGACTTTCGGCCCGCAACTGTGCAAGGCCATTCGCCCGCACATCAAGACCGTCATGGACGTGCACCTGATGATTGCGCCGGTCGATGCCTCGCTTCAGGCCTATGCCGATGCGGGTGCCGACGTGATCACCGCGCATTACGAGGCCAGCCCCCACATTCATCGCACCCTGCAAGCCATTCGTGCGCTTGGAAAAAAAGCGGGTCTGGCCCTCAATCCAGGCACACCGGCGGCGGTGGCGACCGATCTTCTCGACATGGTGGACCTCATTTGTGTGATGACGGTGAACCCCGGCTTCGGCGGGCAGAAGTTCATTCATTCGCAGATCGACAAGGTGCGGTCCTTGCGGGCCATGATCGGTGACCGGCCGATCCAGATCGAGATTGACGGCGGCATCACGGCCGAGACCGCCCCCCTGGTCACCGCGGCGGGTGCCGATGTCCTGGTCGCGGGTTCCGGCGTCTTTTCCGGCGGCTCTGTCGACCGGCCCGAGGTTTATGGCAAGAACATCAGCGCGATCCGCAAGGCGGCGGAGGCCGCCCCGCGCATCGTCCTCTAGGAGGCGGCCATGGCTGTGACAGCCCCGTTTTGTGACTTCGGCCGGAAAGCGCCCGACTTTGCGCTCGCTGATACCGAGGGACGCATCTGGTCGCTGAAGGATGTAACCGGGCCGCGCGGCGCGCTGATCATGTTCATCTGCAACCACTGCCCCTATGTGATGGCAGTGCTGGACCGCATCCTGCGCGATGCGCGCGACCTGAGAACCATGGGCATCGGTGTGGCCGCGATCTCGGCGAACGATCCGGTCGCCTATCCCGAGGACGGGCCCGAGCGGATGCGCACCCTGGCGCGCGACCGGGCCTTTCCGTTTCCTTATCTCTTCGACGAGACGCAGGATGTCGCGCGGGCCTATGGTGCGGCCTGCACGCCGGATTTCTTCGGCTACAATGCCGCGCTTGGGCTGCAATATCGCGGACGCATCGACGCGTCCGGCCGCCTTCCCGGCCCGTCCGACGCGCGCCGGGAACTTTTCGAGGCTATGCTGCAAGTGGCGCACACCGGCGCAGGGCCGAAGGATCAGCTCGCCTCGATCGGCTGTTCGATAAAATGGCGGCACGGCTGATCCCCTGCCCCGATCAAGCGGCATACATATTCATGACTTGAAATGTGTTATGCCGTTCGTATATTTTCGGGACAGGCAGCGAAAGGAAATGGGCATGTCGACGCAAGAAAACATCGCGCAACATCCTGAAGTGACAGGATTTTTTGATGAAGCGACCAATACCGTCACCTTTCTGGTCAAAGACCCGCACAGCAGTGCCTGCTCCATTGTCGATTCGGTCCTGGACTTCGACTATTCCTCTGGCCGCACCGATACGCGCTCGGCGGATGCAGTGATTGCCCATGTCCAGAAGGCCGGCCTGACGGTCGAGTGGATCCTGGAAACCCATGTCCATGCCGATCATCTGTCGGCCGCGCCCTACATTCAGCAACAGCTCGGCGGCCGGATCGGGATCGGCGCCAACATCACGGTGGTGCAAGATACGTTCGGCAAGATTTTCAACGAAGGCACCGAGTTTCAGCGCGACGGCAGCCAGTTTGATCAGCTTTTCCGCGATGGTGACACATTTACGGTCGGTGGCTTGACCGGCCGCGTCCTGCATACGCCGGGCCATACGCCGGCCTGCATGACCTATGTGGTCGGCGATGCGGCCTTCGTGGGCGATACGCTGTTCATGCCGGATTTCGGCACGGCGCGCTGCGACTTTCCCGGCGGATCGGCGGAAGCCCTCTATGCGTCGATCCAGAAGATCCTGACCCTGCCCGACGAGACGCGGATTTTCGTCTGCCACGACTACAAGGCGCCGGGACGCGACACCTACGCCTGGGAAACGACTGTGGGCGAAGAAAAACAGCGCAATGTCCATGTCAGCGGCAAGTCCGAAGAGGAATTCATTGCGATGCGCGAAGCCCGCGACAAGACGCTGGGGATGCCCAAACTGATCATCCCCTCGCTTCAGGTGAACATGCGGGCCGGTCAGATGCCGCCCGCCGATGAAGACGGGCACACCTTCCTGAAAGTGCCGGTGAACGGGTTGTGAAGCGGCCCCTGCCCGGTTTCGGCCCAGCCTTCTAGACCACTGCACGTTCCAGGAACGGGCGGTTCGCGATGATCCGCTCCGCGCCCAGGGGCGACAGGTCCAGCGTCTGCCAGCTGCCGGTCAGAATGACCTCTGACAGCCCGCGCCCGACGGCCGGGGCCTGTTGCAGCCCGTGGCCCGAAAATCCGGCGGCGATGTAGAAGTTCGCGGTGCCCGGCCAGCGGCCGAGGACCGCGTTCTGGTCAAGCCGGTTGTAATCGTAGTGCCCGACCCAAAGCCGCGTGACCTTGACCGCGTCGAACCCTTCGGCACGCTGATAGAGGCGCGGCCAGATCAGATCCTCGAACTGGGCATGATCCGGCTCCCAGTCGTCACGCGCGCAGGGGCCGTCATCGTCGGGCACGGTGGCGGTGATCCACTGGCCGTGTTCGGGGCGCAGGTAAATGCCGGAATGGTCGATGATCAGCGGGGCTTCAGGGTGGCGCGCGTTCGGCGCGTCGACGACGAAGACCGTGCGCTTGCGCGGCTCGACCGGGAACTCCAGCCCGGCCATCCGGCATATCCCGGTTGAGGCCGTGCCGGCGGCGTTCAGGAAGGCATCGCACGTCACCCGCCCGCCTTCGGCGAGGTTGACCGCAACGACCCGGTCGCCCTGCATCTCCAGCCCGGCCACGCTGTCGCGTCGGTAGGTCGCGCCCCGCGCCCGTGCGCCGTTGCGAAAACCGTTCAGCAGGCCCATGTTGTCGAACCAGCCCTCATCGCCCGATCCCAGACTGCCCGCCACGACATCGTCGACGTTCATCCAGGGGTAACGCGCCTTCAGCTCCGCCGGATCAAGCACGCGGGTCGTGGCCCCAAGCCCGCGCTGCATGGCGGCCAGTTCCTCCATCACCGCGGCGCCGCTTAGCGTGCCGGTCAGGAACAGATAGCCGTTTTCCTTGAGCCCGAGCGAGGGCACCCCGCCCTCCGGCCCGATCCGGTCGCCGAAGTGACGGATGAAGTCGACGCCAAAGCGCGAGATTTCCACATTCACCGGGTTGGAAAACTGCCCGCGCACCGAGGCGACCGACAGCGCGGTGGCGGCCTTGGCATAGGTCGGGTCGGGTTCGACCACCAGAACCCTGAGGCCGGGCTGCGCGCCCAGAAGCCACCAGGCGGCGGATGAGCCGGTGACGGCACCGCCCGCAATGATCACATCCCAATCCGACATCGCCATCCTTTCACCACAAGATTGTGACAAGCTGTTTGCAATGCACCCTTAGGAAATGTGCGCCGTCTCGACAATGGTTCAGAACCATGGCAGGTAGACATTCGGGGATGAATTGCGGGAATTGCAATGGCCAGCGCAGATTTCGGCCAGATTTTCTTTGTATCCTCCGAACTTGCGTCGGGTGACCGCCCATGACGACGCCAGCAGCCGACAGCGCGACGGAAACCGGCATCGACTATCTCGATCAGGTGCTGCGCGCCACGACCATCGAAGAGATCTGGGGCCTGCACACCACAAAGATGGCATCCTTCGGGTTCGATCGGCTGCTTTATGGCTTCACGCGGTTCAAGCCGCCGAATGCCCTGAGCAGCATCGATGATTCCCTCATCCTGACCAATCATCACCCCGACTATGTCAGGCAATACGTCAACGGGGGGTTGTACCGCGCCGCGCCGATGGTGCGCTGGGCGGCCAATCATGTCGGCGCGCAGTCCTGGTGCCTGGTGCAGGAACGCATGCGTTCGCCCAGCGTGACGTCGGACGAGCGCCGGGTGATCGACCTGAACCGGAAGTTCGGCGTGGTCGCCGGTTACTCGATCGGCTTTCGCGAAGTGTCGGTCCGCGCGAAGGGCGGCATCGGCCTTTGCGCACGCGCCGGGCTGATGCAGGCCGATGTCGAAGATATCTGGGCAGAAAATGGCCGTGAAATCAACGTGTTGAACAATGTCTGCCACCTGCGCATCTCGGCCCTGCCCTACCTGTCGCGCAAGACCCTCACGGCGCGCCAGCGCGAGGCGCTCGAATGGGTGGGCGACGGCAAGACGACGCAGGACATCGCGATCATCATGGGGCTGACCCCGGCGACCGTGGAAAAGCACCTGCGGCTGGCGCGCGAGGTGCTCGATGTCGAAACCACGGCACAGGCGGTCCTGATGGCGTCCTTCCGCAATCAGATCTTCGTCGTGCCCGAACTGCGCCTTGCCTGAAGGGCCTGCGGGGATGTCGAGGTAAGGATTTCCCTACTGTCTTTACGCTGCGTAAATTGCGACTATTGACGATGTTCCGTGAGTGGTGGCGAAAGCCGGGAACGACGGGTCGCAAAGCTTCGTATTCTCGTTGCGACGCGGCCGACCGGGAAACCGGATCGGATGTGTCAGGGTTTTTCTGCTCGGGCACATTTCTCCAAGTGGCGCCTGTCCTCATCCCCAACAGGTGCGGCGCGCTTAAGGCGGTGCGGTTCGTGATGAACCGCACCGTTTTTGTTTGGCCCGCCGGACACGCGCGCCCAAACGAAAAAGGGCACCGAAACCGGTGCCCCTCTCATCCTTGAGCATTTGTGACGCTCAGGCGCCCTGAAGGGTCTTGGCGACTTCGGCGGCGAAGTCCTCTTCCTTCTTCTCGATCCCTTCGCCGACGACCACGCGCACGAAGCCTGTGATCTCCACGCCCGCGTCCTTGGCGGCCTGTTCGACGGTAATCTCGGGATTCATCACGAACTTCTGGTTCAGAAGGGTGACTTCTTCGAGGAACTTCTTCATCCGGCCCGGGATGATGTTGTTCTGGATCACCGCCTCGGGCTTCGGCTTGGAGGAGGTGGCGTTTTCCTCAAGCGCCTTCTGGGTCTGGACGGTGCGCTCCCGCTCGACCACGACCGGGTCAAGCTGGGCTTCCGACAGCGCCATCGGGCTGGCGGCGGCGATGTGCATGGCGATCTGCTTGCCGATGCCCGCATCCTTGCCCTTCAGCGCCACCAGAACGCCGATCTTGCCCATGCCGTCCGCAGCGGCGTTGTGCACGTAATGCACGATCGAGTCGCCTTCCAGAACGTGCATCCGGCGCAACGTCATGTTCTCGCCGATGCGCGCAATGGCGTCGGTCAACACTTCGGACACGGGCTTGCCGTTCAGATGCGTCTGATGCAACACCTCGACCGAATCCGCCGTTTCCAGCGCCACGTTCGAGATTTCGCGCACCAGCGCCTGGAAGTCGGCGTTCTTGGCCACGAAATCGGTTTCCGAGTTCAGCTCGATCGCCACGCCGCGCCCGTCGCGCACCGCCACGCCGATCAGCCCTTCGGCGGCAACGCGGTCGGCCTTCTTGGCGGCTTTCGCCAGGCCCTTGGTGCGCAGCCAGTCGACGGCCGCTTCCATGTCGCCGCCGGTTTCGGTCAGCGCCTTCTTGGCATCCATCATCCCTGCGCCGGTGGCTTCGCGCAGTTCTTTCACCATGCTCGCGGTGATCGTCATGACCGCTCTCCTCTAGGACTTGTGAATGGGTCAGGCGGGGACATATCCCCGCCCGATGAAACCTGAGTGACGGGGGGCGGTCGCGCCCCCTGCCCGATCCTCAGGCGCTGGCCTCTTCGCCCATGATCTCGGCCGGGGCCTCGGTCAGCGCGCCAAGGTCAACGCCCGCCGCACCCATCTGGGCGGTCATGCCGTCAAGCGCCGCACGGCTGACGAGATCGCAGTAAAGCGCGATGGCGCGTGCCGCGTCGTCATTGCCGGGGATCACATAATCCACGCCCTTGGGC
>CAZRKU010000129.1:0-6739 GCA_964600685.1 uncultured Frigidibacter sp. | reverse complement strand
GATCCCGGTGTAACCAACATCCGCAATGTGGCCTCGCCGCATTGGCGGCGCTGGCTTGGGGTGCCGCATCGCTGCCTCGTGCCCTTCACCAGCTTTTCCGAGATCGACAGCCGCCCGGGTGCCCTCCGCAATCATCCAGTCTGGTTCGCGCTTGGCGAGGATCGACCGCTGGCCTTCTTCGCGGGCATCCGCACCGAATGGACCTCGGTGCGCAAGTTTAAGGAGGGCGAGGTGACGGCGGAGCTGTTCGGCTTTCTGACCTGTCCGCCCAACCGCGAGGTGGCCCCTGTCCATCCCAAGGCGATGCCGGTCATCTTGACCAAACCCGAGGAATGGCGACTGTGGCTGACCGCGCCCGTGTCTGACGCGCTGCGGCTGCAACGCCCGTTGGCTGACGGAATGCTGCAGATCGTGGCGGAAGGAGTGCGCGAAGATGCGGGCTGATCTTGGTCCAGCCACCAATCCCGCCGATCCTTTCGATCTGCGCGCGCGGCGCGTGCACGAGGCCGAGGGGCGCGGCCGCCGGGCCTTCGCGCTGTTTCAGGCGGTGCGGCACCCCGGCCCGCTGGTCTGGATTCTGCCCGCCCATGTGCCCGAACTGCCGATGCTGCGCGGGTTGCCGCGTGGCGTGGGCGAACGGCTGCATTTGTTTCGTCCGGTAGGCGAGACCGATCTGCTGTGGTGCATCGAGGAAGCCCTGCGCGCGGCTCCGGTCAGCCTGGTCATCGCCGAACCAGAAAAACCACTCTCCCTGACCGCTGGACGCCGCCTGCAATTGGCCGCCGAGGCCGGGCGCACCACCGGCCTGATGCTGATCCGCGAAGGGGCTGGCAGCAATGCCACCGAGACCCGCTGGACTTGCGAACCCGTGGCCAGCACGGCTGCGGACTCGACTCTGCATCGCTGGAGTCTTATCAAGAACAAAAAGGGAACAATTGGAATCTGGACCTTGAACTGGAATGGCGCGTCGGCTGCTGTCCATATGGTTTCCGAGGCTCGCCAGCGACACGAGCCTGCGGACACGGCCCTTTGAGGGGCCCTTTGCCCTGACCCATCGGTCGGGCAATGCCGATCACCTGCATTGTCTGAATACAGCGGCTTCGGCACGGGGCCTGTCGCGCGGCATGGCGCTGGCCGATGCCCGCGCCATTTGCCCCGATCTCGCCACCCGCCCCGCCGATCTTGCGCGCGAGGCCGCTACCCTCGCCTCCTTACGCCGCTGGGCTGGGCGCTACGCCCCGATGGTTGCATGTGATGGCGTCGATGCGCTGATGGCCGATATCTCGGGCGTGCCGCATCTTTTCGGCGGCGAGGCCGATCTGCGCGACGATCTGCAGGCCCGGCTGGAGCGGGCGGGTCTTCACGCCGCCAGCGCCATTGCCGGAACCCGCGGGGCAGCCCATGCTCTTGCGCGTCACGGCGGTGGAATCGTTGCCGATGGGCGACTGGCCGAGGGCATCGGGCACCTGCCGGTCACGTCGCTCAGAGTGGGCCACGACACGGCCGAGGCACTGGCGCGGGTTGGTCTCGCGCGCATTGCCGATCTGGTCCACCTGCCGCGCGCACCACTGGCACGGCGGTTTGGGGCGGGGCTGGTGCTGCGGTTGGATCAGGCGCTGGGCGCGCAGGCGGAGCCTGTGGCGGCGGAACCGGACGCTCCGCATTTCGGGGTGCGGATGACCCTGCCAGAGCCGATCGGGCTGCAAGCGGATGTGATGGCCGGGCTGGACCGCCTGCTGGATCGGCTTTGCGCCAAGCTGGCCCAGCATCGGATGGGCGCGCGGCGGGTGCGGCTGGAACTGCGGCGGGTGGATCGCGGCACGGCGCAGGTCGAGATCGGCCTTGCCCGGCCGATGCGCGACCCCGTCCGGATCGCGGCGCTGTTCGCCAGGGGTGTCGACGAGATCGATTCCGGCTTCGGCATCGACGGGCTGCGGCTGTCCGCGCCCGTGACCGAGGCCCTTGCCCCAGAGCAGATCGGCGGGCAGATCGGCGGTGGCCCGGCAATCCGGCACGACGATGCCTTGGCCGACCTGCTGTCTTCGGTCGGCAACCGGATCGGCTTTGACCGGGTGCTGCGGCTTCTGCCCGCGACCAGCCTGATTCCGGAACGCAGTTTTCTCCTCGCCCCCGCCGCCTATTCGACACCGGAGCCGTCACCGCATCGCGCAGGCTCAAAACGACCAATCACACTCTTCCCGCCCGAGCCGGTGACAGCCGCCTCCGGCACACCCCCTGCCAGTTTCCGCTGGCGGCGCATGCGGTTCACCACCCTGCGCGCGACGGGGCCGGAGCGGATCACCCCGGAATGGTGGTTTGACGATCCCGCCTGGCGTTCTGGTCTGCGTGATTACTGGCGGATCGAAACGCAGGAAGGCCCGCGCCTCTGGCTGTTCGTGACCCCGCAATCGCAGGGGTGGAATGGCCCGCAGGACACGAGTTGGCCTGCGCCCGCAGGGGCGCAAAACTGGTACGTTCAGGGGAAGTTCGCATGACCGCGCCCCGCTTCCAGCCCTATGCCGAGTTGTGTGTCACCTCGAATTTCACCTTCCTGACCGGGGCATCGCATCCCGAGGAACTGGTCACCCGCGCGACTGAGTTGGGTCTTGCAGCCATCGCCATCACCGACCGCAATTCGGTGGCAGGGGTGGTGCGGGCTTTCTCCGCACTGAAGGAACTGGCCAGGCTGCGAGACGAGGCACAGGCGACCTCCGAGGCCGCACAGGACGGCCCGACCATTCGTTCGCAGCGCATCACCGACCACTCCAGCCGCCAGACCGTGCCGCATTTCACCGGCCAGACGGGTGCGCCTGCTTTGGCAGACACGCCCCTGCCGAAACTGATCGCGGGGGCGCGGCTGGTGCTGACGGACAGCACGGTCGAATGGCTGGCTCTGCCCACCGATCTGGCAGCCTGGTCGCGGCTGACCCGGCTTCTCTCCTTGGGCAAGCGCCGCGCACCCAAGGGCGAGTGCCGCCTGCAACGGGCTGATCTGACCGCATGGGGGCAAGGGATGATCCTGATTGCCCTTTCCCCAGACCCGCTGGACGATGCCAACCCGAAGGCCAGCCGTGCCGATCTTCTGAGCATCGCCCGCAGCTTTCCCAGCCAGTGTTTTCTCGGCGCTGCCCCCCGCTATGATGGCCGCGATCAAGCCCGCCTCGACCTATTGGCCGTGCTGGCCCAAGGTGCAAACTTGCCCATGGTCGCGGTGGGCGATGTGCTGATGCACCGCGCGGCGCGGCGTCCGCTGGCCGACGTACTGACCTGCCTGCGCGTCGGCTGCACCATCGACAACATCGGCGAGCACCGGCTGGCCAATGGCGAACGCCGCCTGAAGTCGGGGGTCGAGATGGCGCGGCTGTTCCACCGCCACCCTGCCGCCCTGCGCCGCACACTGGAGATTGCCGACCGCTGCGCCTTTCGTCTGAACGATCTGCGCTATCAGTATCCCGACGAGGCGCAAGACGGCGAACCGGCGCAAGACCGGCTGGAACGCCTTGCCCGCGAGGGTCTGCATTGGCGCTATCCATCCGGGCCGCCGCCCAAGATCGTCCACCGGGTCGAGAAGGAACTGACCCTGATCCGCGAGGTGGACTACGCGCCCTATTTTCTGACCGTGCATGACATCGTCCAGTTTGCCCGCGCAAAGGGCATCCTCTGTCAGGGGCGCGGCTCTGCCGCCAATTCGGTGGTCTGCTACCTCTTGGGCATCACCGAGGTGCCGCCCGAAAGCATCACCCTGATCTTCGAGAGGTTCATCAGCAAGGAGAGGGGCGAGCCGCCGGATATCGATGTCGATTTCGAACATGAGCGGCGCGAGGAGGTGATCCAGTGGATCTATGAGCGCTACGGCCGCGAGCGCGCCGGGCTGACGGCGACGGTGATCCATTTCCGGTCCCGTGCCGCCATCCGCGAGGTGGGCAAGGTCATGGGCCTCAGCCAGGATGTGATCGCGCGGCTTTCCGGCCAGATCTGGGGCTGGTCCTCGGCGGCCCCCGGCGAGGATCGTTTGCGTGACGCGGGCCTCTCCATCGAGGACCGGCGGGTGCAACTGGCCGTACAGCTGATCGGCGAGATCATCGGCTTCCCGCGCCACCTGTCGCAGCATGTCGGCGGATTCGTCATTACCAAAGGGCGGTTGGACGAGCTGTGCCCGATTGAGAATGCGGCGATGGACGACCGGACCATCATTGAATGGGACAAGGACGACATCGACGCTTTGGGATTGTTGAAGGTCGATATCCTCGCGCTGGGCATGCTGACCTGTATCCGCAAGGCCTTTGGCCTTCTGGCCGACCATCGCGGACAGCAGCTGACCCTGGCCAACGTCCCTCCCGAAGATCCGCCGATCTACGACATGCTCTGCCGGGCCGACGCCATTGGCGTCTTTCAGGTGGAAAGCCGGGCGCAGCTGAACTTCCTGCCCCGCATGCGGCCGCGCGCCTTTTATGATCTGGTCTGCGAAGTGGCCATCGTCCGACCCGGCCCAATCCAGGGCGGCATGGTGCATCCCTTCATCAACCGCCGCATGGGCCGCGAGCCAGTCGAAGACCTTGGCCCCGCCCTGATGGAGGTGCTGGCCCGCACCTATGGCGTGCCGCTGTTTCAGGAACAGGCGATGCAGATTGCCGTGGTCGCGGCGGGTTTTACCCCGTCCGAAGCCGACCGCTTGCGCCGCTCACTCGCCACTTTCAAGCGCATGGGCACCATCGGGTCGTTCCGCGACCGCTTCGTCTCCGGCATGCTGGCGCGGGGCTATGATGCTGATTTCGCGGCGCGCTGTTTTGCCCAGATCGAAGGTTTCGGCAGCTATGGCTTTCCTGAATCCCACGCGGCCAGTTTCGCCCGGCTGGTCTATATCTCGGCCTGGCTGAAGTGCCACCATCAGGCGGTGTTCACCTGCTCATTGCTGAACAGCCAGCCGATGGGATTCTACGCCCCAGCCCAGTTGGTGCGCGATGCCCGAGATCATGGCGTGGAAGTGAGGCCGATCTCGGTCAACCATTCGGTCTGGGATTGCGCCCTGGAACAGCGCCCCGATGGCGCCCTGGCCCTGCGGCTCGGCTTCCGGCAGATCAAGGGCATGCGCGAAGAGGATGCCTCCTGGATCGCCGCAGCCCGAGGCAATGGCTATCCCGATGTCGAAAGCCTCTGGCGCCGGGCGGGCCTGCACCCCGACGCTCTGGAGCGGCTGGCCGAAGCCGATGCCTTCGCCGGTCTTGGCCTTACCCGTCGTGATGCGCTTTGGGCGGCCAAGGCACTGAAGGCCCCTGCACCACTGCCGCTGTTCGGACCGGATGGTGAAGGCGGCATCGAACCGACCGTCACCCTGCCGCAGATGACGCTCGGCCAGGAGGTGATCGAGGATTACCTCTCGTTGCGCCTCTCATTGCGCGCCCATCCGATGGAGCTGCTGCGCTCGCGCCTGCCGGAAAGCCTGCCACATGATCGCCTTGCAGAGGCCAAAGGCCGCATCACCGTCACAGGCCTTGTCATCACCCGCCAGCGGCCCGGCACGGCTTCGGGCGTGATCTTCCTGACGCTGGAAGATGAGACCGGCACTGCGAATGTGGTGGTCTGGAAGAAGGTCTACGAGACTTTCCGCAAGGCGGTGATTGCCGGGAGGCTGGTCCGGGTGTCAGGGCGGATCGAGCGCGATGGTCCGGTCACCCATCTGATTGCCGAACGGGTCGAGGATGTGTCGCACCTGCTGGCAACCCTCGGCCGCCCGGTGATGATCGACACCAATGACGGCCGCGCGGACGAAGCGAAGCTGCCCGCTGGGGGCAGTATCAGATCGACCGCCCGCCATCCGCGCGAACAGGCGAGGAAGCTGTTCCCCAGCCGGGATTTCCATTGATCGGCAAGAAACCGGCCAGACAAGACGTCAAAAGGCCGCCACTTTTTTTGTTACCGGCTACGCGCGCTGCTGCGCAGGGCCCAGTCCGCGCCACCGTAGGTGATTGCGTAGATCAGCACTTCAATTGCGGCATCATCGACCACGAAGGCAATGACGGCTTTCCGGCCTGCGGGGATGGCGCGCAGGCCAGGGGCGATTTCATCGCGCAGGCTGCCCTTGTGCGGCGTGGTTTTCAGCGTGGCTATGGCCGCCTCGATCTCGGCGAGTTTCCGCGCGGCCACGTTGGGCCCGGCATAGCCCAGAATCCACTGTGCGATGGCGTCGAGGTCACGCGCCACGAGCGGATGGAAACGGATGCGGTAGTTCACGCGCCGCGGGCCGCGCCAACTGTCGCCCGAGCTGCGGCGAAGGCATCGTCCTGGTCGATGAAGGCAGCGCGCGGCGTTTCCAAGCGGGCGCGGATTTCCAGCGCGAGGGCCGAGAGGGCCACGTCGCGTTCCTGTTCGTCCTGCATCATCTGCTCCAACGCGGCCGCCACCGCAGCGCTCTGGGTGGCGAACACGCCCTGCCCGACCTTTTCCGAAAGGAACTGGTGGTGCCGGTCGGTGAAGCTGAGGGTGGTTTTGATGGTCATCCGCGCCTCCATGGTATGACTGAGTCATATAACAGTCGAAAGCTTGGGTTTCAACGGAGGCTGCAAGGGCGCTCTCGCGGTCCTTGCACGCGCGACTCTCAAAACGTTGACGTGGCGTTGACTCGTCTTGCGCTTATGCAAAAACCGCCCCGGAGGGCGGCGCACATGTCTTTGATATTGTTGTGATATTTTGGTTGCGGGGGCAGGATTTGAACCTGCGACCTTCAGGTTATGAGCCTGAC